>PBXW01000061.1 GCA_002727735.1 Crocinitomicaceae bacterium
TATACATGGCTTTACATGCGGTTGACCCAAAAGGACTAACCAATTCTGTTTCCTTGGCCTTACAGTGGGGACAATCCACTTCCTTAGGTGCGCCCAATATGGCATTTTTATCGGATGTTTTAAACGCTGGTGGGGCAATACCATAAACGCGCAATTTTTCTTTTGCCTCCTCCCCTATCCAATCTGTGGTCCATGGTGGGTCGTACTGCATTTTAATTTCAAAATGTTCAATCTTCATTTTGCCCAACTCCTCTTTGATATCTGCTTGAAAACGGTCCATGGCTGGGCACCCAGAGTAAGTGGGAGTAATGGTAACCACTAACTTCTCCTCTTCATAACTAACATCACGAAGCACCCCTAATTCCTCAATGGTAATTACTGGAATTTCCGGATCTGGAATAGCAGAGAGTTGTTGTTTTATGTCCGCTATACTTTGCATTAAGCCCATTTTACGGTTGGTGGCATAGACATCAAAATGGCCTCTGTAGATCCTCCTGTTTTAATACCAAAAAGTGTTCCTCTATCCCACAATAAATTAAACTCCACATATCGTCCTCTTTTTAACAGTTGTTCATCTTTTTCTTCAGCTGTCCAACATAAATTTTTGTGTTGATTTACTATGGTGGTAATGGCTTCTAGGGTTTTTCTTCCTACATCTTTCACAAAATCAAAATCTGTTTCCCAATCTCCGGTATTCATGTAATCAAAAAAGATGCCCCCCTCCCCTCTTGGTTCATTTCGGTGTGGTAAATAAAAATACTCATCACATCTCTTTTTAAACTTTGGATAGTAAGTTTCATCATAAGGACGACAAGCTTCTTCCATTTTTTGATGAAAAAGGGTCGTATCATCTTTATTTACAAATGTGGGGGTCATATCAGCTCCGCCACCAAACCAAGATTCCCCTGTCACTAAAAAACGCGTATTAAAATGAAATGCTGGAACTTTTGGGGATTGCATATGAGCTACTAGGCTAATTCCTGAAGCCCAATAATGAGGTGATTTTTCTGTGCCTTTTATTTTATCTCTATAATCTTCTGAAAACTGCCCTGATACAGTAGAAATATTCACCCCAACCTTCTCAAAAACATTTCCTTTCATGATGCTCATCTCCCCTCCTCCTTCGCCTTTGTGTTGCCATGTTTTACGCTCAAACTTGCCTTCATCAATATCTTCAAAAGCTTGACAAAATTCGTTGCGTAAAGATTTAAACCAATGGGCTGCCTTTTCTTTTCTCTCTTGCATAATGGATATTAATTATCTTCTGCCAACCATTCCGCGTAACTATTGGCTGTTTCACGTAAAAAAGCCTTAACCAAAGTGGTGCCTGGTGGTTTATGTTCCTGTAAAATACCCACTATTTCAATCAACATATTTTCACAGGTAGGTTGATAATCTACTAATCGAATGCGTTCATTAATCGGGGCAATGTGTTGAAATCTGGAGTCTTTTCTTAGAATAAGCCTATGGTCAAATAAAGGAATGATTTGTGTTTTTACTACTTTTTTTACCTCCCCAAAGTCTACAACCATGCCACAATCTGGTTGATTATTATCCTCTTTAGGACTTCCTATAAAAGTGGTTTCCAAGTGATAGCTGTGACCATGAATATCTTTGCATTTGCCTTCATAACCATCTAAGGCATGGGCCGCTTCAAAGTCGAAAGTTTTTGTAATTCTAATTTTCATTTGAAGCACAAAATTACAAATAACCTGTTGATTTAGTATTTATTGTGATATTTTTCCAGAGTTAAAATCCATTTTAACTTAAATTTAGGTTTGTGAAATTAGAAAAGAACTCATACCAAGCCCTGCTCTTAGCTCTTGATCAGTTTAAGAATAAATACTACAGAGTAGCTGCGTTTAAGGGAATTATTCTCTTAGGTTTACTTGGTGTTATTGTGCTTTTTTCATCCATTTTTTTAGAAAGCTTCTTCAGGTTTAGTTCTTTTGGTAGAGGCGTTCTATTTTTCGGGTCTATTTCTCTGCTTTCAATCATCTTGTTTCGGTCAGTATTGTCTCCCTTTTTTAAACTGCTTGGATGGGGAAATAGAATGTCATATAAAAATGCCGCTTTATTAATCGCTAAACAAACAGATGGGCTTCATGATCAATTAATAAACATATTAGAGCTTAAATCGCTTGAAAACAGTCAAATTAATGATCTAATAGACGCTTCAATACAACAGAAAGTGTCTCTGGTTAATAAATTTGATTTTCTTTCCTCCATTTCATTAAAAGATTTACGCAAATATGTAGTTGGATTTGGTGTTCTTTTATTGTTTGCTTCTTTTGTTTCAATTAAATACTCTTCCTCTGTTCTTCCTCCAATGGAAAGAATAATTGATTTTAACAACGCTTTTGACCCTCCAAATCCTTTTACATTTATTGTTAACAACAACAAGGCGCTTTCTGTATTAGAAAATGAAGATTTAACACTTCAAATTAAAACTGTTGGCCCTGAACTTCCTCAAGATGTAATTATTCAAAAACAAAACCAATCTCTTTACACTAAAAAAGATAGCACTGGTTTCTTCAACTATACTTTTCAGTCTGTTAGTTCCAACTTCTCTTTTTATTTAATTGATGGGTTAGGAAAACAACAATCATTTAATGTGGAGGTCTTGCCCAAAGCAAAATTAATAAGTGAACGTAAAATAGTTGTTTATCCTAATTACACGCTGCTTGAAAAAGACACTTTCACAGATTTATCAAGCTTAATTGTTCCTAAAGGNTCTAAAATATACTGGAACATTAATACCAAAAATAGTTCNGATTGCAGTATTCAATTTCAAGANACCGCNTTTNCNATTAAAGAANATCANTNGAACTACCANTTCTACTACCAGCCAAANCAAAATGAAGAATACNTATTAAAAGTAAGCAACACGATGTCTAATCATGTAGACTCCTTAATAAANTACATTCAAGTAAGTGAAGATTTATATCCTACCATATCGGTTAATGAAATAGCTGACAGTGTTTACGATTACTTTAAGTTTTTTATTGGTGANGTAGAGGATGATTACGGCATAAACTCTTTGTCTTTTGTGTATAAGAACAAAAAANCTGATTCCACAAAACAATTACCTGTTGCATATGACAGGGGGAATCGTGCTGTTTTTAATTTTGACTTTAATTTTGAATCCTTATCTCTCAAGCCTGGAGATCAAATAGAATATTATTTCATTGTTGGTGATAATGATGGAATAAATGGATCAAAATATACGCAATCAACTACCCGTTTTATTAATATTCCAGATAAGAAAGAATTCAAAGAAAAAAGGGAACAATTAAGAAATAAACAACAAGACGATTTATCCTCTCTTNCCTCACAACTAAACGCTATCCAACAAGAAATGAAAGACGTAAAATCTTCTTTNTTGGATAAAAAGAAAATGGATTGGAATGATCAAAACAGGTTAAAACAACTTCTTCAGCAACAAGAACAAGTTAATCTCCAACTGGAAAATTTTAAAAAGGAATTAGAAAAAAAATTGTCTTTTGATCCGTTNAAAAAAGATGAAGAAATCCTTCAAAAACAAGAACAACTACAAAAAATCATGAAAGACCTCATGTCTGATGAAATGAAGAAACTATATGATGAGCTNAATAAGCTTGTNCAGGAAATGAANAAAGATAAAGTNCTAGAGAAGATGGAAGACATCGANTTTTCTCAAGATAATATGATAAAAGAGTTAGATNGAGCTATTGAACATTTTAAAAAATTAGCTGTTCAGGAAAAAGCCGCTGAGATAAAAGAACAAATTGANGANTTAATGAAAAANCAAGAGCANCTCAATGAGCTTACNGAANACAAAAAAGAGTCCTTGTTTGAAAAAACNAAAAAACAAGAAGANATTAAAGATGAATTCCATGAAATACAAAGNGATCTTCTTGACCTNCAAGAAAAAAACGATGCCCTAAAACAGCCAGAAAATTTAGATACAGAGGAAAAAGAAAAAGAGGTTAATGAAACAATGAATGAATCTATTGAAGAATTAAACAAAAACAATCTCAAAAAAGCCGCTAAAAACCAAAAACAAACCCAACAAAAGTTAGAAGAATTGGCACAGCAGCTTAATGGTTTAATGGGTAACAGTCAACAACAAGAACAAGAAGATATGGAAACNATTCGTCTTCTTTTAGAACANCTCGTTAANTTTTCTTTAGACCAAGAAGAATTGCTTAAACAACTTAAAATNACCAANGCTCANGATCCTCAATTTGTTAAAATTGGNCAAGAACAGCGAAAATTAAGTGATGAAATATTAATAATAGAAGACTCTTTGGATGCTCTTGCAATGAGACAATTAATGATAAGCAACAAAATAAACTCNGAGGTGCAATACATTAAACGCTCTCTTAAAAAGAGTATTAAAAATATGACCGAAAGAAAGAACAATCATGCTAAACGCGAGCAACAATCTGTCATTATGCACACAAACGAACTTGGGTTGCTTTTAAGTGAAATTCTAAATCAAATGCAACAAGGTATGCCAGGCTCTGGTCAATGTAATAAACCTGGTGGTAATAGTAAAAACGCGGGGAAATCACTTCCACAGAATGCCGATCAGCTACAAAAACAAATAGAGGCAATGAAAAAATACCTCAAACAAAAGGGCAATAAAAAAGGTCCTGGCGAAAAAGGTGGTGGTTTTGAACAGCTTGGCCGAATGGCTGCAGAACAGGCTGCTATTAAAAAACAATTAATGGAAATGGCCCAACAACTTAATGAAGATGGGTCTGGTAAAGGAAACGGCCTTAAAAAAATAATAAAAGACATAGAAAAGGTAGAAGAAGATATAATTAATAACCAGCTCACTCAAGAAAGCATTTTAAGACAAGAAGAAATTAAAATAAAACTCTTAGAATTGGATAAAGCCTCCAAAGAACAAGAAGAAGATAAAAAGAGAGAGTCTAAAGAAGGAAAAGAAGAGGAAAAAGAAAATAACAATGATTTGTATCAAGAGTACCTTAAAATGAAACAAAAAGAAACAGAAATGTTAAAAACTATTCCACCAAATTTGAAACCTTATTACAAAAATAAAGTAAATGAGTATTTTAAAAACATGGACGGAATATGATTAGCACTGTGGAGCCCGTGGCCAACAAAATTTCTTTAGCTTCAGAATCAAGTAGCCTTCTCATTTTAGAGGATTGGATTAATGCGCTTTGTGAACTTTATCAAGTATCTGTTGAACAATATGGAAATGTTCTTATAGCGCTAACAGAAGCAGCAAACAACGCCATTATACATGGCAACAAAAATAGTAGTGATAAAAAAACTGAAATTGAATATAATATTCAAGACAATACGATTGCATTTACCATAACTGATGAAGGTAGTGGGTTTGACTACAATGATCTTCCTGATCCAACAAGCCCAGAAAACATAGAAAAACCTCAGGGTCGTGGTATTTTCCTCATGAATCACCTTGCCGATGAGGTTAGTTTTATAGATCCAGGCAATGTGGTAGAACTNAAGTTTTCTCTATAATTATAGTCCTTGGCTATACACTTTCATAATGAAGATGTTACTACGTCTTTCAATAAANCAACTGTCTCCGAGTGGTTAAACAACTGTATTCAAGATTTAGCNNATAAAACTGGNGAAATTTCGATTATNTTTTGTTCTGATGATTACTTGTTAGACATCAATAAAAAATACCTTAATCATGATTATTTTACAGATATTATCACTTTTAACTATAATGAAAAAAATACCATAATTGGTGATTTATTCATTTCTGTTGATCGTGTAAAAGANAANGCTAAAGAATTAAAAGTTGATTTTAATAATGAATTATTTCGTGTAATTATACACGGTGTTTTACATTTGTGCGGTTACAATGACAAAACTCAAGACCAGCAAAAGGAAATTAGAGCTAAAGAAGATGAGTATTTAGGNTTAATTNCNTGACTTACAGNTGGTTACGTTTTTGTTCCACGTGAAACAATATGCTTAAAGAGTANGATATAATNGTAGTTGGTGCTGGGCACGCNGGAAATGAAGCTGCTGCTGCTGCTGCCTCCTTAGGTTCTAAAGTATTGATGATCACCATGAATATGGAAACCATTGGTCAAATGAGCTGTAATCCAGCTATTGGGGGTATTGCAAAAGGGCAAATTGTGAGAGAAATTGATGCGCTTGGCGGGTGGACAGGAATTATAACTGATAAAAGCGCCATACAATTTAAATTACTAAATAAATCTAAAGGCCCCGCTATGTGGAGCCCNAGAGCACAATGCGATCGCATGTTGTTTAGTAAAACCTGGAGAGAAACTTTAGAACAAATTCCAAATTTAGATTTTTGGCAAGATGTAGTTGATGAAATTGTAGTAGAAAAAAACAAAGTTGTTGGGGTTAAAACCAGCATGGGTATTTCCATTAAAACAAAAGCNGTTGTTTTAAATAGTGGAACTTTTTTAAATGGAACCATTCATTTGGGTGATAAAACATTTGGNGGTGGCAGAATGGGAGATAAAGCGGTGAAAGGAATTACAGCTCAACTTGAAGGCTTAGGGTTTGAGTCTGGAAGAATGAAAACAGGTACTCCCCCAAGGGTTGATGGTAGAAGTATAAACTTTAACACAATGGAAGAGCAACCTGGTGATGAAAACCCGGGAAAGTTTTCATATTTTAACGATACCACANCATTNGGGGCTCAAAAAAGTTGTTTCATTACTTATACCAACGAAAAAACACACGATATACTTAAAAGTGGTTTTTCAAGAAGCCCTCTTTTTAATGGAACTATTAACTCTATTGGGCCTAGATATTGCCCGTCTATTGAAGATAAAATAAACCGTTTTAGTCATAGGCCAAGACATCAAATTTTTGCCGAACCTGAGGGGTGGAACACCATTGAGTTTTACATAAATGGGTTTTCNTCTAGTTTGCCAGAAGAGGTTCAGTTGGAGGGGTTAAGNAGTATAGANGGCTTTGAAANTGCCAAAATGTTTCGTCCTGGATATGCCGTAGAATATGATTATTTTCCGCCTACACAATTAAAACATTCTTTAGAAACCAAACTGGTAGAGAATTTGTTTTTTAGCGGCCAAATTAACGGCACTACTGGTTATGAAGAAGCNGCTGGTCAAGGAATTATGGCNGGTATAAATGCGCACCAAAAAATTAATAATAAANAGCCTTTTATCTTATCTAGAGATGAGGCATATATCGGTGTGTTAATTGATGATTTAATCACTAAAGGAACCAAAGAACCTTACAGGATGTTTACATCAAGAGCTGAATATAGAATACTACTGAGACAAGATAATGCTGATCTTAGATTACACGAAAAGGCTTATGAACTTGGTTTACTTTCTAAATCAAAATTCGAGCTTGTAAGAGCAAAAATAGCTGAAACAAAATCTCTAAGTAATTACATTAAAAAACTTTCTGTTGAGCCAGATAAAATCAATCCAATTTTACAAAAGAAAAAATCAAACGAAATCAAACAAAAGGTAAAAGCACCTTCAATAATTTCACGACCTTTTATAACAATAAATGACGTTGTTGAAAGCTCCGAAACTTTACAAAATTTTGTAAAAGATTTAGATTATAAAAATGAAAGTTTAGAACAAGTTGAAATAGATATAAAATATAAAGGATATATAGACAGGGAAAAGGATCTGGCTGATAAAATAAAGAAACTAGAATACGTGGAAATTCCTAATGATATCAACTATGAAAAGTTTTCTTCTTTATCAAATGAGTCTAAAGAAAAACTTAATTCTGTTAAACCAGTAAATATAGGTCAAGCTTCAAGAATTAGCGGGATTAAACCCTCTGATATATCCATTCTTCTTGTATATTTAGGCCGATAGTCGTTCCACGTGAAACACCAATTAAAAGAAATTTCATCTTGTCCAATATGTGAACATAAAACGTTCAAAAGTTTTATAAAATGTAAGGACCATAATTTTAGTAATGATGTTTTTACTATTGTAGAATGTGAGCATTGTTCATTTAAATTTACTAACCCTAGGCCAACACCAGAAACTATACACCTTTACTATCAAAACGACAACTATATCTCTCACACTTCTTCAAAAAAGGGAATTTTTAATAAGGTATATCACTTGGTTAGGCAGTACCAGTTTGGTTATAAATGGAATATTATAAAGAAAACTGTTTCAAATAAAAACAACTTACGTTTGCTAGATTTTGGTTGTGGCACTGGAGAATTTATAGATTACTGTAAACAAAAGAACGCTACTGTTTTTGGTGTGGAAAAAGACGATGGAGCTAGATCTTTAGCCATCAAAAATTATCAATTAAACGTTAAAAAAGAACTTAGTGATTTTAATGAAAATTTTGACGTTATAACACTATGGCATGTTCTTGAACACATCGAAGATTTTAAGCTGTTATTAATAAAATTAAAAAAACTATTAAACGATAATGGTATAATTATTTTAGGTCTTCCTAACCACAATTCTTATGACGCTAAAACCTACCAAGAAAACTGGGTTGCTTACGATGTGCCTATTCATTTATCTCATTTTACAAGAGCAGATATACTTAAACTTGTAGATGAGCTTTCTTTCACTTCTTTAATATCTAAGCCGTTGTTTTTTGACGCTTATTACATTAGTATGTTAAGTGCTAAAAAAAGTGGTAAACAATTTTTAGGTGGTTTAAAAAACGGTTGGTTATCTAACACCAAAGCCAAAAAATCTGGCGAATACTCTAGTTTAATGTATATTTTGAAAAATTAAGCTTTTTAAGGGCTTATAACGATTCCTTTGGTGTTGTGTATATAAATAATTTAAAAAGTTTATTAAATCCTTTTATATTGGTTTTGTTTTAAGTGTTTGATTATCAATGAATTAGCTCAGAAAGTTGATTCATTTGGTTTTTTGGAGATGAATTATTGTATAAAATTTCATAGGCAGCATTTATAATAGGNGTTTCGTGAACAAGCCCTCTTTTTTTGATAATTTCATAAATGCACTTTGTCGCATTGTATCCTTCTGCAACCATTTTCATTTCTGCTTTTGTTGCAGAGACTGAATATCCCTTACCTATGTATGCACCAAACCTACGATTTCTACTGTGTAATGAATAACATGTAACTAATANATCTCCTAAATATGCCGACTTTGAAACACTTCGCTCAATGGGGTCTAANTGAAACAAAAGGCGTTTCATTTCATTTGTGCTTGCTGTAATTATAACTGCTAAAAAATTATCACCATAACCCAATCCAAAACAAACACCGGTGACCAAAGCATATATGTTTTTAAGAATAGCNGCGAGTTCAGTNCCAATNATGTCNGATGANGGTTTAATATTGATATANTCTGTAGAAAACATAGAAATCAATTCTTTAGANGTTNATTCATCTTTAAAAGATAATGTTAGGTAACTTTTCTTTTTTAGTGCTACTTCCTCTGCATGACAAGGGCCAGAAATAACTCCATATACTAAATCTTTAGAAATAGCTTTAAAGTATTGATAAGGGGTAACGTTTAGTACAGGTATAACACCTTTAACGGCTGATATAATTATTTTATCTTTTAATGTCGCTTTATGCTCTGAAATATATTCATCTATATATTCTGATGGAATAGCAATAATTAATATGCTTGAATTAGAAATAACCTCCTCTAAGNAGCTAGAAAAAGAAATTTTTGATGTTGGTAATTTAAGTGTGGGTAAATAGTGCTTATTTATTGATGTTGTTTGAATTTGATTAATTTGATCTTCTCTTCTTACCCACCAATTTAAATTGTGTTTATTGGTAATTATAGATGCTATTGCNGTTCCCCAGCTTCCNGCNCCTAATAATCCTATTTTTTGATGATTAAAATTAATTGGCAANACTTCTTTTTTTTANGACTTCATCAAAACAAATTTTNAACCANNCNGTATATNTNTCNGGATAGTCTTTCATTTCTTGTTGTATATCTTGAAAACTACTGTACTTATAACCCGCTACTTCTTCTTTGTTTATTTGAGGCAGCAAATCTGTAGTGCCGAACAATACGTGATCTAATTCATGTTCATATAAATCATTATCTAATTTTGCCTTGTAAATGAAAGTAAACTCCTCAGTTAGTGCACAAGACATTCCCATTTCTTCCTTTAATCTTCTATTTGCTGCTTGAATTGTTGTCTCTCCGTTTCTTGGGTGACTACAACAAGTGTTTGTCCACAANCCTCCTGAATGATANTTATGAAAAGCCCTCTGCTGTAATAAAACCTCTCCTTTGGAATTAAATATAAATATGGAAAANGCACGGTGCAACACCCCTTTAATATGGGCTTCTTGTTTTTCCATTTCTCCNATTGGATGGTCTGTTTTATCAACTAAAATTACTTTTTCCACTTNTTAGTTTTTTATTGTTTTCTTTCTGTANGCTAATTCCCACGCGGTTAAGAAAATATACTGCGAGGTTATTTCCAATTTTTTAAAATCTATTTTATCCACTTCATCTGTTGGTTTGTGGTAGTCTTCATGTAAACCTCCAAAATAGAAGATAACAGGGATNTTGTTTTTTGCAAAGTTATAATGATCAGATCTATAATAAAATTGATTTGGATCATCTATTGCATTATAAGTATAGTCTAACCTAAAGTTGATGTATTTTTTATTAACCTGTTCATTAATATTATGCAAGTCTTTACTAATTCTGTCTGAACCTATNANNTAAATATANTTGTTGTCTTTTTGTATGGTATCTTGTCTGCCTATCATATCAATATTCAAATTAGTAATTGTTTTTTCTAATTTNAAAATGGGGTTTTCTGAATAAAACTGCGAACCAAANAGNCCTTTTTCCTCACCAGATACCATAAGGAAAACAATATTTCGTTCCGGTTTGTGCCCTTCNTTATANGCTGTTTGAAAAGCATTGGCAATNCTCATTAATGAAACCGTTCCAGATCCATCATCGTCNGCACCATTACAAACTTCTCCTTGGTCATATCCAATATGATCATAATGAGCAGAAATAACTATAGTTTCATCAGTCCTTCCTGGGATATAGCTTATAACATTTTCTGCTGTTTTTAATGTTGAAACACTTGTTGAAAATCCAATGGTGTAGGTAGTATCTTTAGAAAATAAACGATCATCTACAATAAAAACAGGGATATGTTTATTGTTTTTAATCTTNTTGTGCATTTTCATTCTTGGGTTTTTGATATAGGCTTTTATTTGTTGGTCAGAATTTTGATAGTCTTTTGATTTTATAAGAATTGCTGCTGCACCATGTTTTTCAGCAGATNTTAATTTATTCCTCCAATTTCCTTCAGATAAATTATCTGCTTTACTACGAATGCCTTCATTCATGATAACTATTTTACCCTTTACTTCTTTTTGNTCATACTCATTAATTTCATCATTAATAATACCATAACCCACATCAATTAACGGGATATTATTCATTGTTTTGTTTTCTGGATTACCAAAAGAATAAAANCCATCTAAAAAAGGAATTTCANCACTATTGACATAAAGTTGCACGTTATTAAANTCNGTTACATCAACTAAAAACTGCTGATAATAAGACGTGTCTATAGCNCTTTTTATTTTTTTTTCTTTTAAAAAATCACTTAAATATTTTGCTGCTTTTTTCTGNCCTTTAGTTGTTGTTTCTCTTCCTTCNAATTCATCTGAAGCTAACACNGATAGGTGTTTTTCTAAGAAAGATGATGTNATTTTTTCTTTNTACTTATTTGCTTCACTTAAATCNGATTTAAGTAAATAAGTGTTAGGTTTTAAAATTGTACAAGAACCTAAAACAAATAACAATAAAATATTAAATAATTTATTGAACATGGCTTATTTTATCAACTCTCCTTTGATGTCTACCACCTTCAAAATCTGTATTTATAAATGCATTAATAATTTCTGATGCAGTTTCATTAGAAATAAACCTAGCAGGCAAAGCTACCACATTAACATCATTATGAGAGCGTGCTAGTTCTGCTATTTCTTTATCCCAACAAAGGGCACATCTAATATTTTGATACTTATTAGCTGTCATTTGTATTCCGTTTCCAGATCCGCAAATCAAAATAACTTTTTCACATTGCCCAGCATTATATTTACCTATTGCTTTGTGTGCAAAATCTGGATAATCAACACTATCACTACTGTAAGCTCCTACATCAATAAAAGATACCGATGAGAATTTTTTCATTAAAAAACTTTTTAAATCATATCCTGCGTGATCTGAACCAATAGCTATTTTCATGTTATTAATTTGTTAATATGTGTATATAAAATTTTAATATCTTTTACTTGTAGATTATAAATATATAATCAATATAAAAATATCAGAAAAGATGATTAAAAAGAAGTTTCTATTTATAAGAAACATACAAACGACTTATTTAACTGTTTTTTTGTGTTTGTGATTCTTTTTTTATTAAAAATATCCATTTAAAATAGTTAATTTTATTTTTTAATTTCTTTTTAAAACAATCTGTTATTCAAGAAATAATTGTGTTAATAACTTGTTTACTATTATTAATTAGTCATATTTCCTAATATATTCTATTCATTTTATGAACGTTATCAACAAGCTAATAATAAACTATATATTATATATAAATATATTTTTTATTTATGTTTTGTTAGTTAATGTGAATTTTGCTCAAGATTCCGTTTTTAAGACTTTTTATTTTCCAAATGGTGGTGTGAGTAGTTTAGGATATTTGGTGAACAATCTTCCTTCAGGGCAATGGATTAATTATCATGAAAATGGAAAAATTAAATCAGTAGGTTTTTGGAAAAACAATGCATTAGATAGTAATTGGGTATTTTACAACACATCGGGACAAAAAGTACTTGAAGAAAATTACGTTTCAGGAAAGAAACATGGTAATCAAACTAAATACGACTCCTTAGGGATCATTAAAATCACTCATTTTTATCAAGGAAAAAAAGACGGTTTGGAAGTTTTTTATTTCAGTGGTCTAGATAGTTTGAAATATCAAGAATCTAACTATGTAAATAATCAAAAAGATGGTAAATCATATGAATACGACACCTCTGGAAACATCATAACCATAATAAATTACAATATGGGTTTATTAGTGGATAAAAAAGAAATTAATCGATATGATAAAAATGGTAAAAAACATGGTAGATGGATTTCTTTTTACCCTAATAAAAAAATAAAAAAAGAAGAAACATATCAGCACGGAGTTTTAGATGGAATATCTAAAACGTATAATAAAAAAGGAGGGATAAAAGAAATAGAAAACTATGAAAAAGGGAAGGAAACTGCTGCGAAAATAAATCTTGACATAACTATTTCATCTGAGAAAACAGAGAATAATGGAAAAAGAGAGGGTATCATTTTCCAGCAAAAAAAACAAGGTTTATTTAAAGTTTATGATAGTACAGGAAAACTAAAACATTATGAATTTTACAACAACAATCAGATGATGTATAAAGGAATGTATGATTCATTAAACTTAAAATCAGGGGAGTGGACTTATTTTGATAAAAAAAACAATATCATCAACACAGGTTATTATACATCAAATAAAAAAGATAAAACATGGACTTATTATTACCCTAATGGGTCAATTCAACAAAAAGGAAGTTACATACTAGGAAAACCAACAGGGGAGTGGACTTGGTGGTATAACAACAATCAACTTTGGAGAAAAGAGCAATATGAAAAAGGAAAGATTAATGGTTTAGTTATTGAGTATGATAGTTTAGGAAAAGTGATAACAAAAGGGGAGTATTTATATGGTCAAAAAGAGGGTGTTTGGTACTATGAAATAAATGATCACAAGGAAGAAGGAGAGTTTGTTTCCGACATGAAAAATGGATCTTGGGAAATGACTTATTTAAGTTCCAATCAAAAAATGTTTTCTGGTAAATACTTAAATGATATCCCTGTTGGTGAGCATGTTTATTATTACCCAAATGGAGTAATTAAAGAAATTGGAAAATATGAAAATGGTGAGAAAGAGGGAGAGTGGAAAAAATACAATAATGATGGTGTCCTTTTAGTAACGTACTATTTTAAAAGAGGTGTTGAGTTTAAAAGGGATGGATTAAAGATAAAATGAGAAATATAATTAGTATAATTTTCCTTTGTGTTTGGTTTTCAACTTCAGCTCAACAAAAACCAATCATTTTTCATAATTATGGCATAATAACTATTGGTGATAATAGTAATTGGTTAGATGATATTGATTGGGAAGTAGAAATCTCCACGAACGATACTTCATTTATTTTAAAGCAAGTCTCATCCATAAANGATAGGTTTATATTTTTTGATNTAAATATTTACAAACCATTTTTATTAAATAAAACCGTAACTGTTTCAGTGAAAGAAAATAATAAAACAATAATTGAAAAGGANTATATATACCCAAAAAATGAAGATGTTGGATACCCATTAATTCCACAAGAATTAACTAAAAAACCAAATAAACTAAGAGGGTATATTGTCGATTCGTATTTAGTGAAAACAACNAAAGAAACTTATCAATTAATAAGAACAAAATACACTAATGCTTATGATTGTTGGTATGTNTTAAAAAATGATGAAATTGTTTCTATACATACAGAAAAACAAAATTTAAAACAGAAAAATCAACGAATAATTGTTTCTGATATAAATCAAGACTTAAAACCAGAATTTAATTTCTTTCATTCTAGAGAAAAGCAAGAAAAAATAATACANATCGATAATAATGAAAAATTTATAGGCTATAAGNGGGAAAAACAGGTAAATTTTTCTGCTAATGCCAAAAAGTATGAAAACTTAGTTATTTTAGGTTTTTTACATTATACATTAAGATAATTTGTCAGTAATTTATATTATACCAACACCAATTGGAAACCTTGGTGATATGACTTACAGGTCTGTCGAGATTTTAAAGAAATCACATAAAATATATGCCGAAGACACGAGAAACACGAGTAAATTACTTCAACATTATGATATTGATCAAAAACTCTTTTCTTATCACCAACACAACGAACACGCATTAGTTGGGAAAATAATTAATGATCTTAACACAGAAGATCAACAAATTGCNTTAGTCTCAGACGCTGGCACACCAGGAATAAGTGATCCTGGATATTTATTGATATCAAAAGCTATTGAAGCCAANATTAAAGTTCATTGTTTACCTGGACCAACNGCGCTTATCCCNGCATTAGTTCAATCAGGNTTNCCAACTGATGAATTTCTTTTTATTGGCTTCCTTCCTCATAAGAAAGGACGACAAAAGAAACTAAAAGAAATAGCTCAAATTCAAACAACNATTGTTCTTTATGAATCTCCTCATCGAATTTTAAAATTAATAGAAGAAATTGCTATTTATTTTAATAAAGAACGAACGATTAGTGTTTCTAAAGAAATCACAAAAATTCATGAAACAAACTACAGAGGAACCGCTCAAGAATTAATTAACTTATTCTCATCCATCGTTATCAAGGGTGAATATGTAGTTGTAATAGAGAAAAANAAGACCAAAAAATAAAAGAATAACTCTATTTTTGTGCATTAATTTTATAAATGAGCATATATAGCCCAAAAGAAATAGAAGCAAAATGGCAAGCGTTTTGGAGAGAACAAAACACTTTCGCAGTTAAAGTTGAAGCAGATAAACCAAAATTTTATGTACTTGATATGTTTCCTTATCCCTCAGGAGAAGGGTTGCATGTGGGGCATCCTCTTGGTTATATTGCTTCGGACATTTACGCAAGGTATAAACGACATTGTGGTTATAATGTATTACACCCAATGGGGTACGATTCCTTTGGCTTACCTGCAGAACAATATGCNATTCAAACAGGTCAACACCCTGCTATCACNACAGAAAACAACATTAAAAGATATAGACAACAGCTAGATCGACTAGGCTTTTCTTTTGATTGGAATAGGGAGATTAGAACNTCAGACCCAGATTACTACAAGTGGACACAGTGGATTTTTATTCAATTATTTGAGTCTTGGTACGACACCTTAATGGATAAAGCCAGACCCATAAAAGAATTAATACAGCTATTTGAAGAAAATGGCACAAAAAATATAAATGCTTCATTTACTGAAAAACTACATTTTTCTTCTAAACAATGGAATAACTTTTCAGAAGAAGAAAAAGCAAAAGTTTTAATGAATTATCGATTGGCTTTTTTATCACTAAGCCAGGTTAACTGGTGTCCTGAGTTAGGAACAGTTTTAGCTAATGACGAGGTTAAAGACGGTGTTTCTGAAAGAGGTGGGTACCCAGTTGAACAAAAAGAAATGATGCAATGGAGCCTAAGAATTTCCGCTTATGCACAACGACTATTAGATGGATTAGAAACCATAGATTTTACATCTTCTTTAAAAGAACAACAACGAAATTGGATTGGTAGATCAGAGGGTTTACTTATAGAATTTAATGTAGAAAATTCAAAGGAAAAGTTAAAGGTCTTCACCACAAGAGCGGACACTATTTATGGAGTTAGTTTTATGACTCTTGCACCAGAACATGAGTTAGTTAAAAGTATAACAACACCAGAAAAAAGAAAACAAGTTTCTTCATACATTGATGCAGTCAGTCAAAAAACAGAAAGAGAACGCCAGGCAAATATTGGTAAACCAACAGGGGTTTTTACAGGAGCTTACGCTGTTAATCCAATTAATCAAGAAAAAATACCAATTTGGTTAAGTGAATATGTTTTACACGGTTATGGAACCGGAGCAGTTATGGCTGTTCCATCAGGAGATCAAAGAGATCATGATTTTGCGAAACACTTTAATATTGATATAAAGCAAATATTTGAAAATCAATCAGTTGAGAAAGAAGCTTATATTGAAAAAGATGTAAAATATATTAATTCTGAACACATAAATGGTTTAACTTACGAAAAGGCAACAAATAAAATAAAACAGATATTAATTTCCACAAATAGAGCAGAGGAGAAGGTTAATTACCGTTTAAGAGATGCTATTTTTTCTAGACAACGATATTGGGGAGAGCCATTTCCGGTGTATTATGAAAATAACCAACCAAAAATCATTAAAGAAAAACAAGTTCAATTACCCAAAGTAGATAAGTATTTACCCACTAAGGATGGTAAACCACCATTAGGTCGAGCAAAAAAAGAAGACTGGAATGTGTTTTTAGGCGATCAAATGGAATTAAACACCATGCCTGGGTGGGCAGGGTCATCTTGGTATTTTTTGCGTTATATGGACCCTAAAAACAACAAGGAATTTGCATCAACAGAAAAATTAGATTATTGGAACACTGTTGATTTATATGTTGGAGGAGCTGAACACGCTGTTGGTCATCTATTATATTCAAGATTTTGGACTAAATTTTTATTTGATATAGGTAAAATATCTTTCGATGAACCATTTAAAAAATTATTAAATCAAGGGATGATAGGTGGAGCAATAGAAAGCTTATGTTTAAAAAAAGAAAAAAAGGATAATAAAGCAGTGTTTATTTGTGCAAAAGACCAACAAAACACCACTATTGTTAAGATTCCTTGTCATATAGATTTTGTCTCTGATTATGGGTCAAAAAATTCTTTTTTAAATACAAATCAAATTAAATCATTTATTTCTTGGAGGCCAGAATTTAAAGACGCATTATTTGAAATAGGCAACGAAACATATACTGTTGAAGAGCTCACAAAAAAAGAAAATGTGAAATTTCACACACTTACAGAACATGGAAAAATGTCAAAACGTTATTTTAACACCATAGATCCAGAAACAATTTGTGACCAATATGGTGCAGATACTTTAAGGTGTTACGAAATGTTTTTAGGCCCAATAGAAGAGCACAAACCATGGAACGTAAACGGCATAAGTGGAGTGTCTGGCTTTTTTAAAAAAACATGGTCACTTTTTCATAAATCCATTGATAAACCTCCATCAAAAGAGGAGCTGAAAATCCTTCATAAAACAATTAAAAAAGTTACAGAAGATATTGAAAACTACTCTTTTAATACGGTTATATCTACATTTATGATAGCTGTAAACGAATGGAATAAATTATCTCAAATAAGTCAAAAAACAATGAAAGATTTTGTTATTCTATTATCACCTTTTGCTCCTCATTTTTCAGAAGAGCTTTGGTTTAAATTAGGATACAAAAAATCTATTTCTTTTACATCTTGGCCAACCTATGACGAATCATTTTTAGTAGAAAACAATTATGATTATCCAGTGTCTTTTAATGGTAAAATGAGGTTTAAAATATCTTTACCTCTGTCATTAACTAAAGATCAAATAGAAGAGAAGGTGCTTTCTAGCGATAAAACAAAACAACAAATAGCTAATAAAGAAGTAAAGCGAGTAATTATTGTTCCTGGAAAAATTGTAAACATTGTAATTTAATGTCCCAGGTCTTTTTCTGAAATTTGAAATTTAAAAACCTCTTTACCGTGTTTGTTTTTTAATTCAAAAAACAAAAAAGAAAGGTTGTTTTGTTCTTTCAAGGTACACTTTAAATAATTTTTATTTGTAAAAAAAGAACCAACAACTCTTGTTGCTGTATTTTTCTTTTCTTCTTTAAAAAACAGTTGATGTCTTGGACTAGACAGGGGAGAGGTAGTGAAGTCATAAAGAGGGTAGTTTTTAGTATCATCAACATGTAATTCAGCAAAATGTCTGTCGCCAGAAAAAAAGATCACGCCATTAATTTCCTTTTTTTGTATAAAATTAAACAACTCCTCTTTTTCTTTTTTAAATAAACCTCTATTTATGGTTTCATGATTTGTTTTAGGATTAATAACTTGGTTGCTAAATAATAGAAATTTAAATTTTGCATTAGATTGAGCTAATTCTTTTTTCAACCAATTTAATTGAGTATTACCTAAGAATGAACTCTTTTTAACCTTTAAAAAAGTTCTACAATCTAGTAGGAAAAAATCTATATTCTTTGTTTTAAGAACTTCATATATACCACTATCTTGTTTTAAATTAAACTTATTCCAAAAACTCTTAAATGCTAAAGTGGTTAAACCAACGTTATTAAATAATCCAGAGGCATTATTAGGGCCAAAATC
This sequence comes from Crocinitomicaceae bacterium, assembly GCA_002727735.1. GTDB lineage: Bacteria > Bacteroidota > Bacteroidia > Flavobacteriales_D > Parvicellaceae. Next base: position 19,004 of record PBXW01000061.1, read on the forward strand.
GTGATCATCCCAAATCGCATGATGCTCCACACCAGAAGATAAAAACATTTTTAAAGAACGATCTTTTCTAACCCCTAAATATCTCCTATATATTCTTACTAATTTTTCTGTATCAACATTGGGAAATAAATAAACATTATCTCCTAACCAAAACATTTTATGAGCATTTTCTTTACTCATTGTTCGGTAAATTTTATTCATTTTATTTGGGCGATAAATGGAGGTAATTCCATGTGGAATAAACGCACAAGAACCAAACAGATAACTATTATTCGAAGGATCATGTTTTTCATAGGTTTTATGAAATAACAGGTCACCTTTGTAATTATATAACTTTAAATAGTAGCTAGAATTTAACTTTTTAGAAACAAATAACTGATAAGCTCTTTTTCTTTTAAAAAAGTGATTAACAATAGTATCTTCCTGTACAGTTAATTTTGCGTTAGATTCAAAACGAATATCTTTCTTTTTTTTAACCAACAACCAATGTGTATCACAAGAATCGTTTTTAGGTAATAATATAGGTCCAGAAACTAACTTTTGACCAAAACCAACTATAATGTAAAACAAAAAAAGAGAGACACTAAGAAGCCTCCTTATCACCCTTACTCCACTTAAGTTCAACATCGTCTTTACGAACAATTTTTTTATAAAAAATTACAATAAAAAAAACACTTACCGAAATAGAGGCATCAGCTAAATTAAAAACGGGAGGAAATATTTCTTCTCCAAAATCAAAAGGAACCCAATCGGGCCAAGGTAAATACAAGTGAAACATATCAACGACACAGCCATTCAGAAAGTTGCCATAACCATCAAAACTTAAGTTAGAAACACCAGCATAAGGTAACCAACGAATATATTCAGGACTCCAGGTAGTTCCACTATCGAAAATTAAACCATAAAAAAGGTTGTCAATTATGTTTCCAACAGCACCAGAAAAAATTAATGACACCAAGCAAATAAAGAAAACATGCGCAGAGTGTTTTACCAGTTTAATAATGTACCAACCAATGGCAATAACTGCAAAAACACGAAACAAACTAAGTAAATACTTACTCCAAGAATTGTCAAATGATAACCCAAATGCCATACCAGGATTTTCGACAAACTCTATTTTTAAAATTCCCCAATCTGCTATAGATTGACCCAGTTGAAAGTGTGTCTTAATATAAATTTTAATAATCTGATCTGCAGAAACTATTAAAACAATAAGAATTAGTGGTAGATAGTTTTTAATGGAAACCGAGTTAACTTTCAGCATTTTTAGCAGCAATACTCAATGTTGCATGAGGAACTAATTTTAACCTATCCTTACTAATTAATTTTCCAGACTTTCTACAAACACCATAAGTTTTATTATTGATTCTAATTAAGGCGTTTTCTAAGTTTTTGATAAATTTTTCCGAACGCGCTGCTAATTGGGCGTTTTCCTCTCTCATTAGTGTTTCTGCACCATCTTCCATCATATTAAAAGAACGACCAGTGTCATCAGTTCCATGATCGTCTTTATGAGAAAGAGAACCCTTAAGAATAACTAGGTCTTCTTTAGCTTCTTCTAATTTTTTTTCAATAATCGCTCTAAATTCTTCCAATTCTGAGTCGCTGTATCTGTTTTTTTCTTTATTCATCACTATAGAGAATTAGTTTATTTTTTCTATTGAAAGTTGTATGTTGTCGTTATCACCTGCAAAAAAAGGATTTTTTATATCATTTTCAAAAATTATTTTTTTTGCTAACGTTTCAGAACAAATATAATTTAAATTATGGTTAATGGCTTCTTTAATATCATTATTAGTTTTTATAGAAATTTCTATAAAATCAGTAACATCTAACAAGCTTTCTTTTCTAATATTTTGAACACGATTAACCAGGTCACGAGCGATACCTTCGTTTTTAAGAACGGTTGAAATTTGTAAATCAAGAGCAACAGTTATATGTTCATTAGTGGCGATTTTCCAACCAGGAACATCTTCAGTTACAACATCAAAAGCTTCTTCATCAAAGCAAATCTTTTCGTTGTCTATAATTAAATTAAGATGTTTGTTTTGCTCATAATTAATAACATCATCCATGGTTAGTTGATTAACAACCTTTGCAATTTCCTTCATTTTCCCCCCAAATTTCGGCCCCAAAACTTTAAAATTTGGTTTAATTTTTTTCTTTAACATGGGGTCATTTTGTTCAATAAAAAGCAATTCTTTAATATTTACTTCACTTAATATCAAAGGAGTTATTTCTTTAATGGCTTTTTCAAAATCAACACCTCTAGAGGGAATAAGTGCTTTTTGAAGAGGTTGGCGAACTTTAATTTTTTCTTTTTTTCTAATGCTTAAAATCAAAGAAGAAATTTGTTGACAAAGAGACATTTTTTCTTCAAGATTTAAATTAATCAACTCTTCTTTATGATTTGGGAAATTCGAAAGATGAACAGAGTTTTGTTTTTTAGTTAAGTCTCTATATAACTGATCACTATAAAAAGGAGAAATAGGAGACATTAATACACTAACTTCTCTTAAACAGAGATAAAGAGTATAATAAGCAGCTTTTTTATCAGCGGTTAGCTCTCCTTTCCAAAAACGTTTTCTACATAACCTAACGTACCAATTGCTTAATTCGTCAATAACAAAAGATTGAATTAATCTACCGGCTTTAGTTGGTTCATAATTTTCATAAGCAACATTAACTTGCTTTATCAGGGAATTAAGTTTAGATATTATCCAATGGTCAATTTCTGCTAGTTCTACACCCTCTAATTCATCGGAAAAGACATAATGGTCAAGATTAGCATATAGAGAAAAGAAACTGTAGGTATTAATTAGTGTTCCAAAAAACTTTCTAGTTACTTCCTCAATCCCAGTTAAATCAAATTTCAAATTATCCCAAGGTTGAGCGTTGGTAATCATGTACCAACGAGTGGGGTCGGGACCATGTTTTTGAAGTGTTTCAAAAGGATCTATAGCATTTCCTAATCTTTTGGACATTTTTTGTCCGTTTTTATCTAATACCAAGCCATTAGAAATAACATTTTTGTAGGCAATATCTTGTTTGGTCATTGTAGATATAGCGTGAAGGGTGTAAAACCAACCTCTGGTTTGATCTACTCCTTCAGCAATAAAATCTGCAGGAAAAGCCTTATTTTCATCTACTAAATCTTTGTTTTCAAAAGGGTAGTGCCACTGAGCGTAAGGCATAGACCCCGAATCAAACCAAACATCAATTAAATCAGACTCTCTCTTCATGGGTTGACCACTTTCACTACATAGAATAATGTCATCAACAAAATGTTTATGTAAGTCAAAAGAAG
>PBXW01000062.1 GCA_002727735.1 Crocinitomicaceae bacterium
TTACTCAATTACAAAGGCACATTATTATTGGTTTCACATGATAGAGATTTTTTGGATGGTTTAACTGATAAAGTTTACTTTATTAAAGACCAAAGTGTTAAGGTTTATCATGAAAAAGTCAGTCAGTTTATAAAAAGTTACTACAGTTCGATGGCTGATTTTAATGATAAATCTGAGCCAAAAAAGACTAAAAAAGGTAATAATAAAAAGCAACTCAATAAACAGCGATCTATTGAAAATAGAATAAGTAAGTTGGAAGATCAATTGGTTGCTTTGGAGTATGACCTATATAAATCTAATGAGGCATCTGAAGTAAAGAAACTTCAAGACAAAGTAGCAAGTGTCAAATCAGAAATTGAATTATCTTTTCAGAAATTATTAGAATTATCTGATTAAATGAATTAAACTATATTTTGTTATCTCCAGACTTTTTTAAATCGAGTTTTGAGGTTACCTGTTTTTTATTATTTATTGTTTGTTTCTTTCATTCTTACAGTAAATATGGATTTCAAAAGACCTTTAGAGAATTTTTAGCGGGTTTTATTTTATCTGCTGGATGTGAAAACTTAGGGGTTTTATCTGGAGCTTATGTTTACCCAGGGTTTCACTTTTATGTTTTTGAAATACCTTTAGTTAACCCTCTTTCTTGGATTGCTTTGGTTTATCTGGTTATGGAAATAACCAATCGATTATTCCCTTTAAAAGACAGGAGGTTTTTACTTTACGTTATTATAGTTTCTTTAATAGATAGCACATTAGCCTTGTCTGTGGATTTAATGATGGATCCTCTTGCAACCATATATAATTGGTGGATTTGGGTTCCTGTATATCAAGCCTATATTACAGAAGATATAGTAAATCCATACAATTTTGACTTGATTACCCATATGACAACGCCAGAGAATCCAATAAGCATGTACTTCGAAAATGTTTTTTCTGAAAATAGATATCCAACAAGATTATTTGGTATTCCATTAATTAATTTCATAGCTTGGTTTGTCTTTGTCTTTGTTTTTTCTATCCAATTTAGGTGGATTGAGTCGAAAATAAGTTGGAGTCATTATAAGAAATTGACTTATCTTCTTTTGCTCATTCTAATTGAAATACCCATTTTAGGCATAACTTTAATTACTCCTAACATATGATTAGTTTTAAAAAAATATGGAATCATTTCCCATTCGTAATCTATGTGTTTGTTTGGTTTGGAATTTTTGTAGGTGGGATATTTGCTCCTGGAGAAGCAGTTCAGGTACTAAAAAGTAATATTATTACTAAAGGATATCATATTTCTTTATATTCCTGTATCATTATGTTTCCTTTTATGGTCTTTTATGTATTAAGAATTTTTCGCTTTGGGGTACATAAATGATGGGTTGTTTTCGGCCAATTTTTTAATATTATTGATGCCTTTTTTTTGAAGCCCGCTCCACAATAAATGAACAAATAAAAAAGTGATAGGCCACGATAAAATTCCTTTATGGACAAAGGTGTACCGAGTTTTTACTTTACATTGATCTGATTTACTTTCATTAATAGTTATTTCGCCAATTACTTTTTTAACAAAGAAAAATGTTGACTGTTGAAAATTGATGAGTTCATATTTCCAATAACTGTTTTCTTCTCTAGAAATTATTTTTTCAGTGCACAAAGGTTTACCAAAAGCTAGGACAGTACGACATCCCTTTGGATTTGCCCAAGTATAGTCTTCAATAACACCTTCAGAAGCTGGAAGGGGACCATAACCTGTCATAATTTCTTTCACATCGCAATAAATGGGTGTTTTAAAGCATATTTCTATTGAAGAATTAATCATTATACTGTGAGACTTACTGATCATCTGCTTTTTGTTAAAAACCAACAATAAATTTAGATAAAAATGACTAAAAATATTTGTTTTCTTAGTTAAATTTCATAAGATTTGCTGTAAATCAAAAAATTGGAAAATTCAGATAATAAATCTCTTTTTATTTCAGGTAAGGAATCCATTAAAATTTACGACAATAAATTTTTAGAAAGTATAACAACTACACACCATGTTGTTCCTTTTGTCATTTTTGTCCCTGTTANGCTGTTTTTTTTATATCAAACTNTTCTGTTCTCCATGGCTCATAATTATAATCCTTGGTTAAATTTTCCTTTGATTATTGGTGGGGTTTTGCTTTGGACCTTTATTGAATATACTGGTCATAGATATGTTTTTCATAGTAATCCAAAATCTAAAACAGGAAAAAAATTACTATATCTTATTCATGGTGCTCATCATGATTATCCAAATGACCCAAGGAGATTGGTTGTTCCNCCCATTGTATCTATTCCTGGTGGTTTATTACTTTATTGGGGAATTTNTANCTTATTTGGACCATANATGTCTGCACCATTTTTNATGTCCTTNGTGTTTTCCTATTTAGTTTATGACTGGTTTCATTATGCTAGNCANCACATGACATTAAAAAATAAATATTTTAGAATGTTGGTTAAACATCATCTNTTACACCACTANAGAGANCCAGAAAATGGTTTTGGATTTACTACGACAGCATGGGATAAAATNTTAAATACGATGTTTAAAAAGTAATTTTCTTATTTGAAATTTTTGATGCAACCCATCTACCACTTCTTAATCCTCCCTCCACAGTAGCGCAAGAAAGATAATCACCTGTAAAGAAGATATTATTAATTTTTTCATCTTTCAATTGACTAGCCTGCTTATATCTGCCTACTTCATGTAGTGGAATAGCCTCATTTCTTTTGATAACGGTGACGTTTTCTTTGGAATTGGGTAACATTGGTAGAAAATCTTTTCCTAGTTCCCATATTTTTTCCATCATTTGATTATTATCAATACCGCTATCCATTAATTCTTTTGAGGGTTGATCAAGTAAATAAATACTAATTAATTCTTTGCCTTTAGGAGCTTTTACAGAGTTATAGCATTTTAATTTATGAAATACAATGGCTCCTATTGGAGTTTCCCAATCTCCACATGGATAATAATAAGCATACATGCCTTTAGTAAGTTCTTCGTCTACGAGATAAGTTGCATGCACATTATGAACGTATTTTTGTGAGCTGATAAAATGTCCTATTGGATTATTTAATTGAGCTTTAAGAAGTTTTGCAGTTATTGTGGCAGGCGTTGCCATTACAAGATAATCTGCTGTTATTTGTTTTGATTCNTTTGAGATAGTATANCCTATTTCNACTTTTCCATTTACCTTAATGTCTGTAACGGTAGCATTTAATTTTAAATCGCTTTTTTCTANAAGNTTTTCAGAAATTCTTGCCATACCATGTTGAAAGGTGTAAAATTTAGCATCAGCAGCTCTAGCTTGAAGCACTGTTGTCATGGCTCTAGATACATCGTTACATGAGAAATACCAAAATGGTTCTACACCTGGTCTAATTAGGAATTGGTAAATATTTTCAGACATTTTTTCTGTAGCCCAATCGGCTATTGATGCATCATCAACTGCTGCTAACTTATCTGGAGAAACCAAGTCTAGTTTGCTCCTTTTTAGAGAAAGTTTAATGGTATTCCAAATCATGATCCATTTATCTTTATTATTAATAAATGGTAGATTCCAGAAAGAACCAAAACTCCCAAATCTAAATTCTGCTATTTGATCATGGTACTTTAACCCAACTTTTCTTTCCAGCTCAATGACTTCATTTTGCATATTTAGCTTATTTACAAGCTCTTTTAGCAATGGGTAAAAGTTGGTAAAAAAACTAGCTCCTGTATCAAATCTCACTTGATTATCTTCATAACCATGTGTTCTNCCACCTACAAAAGCCTCTTTTTCTAAAACGGTAACTTGATAACCTTGTTCAGTNAGGTAATATGCAGCAGAGGCACCGGCAGGGCCGGCACCTATGACTACTATTTTTTTATCTCTGTTCAATTTATATTAACTGAATAAAGTTTGCAGTTTTAAGGCTACTCCAGTATCTCCTTTGACCTTCATTTTTCCTGACATGAATGCACCCATAGGATTTAAATCGCCATTTAGCATTGATGTGAAATCATCTAAGCTTACATCTACAGTGCAATTGGCATCGATGTCATCTCCAGTAACATTATTGGCTCCATTTGTGCCATCTATAACGATTCTGTTTTCACCAAAATTTAATTTTAATACTGAACCCAATGGTTGTGCACTTTCTGCTTTTTCTTTCATTGTGTTAAATGTACTTTCGTAACTCATAGTTGTTGTTTTTTGATTGTTTGTTTTATTATTCATAGATCCATTTGCAGATCCATTTGTAGCTTTTGTATTTATAATAGGTGTTTGAGTAGATTTTTGATANGATTTATCATCAATAACCATTTTGGCAATTATTTCCCTCATNATTTCTGATGTTCCTCCACCAATTGTTCCAATACGGCTGTCTCTAAACATTCGAGCCATTTTATATTCTTCCATATAGCCATATCCTCCAAAAAATTGGAGACATTGGTACATGACTTTGTCAGATAACTCTGTACCCAATAATTTAGCCATTGAACACTCTTTAACCACATATTCTCCTTCTGCATGTAGCCTACAACAATGGTATACAAAGTATTTTATGCTCTCTATTTCAGATGCCATTTGAGCTACCCGATGTCTCAATACTTGAAACTTATTAATTGGTCTACCAAAAGCTTCTCTTTCAGACATATATTGTAGTGAGTAGTCCAATGCGGCTTCAGACCCTGCATATCCTCCAATGGCGCCCACTAATCTTTCTAATTGAAGCCCATCCATTAAATAGAAAAACCCATGGTTTTCTTCACCTAATAAATTTTCTACAGGCACTTTTACATTGTCAAAAGATAATTCAGCAGTATCAGAAGCATGCCAACCTAATTTTTTCAATTTTGTTGCTGATACCCCTTCAGCATTTCGATCAATAACCAATAAACTAATTCCGTTAAATCCCTCATTTGGATTAGTTTTTACAACTGTTATAAGTACATCTCCATAAACACCACTGGTAATAAAAGTTTTTGATCCATTAACAATATAATAGTCGCCATCTCTTACTGCTGTGGTTCTGATATTAGCTACATCAGACCCTGCATTTGGTTCAGTAATAGCTATGGAACATATGGCATCTCCTGAAATAGCTTTTGTTAAGTATTTTTCTTTGATAAAATCAGATCCATGTTTCATCAAATAGGGACTAGACATAAACTGTTGAACCGCGAATGCAGCCATAAACCCACCCGAAAATACTTTAGAGATTTCCTCCGTAAAAACAACTGCATAAAAGAAATCAGCATCAATTCCACCGTATTTTTCTGGGTAGTTAAGGCCTAAATAGCCCATGTCACCAAACTTTTTAAATATCTCTTTGGGTATACGTTGTTCTTCTTCCCACTTTTCTATGTTTGGAACGACTTCCTTATTGAGGAAATCTTTTAATCCTTGTCTAAAAAGTTCGTGATCTTCATTAAAATAGTAGTTCTTCATTTTGTTTTATTTATCCTATTATTGATTTAGCTATAATTTCTCTCATGATTTCAGATGTTCCTCCACCAATTGTACCAATTCTACTGTCTCTAAAAATTCTAGCTGCTTTATATTCCTCCATGTATCCATAACCTCCAAAAAATTGAAGTACCTGGTAACTTAGTTTGTCCATAAATTCAGTGCATAACAGTTTGGTCATAGCACATTCTTTTGTTACGTCTTCTTTCTGCTGTAATGCCTGACATATTTGGTAGTTAAATGCTTTTAAGCATTCTAGCTCTGCAGAGAGTTGTGCCACTCTATGTCTTAGTTCTTGAAATTTATTAAGTGGTCTGTTAAAAGCTTCACGTTCAGACATATACTGTAAGCCATATGTCAATGCGTATTCTGCAGATGCCAATGCGCCAGTAGAAAGAATTAATCTCTCTAATTCAAACTTTTCCATGATGTAGTAAAAGCCTTTGTTGATTTCACCAATCAAGTTTTCTTTAGGAACTTTTACATTGTCAAAAGCTATTTCTGCTGTTTCTGATGCATGCCAGCCTAATTTTTTCAATCTGTTGGTTTGCACTCCTTCACTTTTTCGGTCAATAACCATCATGCTGATACCATCGTAACCTTTATCTCCTGTTCTAACGGCTGCCACATAAAAGTCACTTTTTACCCCATTGGTAATAAATGTTTTTGCCCCATTTATGAGGTAATAACTTTCTTTTTCTTCTGCTTTAGTTTGAATGTTAGAAACATCAGATCCTGCCTGCGGTTCAGAAATGGCTAAGCAACCAATAATTTCTCCTGCTATACCTGGTTCTAAGTATTTTGTTTTTAAAAAATCTGATCCATTTTTGGATAAATGTTCTAATGCCAGAGTAGAGTGTGATAGAAGTGATGCAGCTGTGCCAGCAGAATTGCATTTGTTTAATTCTTCCACTAGAATTATAGTGTAAAAAATATCGGTTTGNATTCCTCCAAATTTNTCTTCAAATCCCAGTCCGTAATAACCCATTTGGCCAAGTTTATTAAAAGCAGAAACAGGTATTTCTCCTTTTTCTTCCCATTCATCAATNTGGGGTACTATTTCACGATCTAAAAAATCTCTTAGAGATTTTCTAAATAATTGGTGTTCTGATGTGAAATAGTTTGTATTCATTACAAAAAGAGATCTTTCATTAAACTCATGGATGGATCAACAGCATAGTGGTCAAAATCTTTAACTCCGCTATCTCTTAGTACATATTCGTCTATAAAAAAATTACCTGTTACAGAGGAAGCATCCATTTGTAGTATTTCATAAGCAGCATCGGCCATTATTTCTGGCTTCCTACTTACTTTTACAATGCTATCACCTCCCAATAAATTTTTTACTGCAGCAGTGGCAATAGTTGTTCTTGGCCAAAGTGCATTTGATGCGATTCCATGATTTTTTAGTTGAGCAGCTTGTCCAATAACGGTCATGCTCATGCCGTATTTACTCATGGTATAAGCTAAATGTGCTCCAAACCATTTTGGNTCCATATCAATTGGTGGAGATAAAGTTAAAATATGAGGATTTTCACTATTTTTTAAATGAGGTATACAATGTTTTGAAACCATAAATGTTCCTCTAACATTAATATCGTGCATTAAATCATATCGCTTCATTTCCGTATCCTCAATCATAGTCAGTGAAATGGCACTAGCATTGTTTACAACGATATCTATACCGCCAAATTCATCTGCTGTTTTTTGTATGGCTGTTTTTACGGTATCCTCATCCCTTATATCTACTACAAGTGGGAGTGCTTTTCCTCCANCTTTTTCAATTTCCTCAGCAGCAGTGTATATGGTACCTTCTAATTTTGGATGAGGNGTTGTTGTTTTAGCAGCTACTGCAATATTGTACCCTTCTTTTGCTANNCGCAAAGCAATGGCTTTNCCAATTCCTCTNCTACTTCCTGTNATAAATGCGGTTCTTTTCTTCATATTATATTTTTATGACTTTTTGAAAATATTTGAATATGTTCTTATTGAATGGGGGATAGATAAGTTTTAAACTATTTCCAAATTTCCGCTTAATAACTCCTCTTTGATTTGAGAAATCCATAAAGCTGTGTTTCCCACCAGTTTTTCCAACACCACTATTGTTTACNCCTCCAAAAGGTAAATGGGGATTTACAGATGTTAGCATTAGTTCATTGATACAAGTTCCACCTGCAACAGTATTATTTAAAAAATAATCTATAGCTTCTTTTTTATTACTCATAATATATAACGCAAGAGGAGAAGGGTAGGTGTTCAGTANCTCAACAACTTCNTCCTTNTTTTTATACGTTATAACAGGCANAATAGGCCCAAAGATTTCATCTTGCATGACCTTCATATTCTTGTTGACATTTGTAAGTAAAGTCGGTTGAATGTATTTGTCTNCTTTTTCCACTTTACCACCAAATTCTATTTTAGCTCCTTTTTCTTTGGCATCTTCTAGCAATTCGTTCACCCTGTCAAAATTGGAATCATTAATGATTCTACCATAATCACTTGATTGATNGATTCCTTTATTTTCAGCATTGTAAAATTTATTACATGCTATTTTAAATCCTTCTACAAATTTNTGGTGTGCCGATTCATGTACAATNGCAAAATCTGGAGCTATACATGTTTGNCCACTATTCATGGTTTTGCCCCAACATACTTTCTCAGCTGTAGAATTAATATTGGTAGTTCCATCTATGATAACAGGAGATTTACCACCCAATTCTAATGTAACNGCAGTTAAATTTTTAGCTGCGGCTTCCATTATTATTTTACCTACTTTAGGACTTCCAGTAAAGTGAATATGNTTAAATGGTAGTTTCAATAATTCAGTAGCTTCTGGNATTCCACCTTCTATTACTGCCACTTCATTNTCATCAAATAATGCCTTTATCATAATGCTTAAGGCTTTGGCAGTATGAGAAGAAAATTCTGAGGGTTTAATGATAGCTGTATTTCCTGCAGCTATGGCGTATACTAAAGGATATATGGTAAGTTGAAATGGATAATTCCATGGTCCTATAATGAGAATATTTCCTTTTGATTCATATTTAATAAAAGATGACATCCCAACCATAGTAATAGGTGAGGGTACATGTTCGTCTTTCATCCATTGTTTAAGCTTTTTACATACTTCTTTTATGGTAAGAATAACGGGTGTCATTTCAGTTGTAATGACCTCTTCATTAGATTTTCTAAGGTCTTTATACAATGCCTCTGCAATAGTTTTGTGATTGCCTTCATGTAAAATATAATTGTATATACTTTTTATTTTGGCAATCCGATCTTGATGAGAGGAGTTCCTTAGAGAAAGTACATTCTTTGGGTCAGATTGTAGTTCGTATATTCTTTTTATTTCTTTGGTAGTATTCATGATTCCATGATGATATTTTCAGTTTCTNTATGCCAATCAAGATACTTATTCATGTATTTTTCATCAATTTTGTTTCGCTTTACTTTAAGGGTAGGGGTAAGCAATTTATTTTGCTCGCTCCAAATCTCTTTAGTCACTACAATGGTTGATATGCGTTCATAATTGGCNAAGTTTTGATTCACTTTTTCAATATGGACTTTTAATTCTACAGATACTTGTTTGTTATCTTTATTTAATCCATTTTCTGATAAATTGACTAAGGCTATGGGTTGAGGAGTTGTTAACCCTACTACACAAGCTTGCTCTAGAAGGTCACTCTTTAATAAATTTTCTTCAATTGGATTTGGTGTGATGTATTTCCCNTTTTCTGTCTTAAAGGCATCTTTAACCCTACCCACAATATGTAAGCTTCCGTTTTCATCAATTTTTCCTTTATCACCACTGTAAATCCAACCGTCTTTTAAAATTTCTTGTGTTTTTTNAGGGTCTTTGTAGTAGCCNTGCATGTTTTGCTCAGAGAAATAAATAATTTCACCCGTTTGCTCATCTATTCTAATCTTGCTTCCTGCAATGGGNTTACCTACATTCACATCACTTAATTCNTCTTTAGGGGTTAGTGTAACTGCTCCACAAGCTTCTGTTGCACCATATACTTCTCTAAGATTTAAACCTAACTTTCTATACCATTTTTTCAAGTGAACTGGTGTTAATGCAGCTCCAGTTAGAACAATTTTTGCTTCAGCTAGTCCTAGAGCTACTTTAAGTTTTGCTCTAAAAAATGAAGATAATATCGGTGTTGAAAGTAAGGTGTTAACCACATTTGGTTTTATTTTACCAAAAATTCCTGATTGAAATTTACTCCATATTCTAGGTACGGCAAAAAATACAGTTGGTTGTGTATCTTTTAAGTTATCTACAAAAGTGTCAATAGACTCACCAAATGAAATGGACCCACCTTTATAAAGTGCGGCACTTTCTATTACTATTCGTTCAGCCACATGATTAAGAGGTAAGAAAGAAAAGAATCGGAACTCTTTTAGTTCATTAATGCCTAATGTGTTGTACTTTTCCTCATCTCTAAAAACCACAGCNACATTTCTGTAATTTAACATNACCCCTTTNGGACTNCCNGTAGTTCCAGATGTGAATAGAATAGTCCATAATTCATCTAATTTGGGTAAAGTATAATCAGTAGCTTCTTTTTTATCTTTCATTAATTCGGCCCATTCCTCTCCAACATTAACTTTTGCATTTCCTTCATAATGNGGGAATTTGATCACTTTTAATTTATCATTTAATGCTTCACCTTTGTTTCCCCATTCATCAAGTTTACCTGCAAACAATAATTTNATGTCGCTTTTTTCTANTACTTCTTTNAATTGATCTTTGGGTAAGCTTGCATAGTATGGTACNGAAATATANCCTCCTAAAGAAATNGCNAAATCGGCAATAATCCAGTGGTAACAGTTTTTGGATAGNATACCTATNTGATCTCCTTTNTTAAGNCCCATNTCAATTAATACTTGTAGCANTTTTCTTACTTCTACAGCAGCTTCTCCGTAAGTAATTTCTTTCCAGCTTTTNCCTTTGGGTTGTCTTAGAAAAACTTGATCAGGTGTTTGTTTTTCCCAGTCTAAAAAATATTCAATTGGACTCTTCACTATATTTTAATTTAATTCGTACTTGTTTTTTGTAATAAAATGGTTTGCAANTTCTCTTCTAAGCTCTTTTAAATTTTGATANGGAAGTTGAAATAATCGATTAATGCCTTTGTAGTTTTTCATGGCTTCATCAGCATCAGATGAGGCAAAAATGACTTCTTTAGCGTGTTTGGATAATAACTCACTTGCTTCGTATAATAAAACCAAAGTTAGTTTGGTATATATTATAGATTGTTGTTTTTGAGCTCTAAGTAGTGCACTTTCAAGGATGTAAATAGGTATCATCATATCTGCTAAATGCATTAAAACTTCTTGTTCTGTTTTAATTTCTTGTTGAAATTTTTGCACAGCAATTCCNGTTGTTAATAGGGTAGCTTTTTTAGCCACTTCAATATAATTTTCAATAAGTTTTAATGGCTCTTTTTCTTCTTTAGTTGCAGTCAATTCTCCACTTAAAAGCTGTTGAAATAATGCCATTGTTTTTTCCATAAAAGGCAACTCACCCTTCATGGCTTTCCTAAGCATCATAGTAGGAGTAAGTATTCTGTTTATTTCATTGGTGCCTTCATAGATTCTATTTCCTCTCACATTTCTATAGTGAACTGATATTTCACTTTCACCTGAAAATCCCATTCCACCATGAATTTGTAAAGCTTCATCTACTATAAAAGATTCAACTTCTGAGCCATATACTTTGATGATGGCACACTCCATTGCATATTCTGCACAGGATTTAATTTTTGCTTCCAGTTTGTCAACTCCATTTTCTATGAGCTCTTCATATACTTCATCAATTTGCTGACCCGCTCTATTCCAACTGCTTTCTAAACCATAGAGTCGAGATGCCATAGTGGAAATCTTCTCTTTAATGGCACCAAAATTGGCAATTTTTTCTCCAAATTGAATTCTTTCATTGGCATAGTTTACACCAAGTTTAAATGCGCGTTTTCCAATAGCTGTATTGGCTACACCAATTTTAATTCTACCTGCATTAAGCGCATTCATGGCTATCTTGAAACCCTTATTGCGTTCTCCCAAAAGATTTTCTACGGGAACTTCAATATTTTCAAAAAACACTTGTCTTGTAGATGAACCATGAATACCAAGTTTTTTTTCCTCAGCACCTAGCTTCACTCCCCATTCTTTATGAACAATTAAGCAAGAAAGATTGGGGTCATCCTCAATTTTGCAAAACACAAAGAAAACATCTGCAAATCCAGAATTGGTTATCCACATTTTTTGCCCATTGAGGATAAATTTTGACTTATCTGCATTAAAAATTGCTTTTGTTTTTCCAGAATTTGCATCAGAACCTGCTCCAGGTTCTGTCAAGCAATAGGAACATTTAATTTTAGCAGTTACAATGTCGTTGAGGTACTTTTTTTTCTGTTCTTCAGTCCCGTAAAGTAGAATAGGGTATACACCTAGTCCTGTATGAACTCCTATAGATTGACTGAATGCAAAACTATCTGAGGCTATCTCTCCAAAAGCCAATTCTGTTTTCATGTCACAGTTTAAACCTCCATATTCTTCTGGAACACCAATTCCGTGAAAACCCAGTTCACCCATTTTCTCAAGCAAACCTGGAGCTAATTCAGTACCTTCTTTAGTATCAAATTTTTCTTTAATGGGTTCTACTTCTTTGTTTAAGAAGTCTCTCATAGAGCTTCTAAACATTTTTTGTTCTTCGGTATAGTCTTCCGGTGTAAAAACCGTTGAATAATCACTTTTGGTTAATAAAAATTCTCCTCCTTTAATTGCTTTTTTCTCTTTTACTTCCATCTATTAACTTGGGTTTAAAAATGATTTCATCACTCGGGCTAATCCCATTTTATCATAATTTAAATGTTGAGCACCGTCTACATAAAGTGTTGTACCGGTACAGTATGCTGATAAGTCACTTGCAAAAAAGCAAACAGCATTTGACACATCTTCAGCAGTAGCAAATCGACCAAGTGGTATGGCTTTTTTGGCATCTTCAAACATGTCTTGTACAGGTTGTGGGTAAGTGTCAAGTCCTGAAGTTTCTACAATTCCAGGGGCAACACAATTAATTCTTATATGATGTTCACTCCATTCTTGGGCAATGGTTTTGGTTATGTTTTCCACTCCTGCTCTGGCAGCACCCGTATGAACCATCCCAGGAAATCCTCTAAGGATATCTGCAATTATATTGATTATGACCCCATTCTTCTGAGGAATAAAAAAGGCATTGCCCATTTCTCTAATCATATAAAAAGTACCATTGAGGTTGTTATTTATAACNGCATTCCATCCTTTGTCATTGATGTATTCTGTNAGGGCAGGAAATTGTCCTCCCGCATTATTTACTAAGATGTCTAAACGACCACANTTATCTTTAATGNAGNTGGTCAATTGTTGAATATCTTCTGTTTTTCTAATNTCACAAGCTTTGTGTAGTACTGTTCCAAATTTGGCTAGTTTTTCAGCTGCTTCNGCAAGAGGTTCTTCTTTTCTNGAAGCTATAATAACAGTAGCTCCAAGACAGAGAAAATCTTTGGCTATTTGAAAGCCTATTCCACTTCTGCCACCTGTTACAAGAATATATTTGTTTTTAAATGTGTCTTTGGCAAACATTATACAATTTCTTTAAGTGGGGTTTTCAATTGTGNTCTTGCTTCCTCTATTGTAGCGACCTCTCTACCCATCATTGTAGCTAATTTCACTCCCCATTCAACACATTCGCCATTNGATTTAGCCATTTCATTGTTAGGCAGGTAAAAGTTGTCTTCTAATCCNACTCTGAAGTTTCCTCCCATAGTGCAAGCTACAGCCGCCAATTGCCATTGTTTTCTGCTAATGCCAATTACTTGCCACATAGACCCTTTTGGCACTTGCTTAATTTGATGGATTAAATTTTCTGTNGTAGCCGGAATTCCTCCAAGTACNCCCATAACTAAGCTGTAACAAGCATTGTCNGGAAGTAATCCCATTTGTTTAAGCGGTTCAGCATTTCTAATGTGACCTGTATCAAAACACTCCATCTCAGGNGTGACCTGATTTTCGTTCATGGTTTTTACCACTTCCATCATGGTGTCAAAAGAATTTTCAAATACGGCATTCCAGAAGAATTGCTTGGCTTTTTTAGAGAATATAGCATAGTTCATACTNCCCATATTAAATGCCGCCATATCTGGTTTTGTAGCATGTAAATGTTTAGTTCGTTCAGCTGCACTCATCCCAATNGCTCCTGTTGAAAAGTTGATGATGACATCTGGACATCTTTTACGTACTTCCTCATGTATTTCTTCAAATACTTCTGTTCTCCATGAAGGAGTTCCATCATCTTCTCTAGCATGAATGTGAACAATGCTNGCACCTGCATCTACAGCTCTTTTAGATTCTTCACCTAGTTCTTTAGGTGTAAATGGAATGTAAGGGCAATGAGATCGGTTTGTTGCTGCTCCCGTTAATGCTGCTGATATTATTAGTTTTTCGTGTCCCATANTTANTTATTTACTCGCCAGTCCAAACTGGATTTCTTTTTTCTTTAAATGCATTNATTCCTTCTTGAGCATCTTTACTCATGATNGTTTTTTGAAGCATTTCCATCAAGTATTGATGCTCACCATCCGATTTGGTTATTCTTTCATAAGCTTCTAAGCCAAGTCGTATGGNGTTTGGAGAATTTCCTTTTATTTTTTCTATAATATTTTCGGTTGCAGTTNTCAAGTCTTTACCCTCTACCACTTCTGTCAATAAACCCCATTCTAGTGCTTTTTGGGCGGTTATGGTGTCACCACTTATACACCAATTTATAGCATTNCTTTTACTGATTTTATTGACTAATGCGGATAATACTTGAAATGGAAATAAACCTCTNTTTACTTCTGGTAGTCCTAATGTTACTTTTTGGTCTGCAATTACAAAATGACTTCCTGTAAGAAAAAACAGGCCCCCTGCCATGATATTCGCATGAAGTTGACAAATGATGGGTTTGTGTACTTCTTGAAATATTTCACCCATCAGTACTTGTTTGGTAGTAGATGGAATGGTGGATTCGAATTCTTCTGAAACTCCCATAAATGCTTTCAAATCTGCGCCTGAACAAAAGACGTCTCCTTNNGCTTTTAAAAGGATTGCTCTAATATCTTTGTTGTGGTGTGCATGGGAAAGTGCAAATGCAATTTCATTGACCATTTGAGGATGAAGCGCATTCTTTTTAGCTGGTCTATTAAGCGTAAGCGTCATCACATGATCTGCTACTTCACAATTAATGAAAGCCCAAGTTTGATCTAACGAATTAGTGCTATTTTCTTCAAAGTAATTCAATTGGCATTTATTTTAAGTATGGTGAATCCTGCTTCAATATTTTCTCCATTTTTTGTAAATACNTCTTCAACTANTCCATTTTCACTGGCATATATNGTNTTTTCCATTTTCATGGAAGATAAAATGACCAATGGATCACCTTCTTTNACTTTTTCTTTGGGTTTGACTAAAATNTCAATAACCTGTGATGGCATTGGAGCAGTACAACTGCCTTTTTCNACTTCTTTTTCTTTTGATGGGAATCGGTCTGCTTTCTTTAAATTTAGGGTGCCAAGCATAGATTGATGAAGGTNAATGTCACCTTCATTTNGANCTATGTAAAAANGGNAANAAACATTATTAATACGAGCTTTTAGTTGATTGTTNTNACAAGAAATNAATTTNACTTTAATGGTTTCTTCTNCAAANTAAAATTCAAAATCANCTTCTTTTTGTCTGTANTCTACNTGAACAATCTCATTATTTAANTTAAAGCTTTCTTGCTGTGGNCGGTAGTAATTATTTCTCCAACCNCCAGGAATNTGTTTAAGATAAACCTGACCTCTATTTCTTTCTTCATGAAGCTTTAAAGTNGCTGCAATTAAAAAGGATTTTTGATNTGNAGTATTTTGATNTTTAAGTTGAAACTTATCNGCTAAAAAGTGNGTNTTGTATTTTCCTTGTATNACTTCCTTNTTTCGAACCANTTGTTTCAGGAATTCTTGATTGGTTATTGTTCCAAGGCAAATCATATTATCTAGTACGCTTCCCATCTTACGCAATGCCCCTTCTCTAGTATCATCATGTACAATGATNTTAGCAATCATGGGNTCATANTANATGGAAATTTCACTTCCAGATTTGATNGCCGATTCTACACGAAGACCANCTATTTGTTCAAACTTGAATAAATCAATTTTTCCAGTCACAGGAAGAAAATCATTGTTTGGGTCTTCTGCATAAAGTCTAAATTCAATAGCGTATCCATTACCATTGACTTCATTTTGCTTGAGGTTTAGTTTTTTGCCTTCAGCACTTTCAATTTGCATTTTAACTAAATCCAGTCCCGTGATGGCTTCGGTAACNGGGTGTTCTACCTGTAGTCTGGTATTTACTTCTAAGAAGAAGAACTCNTTAGTCTTNTCGTCATAGATAAACTCTACAGTTCCCGCATTATCATAGTTTAATGCTTTTGCAGCATTTACTGCTGCTTCACCCATGGTTTTGCGCAATTTTTCACTCATCACAGGAGATGGGCTTTCTTCTAGTACTTTTTGATGTCTACGCTGAATAGTGCACTCTCTTTCTAATAAGTGAATAGCATGNCCATGTTGNTCACCAAATATTTGAAACTCAATGTGTCTTCCAGANGAAATATACTTTTCTATGATCANTTCATCGTTGNCAAATGCACTTAGCGATTCTCTTTTAGCTGCTTCAATACTTTGGGCTAAATCTTTTTCTTTTTCCACCACACGCATTCCTTTACCACCACCACCAGCCGTTGCTTTTAGNAGTAAGGGAAAACCTACTTTCTTGGCCTCTGAAATTAAGTGAGCAGTATCTTGATTTTGACCTTCATATCCTGGAATNGTTGGCACGTTGTTTTTGCGCATCAATATCTTGGCCTCAGACTTTGACCCCATGGCTTTAATGGCTTCCACATTTGGACCTATAAAAATGATGTTGTTTTTAGCACATAATGCAGCAAANTCGGCATTTTCAGAAAGGAATCCGTAACCNGGNTGTATNGCATCAGCACCAATTTCTTTGGCCGTTTTAATGATTAAATCTTGATTTAAATAAGANGTTTGNGGGGTGTTGTCTCCTATTTTTANAGCTAAATCAGCTTCATGGACAAAAGGAAGATCTTCATCAATAGGGGAATGGATGGCAATAGAACGAATGCCCATTTTTTTGCATGTTCTTATTACTCTTGATGCAATTTCACCTCTATTGGCAATTAATATGGTATTNATGGTGCTCATTACATTCTCCAAACGCCATATTCTTTAGCGCCTTCAATTTTTTGGTTATACAATATGGCTAAAGCAAAACCTAAATAGTTTCTCGTCTGGCTTGGGTCTATGACTCCATCATCCCAAAGTTCAGATGTAGAGTGCCATGATGATGCTTTAGATTCAGCTTCATTAATCAGCATTTGCTGAATCATTTTAGCATTATCTTCATCAAATGGAATTCCTGCTGCTTTTGCCGATGCTCGCTGTATGATATTCATTACACCAGCAAGTTGTTCCGATCCCATTACCCCTATTTTAGCGTTGGGATAAGTAAATAAAAAGTTTGGATCATATGATCTTCCGTTCATACCATAGTTTCCAGCACCAAAGGAAGATCCAATCATTAGTGTAATAGAGGGAACTTTACTATTAGAAACCGCATTGATGAGTTTAGCACCATTTTTTATTATTCCTCCTTCTTCGTAGGCTTTTCCTACCATATATCCAGTGGTGTTTTGAATGAAAAGTAACGGAATATCATTTTTGTTGGAAAGTTGAATAAATTGAGCTCCTTTATTGGCTGACTCAGAAAAAATAACCCCATTATTGGCTACAATTCCAATTGGGTATCCATGAATTTTACCCCATCCACAAACCATGGTATTGCCATACTCAGGTTTAAATTCACTAAATCTTGATCCATCACAAATTCTCAAAATAACTTCTCTTACATCTACTGGTGTTTTAGGATCTGCAGGCACCACACCTAATAATTCATTGGGGTGATGTTTAGGTTCTTCTATTTNGTTTTCTGGAATGAGTTGGGGTTCGGTAGTTTTAACAATTTCCATCAATTCTCTTGCGATACGAATACCATCCAGTTCATCTTCTGCTAAATAGTCAGAAACACCAGAAATTTTACTGTGCATTTCAGCTCCTCCTAATTCTTCTTCATTAGCTATTTCATTGGTGGCCATTTTCACTAAAGGGGGACCGGCTAAAAATACTTTTGCCGCATTTTTTTGAAAAACTGCAAAATCAGACATCCCCGGAACATAAGCACCTCCAGCAGTAGCATTTCCAAAAACTACAGAAATGGTGGTTAACCCCATGGCAGATCTTCGAGTAATTTCTCTAAATGCTTCTCCTCCGTAGTTGAATATTTTTGCTTGGTCAGGTAAATTAGCACCACCACTTTCTACCAAGTTGATGGTAGGTAGTTTGTTTTCTCTTGTAATATCTCCAATTCTTAAGCCCTTGAAAACGGTAGCATAATCTACAGACCCACCTTTTCTTGTNCCTACATTGGAGTTAATCATGCATAGTTTACCACTAACAATTCCAATGCCGCTCACATTTGTTCCTCCAGCTCCAAATCCACCTTTTCTTTCCATGCCAGCAAGTGGTAATAGTTCCATAAATGGACTATCTTGATCCAAAACCATTTCAATACGCTCACGGGCAAGCATTTTATTTCTGCTTCTGGCTTTATTGATGTGTTTTTCCTTCCCCTCAAAGCGGCTTTCTTCCATGTGTTTTTCAAGCTTTTCAAGCAGCTCTATCATAGCTTCCTTATTTTCTTGAAATTGCACGCTATTGGCATTTATATGTGACTTCAAGGAAATCATTAAAAGGTGATGTAATTGGTTAAGTTGATGTCAAATTTTTCACTGACTTCATTAAAGTAATCTTCTCCAAAAAATTTAATGAATGAAGCTTTACCTTTTTCGGTAAAATGAGGTAGCATAAAGCTCCAGATGATTTTTTCCCCATCAACATCTTTATACATATCGCAAATTTCTTTTTGTGCATGCCAATAGAAGGCTAACATCCAGGTGATAAATGCAATATTATTGTATGTTCCAGGAACAGTTTCCTCTACCACATTTCCCGCATTAATAGAAAACGCAATACCAGCCTTAATGTCGGCAATGGTTTTATTGGTCATTTCTCTAAACTTCTTTCTAATAAANGGTTGGGAAATGACATTTGGGTCGGTAAAGACAAAAGCATATTCTTTTTGAAATTTATAGTATAGCTGTACTTCNTTGTGTANATTTTCAAAAGAGGGCAGTTGAATTGTTTTGGACCTTTCCTCTTCAATTTTATTCCACATTTCATCAGAAATGGCGCGCAGTAAGCTGCTTTTGTCATTNAAATGATAGGTTAGGTTTCCTCTGCTTATGCCCAGTTTATTAGAAAGCTCAAATAAGTTGATGGCATTGTACCCATGTTCGTTAAACATTCGGGTAGCTGTTTTGATGATCTTTTGTCTTGTTTTCAAGATTTGAACAATTTAATTGCCCAAATTTAGTTAAATATCTAAAAGTTTAGTTAAAAGTGACTAATTTTTTTTACGGAAGTAGGTAAATGTCAATTTTTATATGGGTAACCAGTCCAAGGTCTATATATTTCNCCTCTTATGCGTCCGTCTTTAGAATAGCCAAAAGCACCATCAAAAACCCAAAACATTTGTGTCATAATGGTTCCCACAAAATTTCTGCTGGTATCTATCCAAAAGTGAGTGCCTTCATAGCCTCCACCAATCCANAGATTTTGATCGCCCTGACCTTTTAANAACATAGAGTCACTACTCACCCAAAGGTTNTAGCCGTTNTNACCATATGGATTNTCTAATTGTGTATGTGGTGAGGTGAGGTCTTTTATTGTTTCTTTATTGAGCATGCGATAGCCGTTGAGTTCTCCCTGATTAAGTAGCATTCTTAAAAAATCACAATAGCCATCTGCGGTGCAAATCATACCTACCCCACCCAAGTACAATTCATAAGAAGATTTATACTTCGGAACATCTTGACCAAAAATATCAAGCTCTCCCGGATATGCTTCTCTTAAAAGAGAATCTTTACCGGAGTATCGAGGCAGCATGGTTTCCCCATCAGGTAAGTCATAACGCATTCCTGTAATATTCATGGGGTCTGTAACTCTTTCTTTGAGCAGTTGAGCCAATGATTTTCCTGATGCACGTTCAGCTACTAAACCTAGAACAGTAGTATTGGTACCATAATAGTAATCTGTTCCGGAAGGTTGTATTAAGGGTAGGGTGCTCATTTTATTGATGAGGTCTTGGCTGTTTTTTGCAGCACATAAATTTTCTTTAGCCAACATGGAGTCAAGGCATGGAATATTGGTAGTAGAGTAGTAGAACCCAGCCTTTTGGTCCAGCAAATGACGTATGGTCATNATGGAATCATTTGGGGTGTAAATAAGGGGGCAGGGTGGTTGTCTTAAGNTATCTTGTTCGTACCAGTTTTCACTTAGTAAAGAAGAACTATCTGCTGTTAGGGCTACCTGAAGATTTATAAATTCTGGAATATATTTTACCACAGGGTCTTCCAAATTCAATAGTCCATCTTCCATTAAGTCTAAAGCAATACAAATAGTTACAATTTTGCTCATTGACCAAATTCGAATCCACGTATTTCCATCAATTTTTTGGTCTGCCAATAATCGGGTGTTCTTAGCGGTGTTTTCATAAAGGACAGATCCATTTTTATCCTCTAGCCGAGTATATAAAAATGGGTAGTGCTCTCCATCAATGAAAAGTTGCATGGTAGAGTCAATGGCTTCTTTATTTGAAATTTCAANNCCNTTATGCTCCTCNANTGNTTGNCAAGAAAAGATGAGTAGCATTATACATATNGNTAGTATTTTTNTCANGGNNTTNTATTTTTATAAGTCATTAATTCAAAGGCANCNGAGCTTACACTTTTACCNCCATTGCATGTGGCATATAAGCCAAGATGTGCTCCAGTATANCCTCTAGATATTAATACATCATTGGATGTTTGGTCAAAATTTATCCAAATNTCATTNGATTTTAATCTGTAGTAATAGTTGTAATGTTCTTTGTTTGCCGTAATCTTTAATTCCAATTGCTTAGTTTTTTTATTTAAAACCAAATCTTTTTTGATGTAAGCTTCTTTATCGTGTGGTTTTATAACCAGTTGCAACACATTTTCGTTGTCTTCTCTTTTTACATCAAAAAGGATGTAATTGTCGTCTTTTTGCATGAGGCAAAAACCTGCTTCTTCGCCATTTAATTTGTTGTTAAACTGCATTGAAGTAACCAGTTCAAATTGGCTTTCTTGTTGTTTGATCCCTATAAAATTATATGCCTTTCTNTCAGCAATGGTTTGAGGAAGGTATTTCATACGCAAAAATCCAGGTTGTAAATTTAAGTCTATGGCATTTTCTTTGGGAACTCTCCTAGATGTCCAATGCATACCAAGATCGTTATTGTTGAAATCGTCCTGAAAATAAGCTTTATTGTATTTGTTGTCTCGAGCTAATGGATAGGGTTGATTTTGTTCAAGTTTTCCTGTTAAGGGGGCGCAAACTGGCCAAATGTATTTCACCTCTTTCCACTCGTAAGGTTCTTGTTCCCAAGTAACAGGCAATAACATGGTTTCTCTTCCCATGTTAGACCCTCTATTAACTTCATTTCTAATTCCCAAGCATACCATTTTCCATTCCCCATTTGGCAATTCAATTATGTCGGCATGTCCAGTGCTGTTTACCCAATAATCATAGCTCATATGCCTGGTGGTGAAAATGGGGTTTCTGTCATTGGGTTCGTAAGGTCCCGTAATGTTTTTACTGGCTGCCACCATTACGGCATGGTTAAAGTGGGTACCTCCTTCTGCTATGAGTAAAAAATACCACCCGTCTTTTTTGTATAGGTGTGGGCCTTCTGCCCAAGTGCCTTGGCAAGCTCCTCGCCATAAATAGTGCCTTTTACCAAACAATTGAAAGGATGTAGGATCTAATTCTTGCATCCATATTTCACCTTCGCCCTGAAAGTTAGGATTATCTGGCGCATGGGTGCCCGTATACCAAATTTTACCATCGTCATCGAAGAAAATATCAGGATCAATTCCAGGTGCGCCTTTAATGATAATGGGGTCTGACCATGGCCCTTCTGGATGCTTAGCGGTAATAATGAAATTGATGAATTGTGTAGGCTCATCTTTCTTTGGGGGTTGATATACATTGGTGGTAATGATGTAAAAAGTGCTGTCGTGATATCTTATGGTTGGGGCATGAATACCGCCATTGGACTGTACATCTACTAAATTCATGGTGCCTGTGCACTGAGACTTTCGGTGCAATCCGTGACCAACTAGCTCCCAGTTAACCAAATCAGTGCTGTGATGTATAGGTAGTCCTGGAAAATATTCGAAGGAAGAATTTACCAAGTAGTAATCATTACCTACTCTACAAACGGAGGGGTCTGGGTAACCACCTCTTAAAATAGGGTTGTTAAAGTGTTCTTGCTGCCCCACAACAGAGAACGTACTAAACCACATTAATATACCTAAAAGTAGTTTTTTCATTTATTGCTTAAATTTAGCAAAATTGTTTGCCTTTACTCATGAAGTCTTATGGTTACATATTATTTTTAACAATACTTACCATATTTATGAATGGATGTAAAAAACAACCTGATTGTCCTGAGCCTATGGGTTATCAGCAATATGGAGAACCCTTTTCTAATGTGCCCGCTACGGAAGATATAGTGATCTATGAAGTGAATTTGAGAGCTTTTAGTCAGGAGGGAAATTTAGCTGGCGTACAACAAAAGTTAGATCATTTAGTTTCTTTAGGAGTTAATGTCATATGGCTCATGCCCATTCAAACTAATGGAGGGCCTTTGAATTCCCCATATTGTATTTCCAATTTTTATGAGGTTGACGAAGAATATGGTACGCTAGAAGATTTACGAACTTTTGTGGCTGAAGCCCACAGCAGAAATATGGCCATTATTTTGGATTGGGTAGCTAACCACACTTCATGGGATCATCCTTGGATAGACAGTACGGGATGGCATACTACCGATGCACAAGGAAATATCATACATCCCAGTGGCACCAATTGGACTGATGTGGCGGATTTAAATTTTGATAACACGGCACTTCAAGAACAAATGATTGACGCCATGCGCTATTGGGTACTGGAAGCTAATGTAGATGGTTACCGATGTGATGCGGCCGATTATGTCCCATTTGATTTTTGGCAAAAAGCGATAGATAGCCTCAGAATTATTCCAAATAGAGAAATTAT
>PBXW01000063.1 GCA_002727735.1 Crocinitomicaceae bacterium
AAGATACATCACCAATGGCATAGTCATTTAGCTGAAATTGATTGACCAATAAATCACCTGTAAATTCTATATTTTTTAAAATTGATTTTAGCGATATTTCCATATTTAACACACCACTAATCAGTATTGGATCTTCCTCTTTTTCTTGATTAAGAACTGAATTAAAATTGGATAGGTTTAATTCATTTATACTCATTAATAACTCATCCGTAATTGATGAACCTATCGTTCCATTTAATGTGAATTTTTGCTGATTATTATTTAATACTATGTCCTTGAAAAGAAACTTATTATCATAATAAATAATCGTTGAATCACCCATCCAATTCCAAGTGCCATAATTGTTGTTTTTTAAAACAACATCCTTTACATTAAAAACAACGCTGTCTACATCATAAGCATGAGCACTTAAAATAATTTCACCTTCGTTAATTGAATCATTAGAAAAATACGTAAAAGCAGATTCACATTCATTATTTTCGATAGAAGCTTCAAGAGCTATGTTGTCAAAATTAAAAAATGATGAATTTGATAAATTACCAATATTTCCTTTTAAATCTAAATTAGATTCATCACTTTCATTTTGAAGAGTAATTGAAACTTGACTAAATAACAAATCTTGGAATTCAATAAGATTTGAATTTAAACTTAGTTGAAAACTACTATCAGCAGCATTAAAATTTGTTTTAAATGAAGTATTATGAGCAATACTTAAATCAGGTATAAACAAATCTGAAAACAAATTGAAATTTTGAAAAACTACATTTATCTCATAATTCTCATTGTGTGATTGATTAATGTGTGTATCATTCCATTTTATGTTTGGAGCATTTATAGATGAAATCAAAGACAAATCATTTATGATTTGATTAAATTTAAATTTCCCCTCCATTGTTGCGGATAACAAATCTGATTGAAGTGAAACAAGTTTTGAATTAACCCCATCTTCAACCTTAATATCTATAGTTTTAAAATCTACTGGCTTAGCGTACTGGGTAATTAAAATATTACTTAAAGAAATTTTACCTAAAAACTCATCTAAAGAAAGACCCGTACCTATACATCTTGATGAGCATGAAAATAATGTGTTTTCATATTCATTAGTCCAATTTAATTTATACGGGTTGAGATCTTTTAAGTCTATATTAAAATCATATTTAACAGGGTCAGTTTGTAAGTCAAATAAACCATTAAAAGACAAACTAATATTTGGGTCATTAATTTCAAAAAAACCATTAAAAGACTGATTAGTAAACTTTCCACTAATGTCCATATTTTGATAACTATATTCATTATAATTGATATTTGAAACACTACCATTTACATCCATTTCAAGNTGTTCAATATTAAACCCAGAACCTGATATTTTTAAATTGGCATCAAACTGATTNAAGCCTTCATCAATATTTAATAAATCACCAGATAAATTTGTAGCANAAATATTTCCAGAATACAACATTGAATTGGCATTAACATCTAATTGACCATCTACATTTCCAAGATTTGATTGAAAAGAGAATGTGTTTTTTAAATTATTTAAGGTGCCTAAACTGTTTAGAGATATATTTAAATAACCTAGATTTCTAATATTGTTGGGTANTTCAAACTTCTTATACTGGTTATGTTCGTCTAAAATTAAAAAGCTGTTTAAATTNTTTGCACTAATTNACCCATCGTCTATGTTGAGCTCAAACAAAGATGAATCTTTAAATTTGGAATGAATTAAATACTTAAAATTACCTGTTAGTGGCATTGAAGAACCTGTATTTAATTCAAAACGATTTACCGCAATTCCATTGGTCCAACCAGATATAGCTCCAGTAAAATTGATGCTTGTGTCTATAGAAAACGGTATAGGATAAAATTTTACTACATCATTTAGGTGAAATTGACCAGTAATTGAATCTATTATGTATAGTTGTGTAGAATCATTTTTGTTATTCAGTTCATAGTTTATCTTTCTTGTAGTAACATTACTTGAAAGCGTATTTAATGTGACATTTGAAAAACTTAAGTGAGTGGAATCTAATAAGAATTTTGTTTCAAAATTATTTACTAAAAGTTGGTTATTTACATCAAATTTTAACTTAGAATCTTGGAATAAAACAACTTCATTTGTAATGGATATATTATTAAATAATCCATTTAGTTGATAAAGTTTAAAATGTTGGTAATCAAATTTTTGACTATCTAAATTTTTATTGAAGTTTTGATGACTAAACAGGCAATCTTCAAGCTCTATAATGTTTGTAGTAAAAAGAAATGAACTACTAACATTTTCTTTTGGTTTTTTGCTATTGAATAAAAGTTCTAAGTTGTATTTAGTCTCATCTTTTTGCTTGTGAAGATTTATAATAGCTCCTTTTAATTTTACACTATTTAAGCCATAAACTCTTTCAAATAAGTTGATTTCATCTATTTCAACATGAAGTTCGGAAAGATAAATAGCGGTATCACCATTAGGCTCATTAAAAGACAAATCAAAAAAATGGATGGAGCTAAAGTCATTGACAGAGAGTGACCCTACTGTCAAATGATCTGACCATTCAGCACTTATTGAGTTGATTATTTTTTTTCCTATATAATCTTGAAACGCACCTAACCTCAACAAAAAGAGCAATACAACTACCAATAAAACCACCAATTCAAATAAATTAAAAAGGATGGTTATTGTTTTTTTTAGCATATTTTTGAACCTCAACCTCATNTTAACATGAAAAAAAACAAAGATAGTATCATTCTTGGGATAGAATCCAGCTGTGATGATACATCAGCAGCAATTTTAAAGAATGGGGTTTTACTATCTAATATTACGGCAAGTCAAGGAGTGCATCAAAAGTTTGGCGGAGTTGTTCCTGAGCTTGCTTCAAGAGCTCATCAGGAAAATATTGTTCCAACTGTAGATGCGGCTATCAAAGAAGCTGGTATTGACATTAAAGATATAACTGCTATTGCCTTTACTAGAGGGCCTGGCCTGTTAGGATCTCTTTTGGTTGGCACTTCATTTGCTAAGTCGTTAAGTATGTCTCTTAACATCCCTCTTCTTGATGTACATCACATGAAAGCTCATGTGCATGCTCACTTTATTCAGGAGAAAAACATAGACTATACTCCCCCATCATTCCCATTTATATGTTTAACTGTATCAGGCGGTCATACTCAAATAGTTTATGTAGAAAACCCGTTAAAAATGAAAGTTATTGGTGAAACGATAGATGATGCCATTGGAGAAGCCTTTGATAAAGCTGGAAAACTACTAGGACTTGGGTATCCTGCTGGCCCATTAATAGATAAACATGCTANGCTAGGAGACTCNAATAAATATNAATTTACTTACCCAAAANCNAATGCATTNAACTATAGTTTTAGTGGACTTAAAACACAGTTTCTCTATTTCTTGAACAAAAACATAAAAGAAAATGCCAATTTTATAAACGAAAATTTACAGCACATATCTGCCTCCTATCAATCTCATTTGATCAACTATCTTCTAATTAATTTTAAAAAAGCATTAAAAAAATATCCATGCAATGATATTGCTATTGCTGGAGGCGTTTCTGCCAATTCACATTTAAGAAAGAAATTTACTGCCTTAGGAAAAGAATTAAAATGTAAAGTTCATATACCTAAAATGAGTTTTTGCACTGACAATGCTGCTATGATAGCAATGAGTGGATTCTTTCTTGAAAAAGAAGGTAAATTTTCCGATCTTGAGGTTAGCGCTAGTGCAAGAATTACGATGAACTAACTTTTTTGAGTTTCCTCTTGTTTAACCAAGCAAGAACAATTATAATTATTAATGAAAAAATAGTTATCCATGCCCAAATAGGAAAAGCAGGAGTCTCCCCTCTTGCGTAACTATGTAATCCCTTAGACAAATAATAATTGACACCTATAAAAGTCATTAAAACACTTGAAAAAGCAAGAATTGAAGCCACATTGAAAGTGAATTTGCCTTTTAGTCCAGGAATTAACCTAAAATGTAATACAACAGCATAAGTCAATACAATAACAAGCGCCCAGGTTTCTTTAGCATCCCAGCCCCAATATCTACCCCAAGACTCATTCGCCCAAATTCCACCTAAAAAAGTGCCTATAGTTGCTAAAGCAAGACCTATAGTTAATGTCATTTCATTGACATAAGTTAATTCAGAGATAATATCTTTTAGATTTTTATTGTTGGATTTTAAAAACAAATAATTAAAAATATTGATTAGTCCCAAAATAAATCCAAGACCTAAAAACCCGTAACTTATGGTTATGCATGCAACATGTATCATTAACCAGTAGGATTTCAACACTGGCTGTAAATTTGTTAGTTGAGGATCAAAACTGCTGTGTCCAGCAGTCATTAAAATGAAAAATGCTAATAGAGACGTTCCAGCTAAGGTGATTTTAGAGCTTCTAATAAATAAGAAACCAGCAAAAACTGCTCCCCAAGAAATAAAGGTCAATGCTTCATAACCATTACTCCACGGTGCATGGCCAGTGATTTGCCATCTTAATCCTAATGCATAAGTATGAATACAAAATACCACAGCTAAAGCTGCAATAGAAACCCATAGAAGAGGATTTACCAATTGATATACTAATTTATTCTTATCACTGATTAGAGCCTGCCAAAAAGAAAATATTAAGAGCACAATAGATAATAAACCGTAAACGTTTTTAACAAGAATGAATAAATTTGATTCGTTATAATTTATTTCACTTTGAATTTCATTCATACTCATCAAAATTTCTTTTGGAGCTATTTTTATCTGATAAGATTTTATAAAATTGAGTAACTCTTGTGCTGTAACATAGTTGTCAGAAACTTTCGCTTCACTCAACTCTATAATGTAGGATTTGAATATTCTTGACAATGAAATGGTTGACAAATGTTGATCATTAGAATCTATTGGCAATTGAGCATATTCATCTTTCCAGTTTACCCAACTATTGTTNGGGTCATCAGCAATGGGAAATATCTTTAACATTAATCCATTCATAGATTGTAATGCAATATTCATTCGCTCATTAGCCTTTATTAATTCTTTGTCAAAAACATTCTTCTCTACATCTTTTTTCGCAAAACTAATTTGAAGTTGAGTTCCTAATTTTTCAGACCCATCTT
Organism: Crocinitomicaceae bacterium; assembly: GCA_002727735.1. Classification (GTDB taxonomy): domain Bacteria; phylum Bacteroidota; class Bacteroidia; order Flavobacteriales_D; family Parvicellaceae. Next base: position 5,117 of record PBXW01000063.1, read on the forward strand.
CATTGAAAAAATCAGCAACAGAAGCGTATTTCCCTTCAATACCAAGTGAATCTCCAACTCCTGTTCCTTTTTTTACATAAATTATATTTTGGTTAATCCAATAATTTTTATTGACCATAAGGTCAATAAAAACTTGCATAGGAGTCAGNGTTATNCCATCATTTGTTATTATCTCATTTTTCTTCGATATTTTATGTATNACATCATAAGCCAAAGTATGAGTTGGTTGTATTCTTCCCTCAAAAGTTTGAGTAAGTAATATACCTAANGAATCTGCTTGNATTTGCGGAATTGGCTCATAAGGTATGGAATCATTTGCCCAAGCAGTTTGCCCAAAACACATAAAGAAGATAAGTGAAACAATAACAGCTTGTCTTTTATTTCTCATCTTAATTACTTTCCTTCTAATATCAACAAATCTTGATGATGGATTAAAAAGCGTTCCTAACAAACCAATCGCTAGTAAAAAATAGCCAACATAAGTGACCCAAGTACCCCAAAAATCATGATTTACTGATAAGATTGTGATGTCAGGATCAAAACCGGCACTTTTTGCTTGATCATCAGACCAATCATAGCTAGACTGAAAAAATCTAT
>PBXW01000064.1 GCA_002727735.1 Crocinitomicaceae bacterium
TATTTCCTTTATAATCACTTGTGGTTGACCAACTTGAAGCTCATATCCTTCTCTTCTCATGGTTTCAATTAATACGGAAAGGTGTAATACCCCTCTTCCAAATACATTAAATGAATCAGATGAACCAGTATCCTCAACGCGTAATGCTAAGTTTCGTTCAAGTTCTTTTTCCAACCGTTCTTTAATATGTCTTGATGTTACATATTTGCCCTCCTTACCAAAAAAAGGAGAATCATTTATAGTAAACAACATTGACATAGTAGGTTCGTCAATGCTTATAGTTGGCAATGACTCAGGTGATGTAATATCAGCTACAGTATCCCCAATTTCAAAACCCTCTAAACCAACTAATGCGCAAAGTTCTCCTGCTGAAACTTCTTCTACTTTTGCTTTTCCCAAACCTTCAAAAACATATAGTTCTTTCAGTTTACTTTTTCTAATCGTTCCATCTCTAGAAATTAATGAAACTTGTTGCCCCTGTTCTAATTTACCCCTGTGCAATCTTCCTATAGCTATTCGCCCTATAAAGGAAGAATAATCTAAAGATGTAATTAATAACTGTGTGGTTCCCTGAGTAACAATTGGTGAAGGTATATGCTCAATGACAGCATCTAATAATGGAAAAATATCATTAGTCGGATTTTTATAATCCATATTCATCCAACCTTGTTTTGCAGAACCATAAATGGTTGGAAAATCCAGCTGTTCTTCTGATGCGTCCAAATTAAACATCAAATCAAATACTTTTTCTTGAACTTCTTCTGGACGACAATTTTCTTTATCTACCTTATTGATGACCACAAGTGGTTTTAATCCAAGTTCAATTGCTTTTTGTAAAACAAATCTAGTTTGAGGCATAGGCCCCTCAAATGCATCAACAAGTAATAATACCCCGTCAGCCATATTTAATACTCTTTCAACTTCTCCACCAAAATCAGCATGTCCAGGCGTATCTATTATATTTATTTTGTGATTTTTATAGGTTACTGAAACATTCTTAGATAAAATAGTAATCCCTCTCTCTTTCTCTAAATCATTGTTATCTAAAATGAGCTCTTTAGTTTCCTTGCGATCATCAATAGCATTACATGCATAAATCATTTTATCAACCAAAGTTGTTTTACCATGGTCTACATGCGCTATTATAGCAATATTTCTAATGTTCATTTTAATAAATTGAGGTGCAAAGGTAACATACTACATGAGAGAAAAGGCTATAAGTGCAGCTTGTTTTTTAGTATAGTTTGGTAAGGCTGTTATTTTTATATATTTGAAAAAAAAAACAAATGAAACTTGCAAAATACGCTTTCAGCTTAGTAATCATATTATCACTAATCACCTGTGGTAAATATGAAGAAGGGCCAGGATTTTCTCTATTACCAAAATCAACGAGATTACAACAAAAATGGAGACCAATTGAAAAATTTAATGCTTCTTCCAATACGATTGAGTCTATTGATAGAGATGGATCTTATATTGAATTTGTAAAGGACGGTTCATTTAAGATTTTTGACGATGCCTCTATGGGACAACTTGGCATTGATGGGTTAGTCGGTAATTGGAACTTCAGTGAAGATAAATCAGCAGTAACCTATGAATATGCTTATGAATTATTGGGTGTAACTGTTTGGACAGTTTCAAGAACAGATACTATTGTAAAGATGAAAATCAACAGCCTTGGATTAAAAAGAGCTAATGGAGATAAATACTACTACGAGTATTTCTAACCCAAAATTACAATGCTAAAAACTCTTTAATCAACACTTCTGACGAGGGTTGATTAGTGTATTTTCCCTTAAGCCAAGAGTAAAAAATAATTAATCTGGGATCCCTAAACATTCTGTGCTTGTTTAAACCTCCTTCATTTTCTATAGCATCAAGTGAATCCTTNTTTGCTTTTTCAGGGGTGTTAATAAACAACTTAAAAGCTTGAATAAAAGGAGATACCATCATGTATTGTTTCTTAGCGAATAGTTCTTTATGATTAGATTCAATATTAAATAGAATCTGTTCAGCAATATCAATGTTTTTAAGCTCTAATTGCACTACAGCTCTTATCATTTCCTTNCTAATTATCCATTCTCTNCCCATGGACTTTTGATANTAAGAATTAGCTTTATTGAACTCNANTAATNTCCTATTNGAGGNTTTAAATTNATTANTTAAACATAGAAATGCAGCTTGATTTANTTTTAAGTTTAATAATTCTCTTTCTGAAAATTTAACNCCATGATTATCAATTGATGAATTAATCATATTAATGGCCTCATCAATTTTATTTTCAAAAATTTTAATAAAACTCATCAGTGCAACATACCTTCCTAAGTAGTTTATAGATACATTTTCGAATTTATCCATTAGTATTTTCATCTTAGAAAGGTGAAAATTGGTTTTATTGAAATTTCTTGTGTCCAGAAACGTATATGCCATTATATATTCAATATTTGCTATTGTATTACTATAGCGATTTATCAAGTCTTTATTAAAATGAATTTCTTTATAGTAATCGTCCAATACTTTTGCAAGTCCTACAAAATTTTTTTTGACGGCATATTCAACTCTAATTATTTCAATAATCTTGAGATGAATTTTCGGAGAGTTTTTTTCACTTTTTATATGGCTGTATTGTTCTAATGCTTTTGANATTATCTTTGATGAAACCTCTACATCTCCTCTTTTTAACTTTTCAGCAAACATATTACGCACTTGAATAAAGTAAAGTTGAAACTCATCTACTCTAGCTTGCAAAGCTTGTAACCTTAATAAGTTGGATTTAATTTGTTCAAAATCACCAGAGGGATAATAAGGGAGAATCTCTAGCTTTAAACGCTGTATTTTCATGTTCAATAGGTGATCTCTTTTCTCAACACATTTTAATTCTTCTTTCATTAAAATTTCCCANGCAACTTCATATTTTTTNAATTCTATAAAATGCATAGCTACAAATAAATACACCTCTCTATCATTNGCGTCAAGTTCATTAACNGAACTATGCAGAATAATAAAATTGATTAACTCTTTGGCTAATCGCTTACGNATTGCATGGTATTTTTGATTCCCTTTATAATTTATTTTTCTGATTTGAGATGAATTATANTACTTAAAAAGTTCATTAAATATTGTGATATCTNTACGNTCATCTGAAGGCCTTTTTCTGACTAAGAACTTTTCAAATTCTTTCTTTTTTTTATTNGAAAATGTAATTAATATCTCCTTNAGTAAATCCATAAATAATTAATCAATGAGTTGAATTTAAAAAAAAACACAATAACAATTTTATAAAAGAAAGTTATATTTGAATCAATATATAAACAGAATGAAATATACGCTAATTACTGGTGCAAGTAAAGGTATGGGACTTGAAATGGCGCATGTTTGTGCAGCTAAAAAAATGAATCTGCTGCTTGTTTCTTTACCCAAAGAAGGACTTGATNAAATAGCATCATCTATTTCCAATGAATATAATGTTAAAACAGATTTTTACGAAACAAATTTGGCAATAAATGAAAACATTGANAAAGTCTATGAATGGGCAATAAGCCATAAGTACGCTATTAATTTTCTAATTAATAATGCTGGAATTGGAGGNATGGGGCCTTTTGAGTCTTACTCATCAGAATACATCAATAATACCATTGATATTAACGTAAGAGCTACAACAAAACTTTCTTATTGTTTTATCCCAGAACTGAAAAAAAATGCTCCCTCATTCCTACTTAATAATGCAAGTATGATGGCTAATTTTGCCTGCCCATATAAATCAGTTTACGCAGCCTCCAAAATTTATATAAAGAACTTTTCAAGAGCTTTAAGAGAAGAATTAAAACCATTTGATATTAGTGTAAGCACTTTGCAACCCGGAGCTACCCCCACAACAGAACTTGTTAGAAACCAAATTGAAAAAGGAGGTAGATTNGCTAAGTTATCTGTTACAAATCCAAGATTGGTAGCAGAAGATGCCATTAATAAAACCCTGTCCAAAAAAAAATATATTGTTCCTGGATGGCAAAATAGATTAATTGTTTTCATACTAAAACTACTTCCTACAAGTGTGAAAATTAAATTGGTTTTACATAGCTATAGGANGATGTTAAAAAAGTCTGCACATTNATGAAAATCCTCCTTACTGGTGGAACAGGGCTTTTAGGTAGAAATATCATTGAGTGTTTATTGGAAGGTAATCATGAGATTACTCTACTATTGAGAGATCCTGCAAAATATGAGAAACAAAATAAAAAAATCACTAAAGTTAAAGGTGATGTTCTAAACTTGAAGTCCATTTTAGATGCCATTGAAAAATGTGAATGTGTNATTCANGCAGCCGCAGATACAAGTCAACATCACTTAAATATTTNGGATTTTAAGGTNAATACTCAAGGCACAAAAAATATTGTTNTAGCTTGTNAAAANAAGAATATTAAAAAATTAATTCATGTTGGTTCAGCGGGATTCTTTGGCTANGGTAGTAAAGAAAATCCNGGAAATGAAAATGCTACAATAAAATATCCAAGTAATCAATCGCTATACCTAATGAGTAAATTACATGCGCAGCAAGAAATTACTGCATATGGGAAATCAAATTCAGTAATTACAATTCATCCAACTTTCATGATTGGAGCACATGATTATGGACCAAGTTCAGGTAAAATAATTTTAATGGCAATGAAAAAGATTGTCTTTTGTCCTCCAGGGGGTAAAAACTTTGTTCATGTCAAAGATGTAGCTAATGCATGTATTAGTGCCATTGACTCCAATAATCATGGAGCAAACTATATTATTGGTAATGAAAATTTATCTTACTATGAATTCTTTAAATTAATTCAAAAGAAATACAATAGAAAAAGTATTATTGTAAGAATACCATCCTTTGTTTTTTATATAATGGGGTTATTAGGGAATGTATTTCGTTTTATTGGTTTTAAAACTGAACTTTCATTGGCTAATATGAAAATATTGATGATTAATAATTATTTTAAAAACGATAAAAGTTTAAAAGAATTAAATTTAAAGTATAGCCCAACAGAAAAAGCTATAAATGATGCCGTTAACTTTTTTAAGCCATAATTTTATCTCCTTATTTTTTAACTTAAAAAACTGATTTTCAATAATTTAAATAAATAATTTGATCATTTTTATATCATTATTTAACTGACAAATTTTAAGTCAAATCAAAGTATACAATTATCTTTGATAAAAATATTTATCATGACTCGCTACATTTCACTCCTTAATTTAATATCCGCCATCTTTTTATCCTTTTCACTTTCTGCTCAAATCCCCACGGCTGCAGTTGTAAGTGTTTATACTCAAGGAGTAAAAATTAGCCCAGACATGGCAGAAAGCTTAATGCGTATTGAACTTACCAAAACAGGCAAATTCAACGTGTTTGATAAACTTGACATGATGGAAGTATTAAATGAAAACCAAATAGATGTTTCAAGTTGTTTTGGAAAAAAATGCCTCACTAGTGTAGGTAACCAAGCAGGCGTTGACAAGATGATAACTGGATCCATTGAAAATCTAGGTAAAAAAATTGTCATTTCTGTTAAGGTACTTGATGTCAAGTCGGCAAGCTACGACAAAATTGCTGTGGAAGAATTTGTAAATATTGACAGCGAAATCCAGATTATGATGCAAATTACTATGAATAAAGCATTGGGAATTGAAAATGATAATGAGTTACTAAATAATTTCGTTTATTTCAGTCAACCACCAGAGGCTCCTGTGACATACATTAAAAACAATGGGCCAAGAATGGGGATGTCTTTTGTAGGTGGTGACATGGGTAAAGTTATACAAAACCCTGAAGCTGATGGAGGATTTGATGCCACTCCACTAATGACTCAAATCGGTTATCAATTTGAAGGCTCTTATTTGAGTGCCGGTAATTTTCAAGCACTAATTGAAGGTTTGGTTTTTCTAACAGGAGTAGAGCAAAACATGTTTAATCCATCATTAGCCATATTAAATGGGTTTAGAAGTTCAAAAAATGGATGGGAGCTTGGCTTTGGTCCAACTTTCCGATTATCAAAAATTGCGGATGGATATTATATAGATAACGTTAAAAATAATGACAACTGGAGATTAAGTTCAGAGTGGCATAACGACCCAGCCAATTCATCTATACCCAACCCTAATAATATTACACAAAGAATGGACAGCAGAGGTGACGTTAAATTACTTGCAGGATGGGTGTGGGCTGTTGGAAAAACTTTTCATTCAGGATATTTAAATATCCCTGTTAATGCCTTTTTATCATATAATAAAAACGGTTATTTTTTAGGGCTATCTATGGGATTCAATATCACTAAAAAAGACTAAACATTTTTGCTTCGAGCTTTTACAATAGTTCTTATATTTTTTTGTTCAGGTGGCTATACGCAAATCCAAGGAGATTCTGTGCGTATTGAAACCATGTATTCCAAAAATTATATAGGCACAATCAATAAATTAGATAAAGAGGGGTATTTTATCAAGGTTAACAACCTAAGAGAAATATTTATTCCGTTAACAGAAATAAAGTTCATAAACAAAATAAA
>PBXW01000065.1 GCA_002727735.1 Crocinitomicaceae bacterium
GGAAGTGGTGTCATTAACCTCTTTGCCAAAGACTGACTGGGTATTTATCAACTCCTCTTTTGCATTAGATTCAATTTCAATACAAATAGAAAAACTAAGAGAGAAAAAATGGGCTGCTTTTGGTAAAGCAACAGCTAGTTATTTACAAAAAGTGGGTATTGAACCCACATTTATTGGTGAAGGTTCCCCAAAAGAAGTAGCTCAACAGTTCTTAAATAAATTAGGAAAAGAGACCGTCTTTATTCCTTCTTCAAACCTGAGTTTAGGTACCGTTCAAGAATTAATCCCAGCAAGTCAAAAAGAAGTAGTTACTACTTACAAAACAGTTTACATTAAAGAGAAAATTTCAGATCAAGACTGTCTGGTTTTTACCAGCCCAAGCAATGTGGAAGCCTACTTTTTAATGAATAGATATCAAAATCAAAAAGTAGTAAGCATTGGCCCAAGTACCACTAAAGCATTAAAAGAAAAAGGAGTTCAAGATGTTGTTGAAACCTATGAAAGTGCCGAATTGGCTCTAGCAGACATGGTATTATCCTTATTTTAACCCTGTGAATTATTTAGGTCATTTAGTATTGTCTGGACAAGATGATGAAGTGTTGTTAGGCAACTTTATAGCAGATGCCATAAAGGGATCTTCTTATAAAATGTATTCCACAGGAGTCCAAAAAGGCATTTTATTGCATCGAAAAATNGATGATTTNACNGANNANCACNANTCTTANTTANAAGGTAAAAGAAGGTTTTATGATGATTATCCNAAAATGGGNGGTGTTATTTTGGATATTGTGTATGATCATTTGTTATGGCAATNCGAGCTAAAGCATCAAAAANTNAACTTAAAAGAAGAAATTAAGCGATATTANAAAACACTTGATGCTCNNAAAANCCTTATGCCAGATCGGGTNAAGTTCATGTATGGCTACATGAAAAGAGATNATTGGCTCTCTAATTATCAACATGAGTGGGGTATTAAAAGAGCNTTAAATGGTATTGGTCGTAGAATAGGATATTCTAATCACTTAGAATACAGTTTTAGTTTAGTATCTAATAATAGAAAAAAATTCATGGAAGAATTTGAAACATTCTTCCATGATATTAAAAAAGAGCTTAGTTNTTAATAAATTGTATAAACTGTTAAAGGCTTAGGTTGCCTCAAAAACCATTATTTATTACATTTAACTATAAAAAAAATAAAATGCAGATAAAAGCGCCATTTAACCTTTACAAGTGGATTGAGGATAATAAAGAGTTATTGAAACCTCCTGTGGGTAATAAAAATTTGTACGTAGAGTCAGGAGATTATATTGTTATGATTGTTGGTGGACCAAATGCCAGAAAAGATTATCATTACAACGAGACGGAAGAGCTATTTTTCCAGATAGAAGGTGATATTTTAGTNAAAACGCAACAAAATGGAAAATGTGTAGATGTNCCTATTAAGGCTGGAGAAATGTTTTTATTACCTGCTAAAATACCTCACTCACCTATAAGGCCAGCTAATTCTGTAGGCTTGGTAATAGAGAGGAAAAGAAAGNCTCATCATAAAGATGGTTTAATGTGGTTTTCTGATAAAGAAAATGCTCTTTTATATGAAGAGTATTTTCATTTAACCAATATCGAAAAAGACTTTTTACCAATTTTTAAAAAGTTTTATAGTGATGAAAAGTTAAGGACTTGTCCAATTTCAGGAGAAGTCATGGAGGTGGACAAAAGATTTGCTGAAGATTAATTTTATTTAGCTACNCAAACAAAACCAACTTTTTTATGTTGCGTATTGTTGTAATCTGAATATCTAATTTTCCAACTATAGCCATCTATTTGAGTTAATTTCCCTTTATAGTAGCCATCCCAATAGTTNGTNATTACGTTAGTNTAATAAATTTCTTCTCCCCATCGGTTGTAAATCCACAATTNAAATTCGTTAATGTTTTCTCCTTTTATCTCAAAAAAATCGTTTACTCCATCATTATTTGGAGTGAAAGTATTGGGTACATATAGTATTCCTTCCATATTGACTTGAACGGTATCTGACGCACTACAACCTAGAGAATCTGTAGCATGTAGTATATAGTATGTATTTTCAGGTGTGGTAATTTGAGGGNTGAGACAATTTGTACAGGATAAAAACTGAGTTCCCTCCCAATAATAGATGGGAGCATCTGTATTTCCTGACAAGTAAACTTCCTCTCCATATTGTATCCAAATATCTTGTCCAGCACTTACANAAGGGATGGGGTTAACATTGACATCAACCCTAAAAGTGTCTGCACAACCGAAAGCATTTTCTACAATAACTTGATAATTTGTTGTAGTTGTTGGAAATGCAAAGGTGCAACAACTGTCTGGATGAGAAAGGCTGTATGAAGGGAACCAAAAATAATTTACACCATCTTCTGCATATAAATAAGTGGTATCACCAGGGCAAATGGTGGAATTACCAAAAGCTTGTCCTGAGTATCCAAATACAAGCACCTGAACGGAATCTGTTAANGAACCACATGCATTGGTTGAAGTAAAATAGTANAGTTGATTACTGTCTGTNAAACTAATGGCAGCTGAGGCAGAANAAGAAATAAGATTATTNTTAGGATACCAAATGGCATTGTCAATNTTGCCGGGATNCAGCAGAACAGAATCTCCTTGACATAAATTTACAGAATCTTCCATGATAGGAGAGGGAATAGACTGGTCAACTTGAATGAACACTGAATCTTGAAAGATACATCCGTTAGGNCTCGTTATTTCTACAAAATAATATTGATTGTTTTGTGGATAGACTATGGGGTTTGCACTATCCTGATTCATTAAAAAATTTCCCATCCATCGATATTCTAATCCACCAGTAGCCCACAGNTGCAAACTATCNCCAANACAAATGGAAGAATCTGANCTAATTTGATATAAATCGTTGGCTACTTGAACCTCAAAAAAAGCACTNTCNACTCCACAACTGTCAATGGCAATAACCATGTATGTNGTCGTTGAAGTAGGTGTTGCAANAACTTGCTGTCCATTAGGGCTTGATAAACTAGCCGAAGGAAACCAACTGTATTGTGTTCCACCATAGGCAGTGAGGGTAGCAATTGAACCAGGGCAAAGTAGGGAGTCACCAATGATTTGAGCGTTGTCTTCACCATAAACATGTANTTGTATGATTGCGGTATCTGACATTACACAAGAAATGGAGTCGGCAACGATTAATGAGACGGTATAAATACCTGTATCTGCGTACAAATGAGATGGATTCATTAAGTTAGAAGTGTTTCCATCTCCAAAATCCCAATAATACAGNTTNCCACCNGTAGATTGACTGGAAAACTGATAGGANTTTGGTAAACAGGCAAAATAATTGGGAACACTTATTGCTGTATTGATATCTTCAAGCGCAAATTTAAAAACACCTAAATTACAATTGGTTGAACTACCATTTGTAGTNGACCAAGCTCCAGGAGTAGTTGGAAAGTCATTGTTATTAAAGCATCCAGCACAAACAGCTTGGTATACTTTACCATTTTTGTCAAATCTACTTGTTCCACCATCTACATGTTCATCGCTTTGGTTGCCGCCAAAGTAGGTGCCATAAAGTAAAGATTGCATATCTTCTTCAAATACACCTAAATAAAAATCAGAACCATCTGTAGTGGATTGAAATGCGTTAGAAGTAAGNGGAAGGTTGTTAGTTGTNCCCGTACCATTTAATCCTCCCCATCCACATACATAAATTAATCCGCAATCCGAAACCAAGAATGCAGTAGGAGTAATGGTNTTGACTACTGCCCCNGTTCCAAATGTAGAGGATAAGGAAATGGTGGATAAATCGGAGGTGTANTTCTGTATAAATTGAGATCCAGCAGTATTATATATACCAGCCGGAAATACAGGCATTGCACTTTGTGATAACCCACAGATAAAAACATTGTTATTGATATCNATTTGCACAAAATAATTTTGATTGTATCCTCCGTTACCTACATAGGTAGCTGCACTAAGGTTGTTTAAGGCATCAAATTTGGCTATGAAACCATCAACTCCACCATTGTAAATAGGCTGAGCACTATTCGTTGTAGTTGTTAAATTACTACTCATGGTGCCTCCCGTAATATATACATCTCCAAGATTATTTATTTGTAAAGAATAGGCTGCATCATTTTGAGATCCACCGTAATAAGTACTCCANAGAAGATTAGATAAATTGCTGTTTAGTTTGAATGCAATAGCATCTTGTAGACCACCATTAGTTGATTGACTTGCACTAACCATAGGAAAATCATTAGACTTTGAAGTAGANGCTACATAACAGTTTCCNGCATCATCAAGTATGATTTCTCCTCTATACTCATCNGCATAAAAATTACACAATCCAGAAGTGTTGTAGACATTAGCTCCGGATTCATTAATTCCATCATTTCCAGTGCCACCTACGAAAGTAGAACTCAACAGGTTATTTCCATTACTAGAAAATTTCGTAACAACAATATCTATTCCGTTTGGGTATGGGATATACGACCCGATAAAACCCCAGTTACTTCCTCCATTAAATGAATTGTCATAAGCATTAGCTGTTGTTGGGAAATTAGCAGAGCCAGTTGATCCTAAAACGAATAATTCGTCATTATTGTTTACTACCAAGCTATGAGGATTTTCATTTCCGCCTCCTCCTAGATAAGTACTGTAAAGCAGAGCAGTACCATCCACAGAAAATTTAGTGATACACATGTCAGTATCTCCTCCCGCAAACAAGGCTTGATATGGACCTAATGTTGTTGGATAACCAATGGCAAATGAAATACTTCCTGCATATAAATGTCCTGCATTGTCATAGGTTGCTGTTTGCCCCCAGTTATTAGCTGAAGAACCAGAATAAGTGGAAAAGATAAGAACTGGATCTATTATTAATGGGTGTTTTTTTTGGTACCCTTTAGGAAATTTAAAGGAGATCACATTTCCGTTAAGGATAAATTTACATGGGACTTCTATTTTTTTATCTTTTATTATTTGATAGGCTAAAGGGGCTTGTTCGACTATATTCCCCAAAGATGTTTCTAGCACTAAATGCCCCGCTTTTAAATACATATTGTTTAATCCGTTATATTGTATTTGGATGTTCTTTGGATGATGTTTCGGTTGAACAATAAAATCNTATTTAAGGTGACCAAATTTTTCATAATAGGTTAAGTCAATTCCNGGATAGATTTTTCGATATACTATTTTTTTGAATGACGGAACNTTACTTTTCCATTTTGAAGAGTCATTTCCAATAAAGTAGTTTTCATGGTGTCTAAANTTGTCTTCTCCAACAACAATACATTGACCATTTGATTTTAGAAATTCAGTTTCGTAAGTATGAATTTTAATGTTAGCATCATCAGACTNCCCGTGTTTTAATTCATCTAGTTTGTTCTTTTCGAACAATTGGTACTTCACTTTATTTTTTTCAAAATAAAATTTACCAGCACCATGATTTAATTGATAAATAGAATTAGGATGAAATTGCCCCATATTTTGAATGAACTTAGGTTGAGCAATACCATTTTTTATTGGAAATAAACCAAGAAAAAACAACAGAATAAAAACATATCGTTTTTTAAAGCCTTTCATCTACAGGGTTAGAGATTATTATTGTTAAAAATATATTCAATTAACAAACGTATTTTTCATTTAAAGGTTGTACTCTTGTAAAGTTAAAAATTCCTAATGAGTGATTCAATAAAACATGAGTGTGGAATTGCCCTTTTGAGGCTTAAGAAACCCCTATCATTTTATTTAGAAAAATATGGACCTCCATTATATGGGTTAAATAAGATGTATTTACTCATGGAGAAGCAACACAATAGAGGTCAAGATGGCGCAGGACTAGCTAATATAAAATTTGACGTTTCACCAGGAACTCGCTATATAAGCCGCTATCGAAGTGTTAAATCTCAACCTATTAAAGATATATTTTACCAGATAAATCAACGTTTTGAAAAATTGTAT
>PBXW01000066.1 GCA_002727735.1 Crocinitomicaceae bacterium
TGATGGTAAAATTGATATTAATATAACAAAGTCAAGTCTTAAAGCACTTAATGTAGACGTAAGTGGACTTGATGAGATGGATAATAAAATATTAAGTACTATTATTGATAAGTTCGCTGGTGGCCCAGTAGGATTAACAACTTTAGCAACAGCTGTAAGTGAGAACCCAGAGACAATTGAAGAGGTTTACGAACCTTTTTTAATTCAACAAGGTTTTATCATGAGAACTCCTAGGGGTCGAGAAGCTACAGAGCTAGCATTTAAACACTTAAACAAAGAATTTAAGTCATCTCAAAAAGGACTTTTTTAAATACTTTGTGTATGCATAAATATTTTGGTATTGAGAACTTAACACTTGATATTAAATCTCAGGCTAAAAACCTTGGTTTCATGTCTTGTGGAATTAGTGAAGCTAGATTTTTAGAGGAAGAGGCTCCCAAACTCGAAGAATGGCTAAATAATAACATGAACGGTAAGATGTCTTACATGGAGCGTAACTTCGATATGAGACTTGATCCAAGAAAAATTGTTGATGACGCCAAAAGTGTAATTTCTCTTACATATAATTATTTTCCAAAACAAACCTTAAGTGAATCAGGATTTAAGATTTCAAAGTACGCATACGGGAAAGATTATCACTTTGTAATAAAAGAAAAATTAAGGAATCTCCTTGAATATATAAAAGAAAAAGTAGGTGATATAAATGGAAGAGTTTTTGTTGATTCAGCTCCAATTTTAGAAAGAGCCTGGGCAAAGAAAAGTGGATTGGGTTGGGTTGGAAAAAACACAAATCTAATTTCTAAGCAAAACGGTTCATTTTTTTTCTTGTGTGAAATTATTTTAGATCTAAAACTTGATTATGATCATATTGAAACAGATCACTGTGGTTCTTGTACTGCATGTATAGATGCATGCCCAACTGATGCAATCGTTGAACCATATGTAGTGGATGGAAGCAAATGTATTTCTTACTATACAATAGAATTAAAGGATAATATCCCAGATCGTGTAAAAGGTTCATATGGAGATTGGATTTTTGGATGTGATATTTGTCAGGATGTATGTCCGTGGAATAGATTTTCAAAGGCTCATAATGAACCGCTTTTTAATCCTAAAGATGAGTTTTTATCGATAAGTAAAAATGATTGGATAGAAATGACGAAAGAGACTTTTAACAAAGTATTTAAAAACTCTGCTTTAAAAAGGACAGGGTTTGATGGCATTAAAAGAAATATTGAATTTATAAAAAGAAAATAAAACTAAATTTTTCAGATTTTTTGAATTAAATTGTTAATTAAAATTTTTTAAAAATGATCACCCACATAAAAGGAAGATTATCAGAAAAATCTCCAACTAATGTTGTAATTGAGACCAACGGAATTGGCTATTGGGTAAATATCTCATTAACCACATTTTCTCAAATTCCTGATCAAGAAAGTATTAAGTTATATACGCATCTTCAAATAAAAGAAGATTCTCATTCNCTTTATGGATTTTANACTCTTGAAGGAAAGGGAAATNTTTAGACTTTTAATNTCCGTTAGTGGAGTTGGTACAAGTACTGCAAGAACTATGCTNTCNTCATTAAATCCNGAGCAAATTATTGATGCNATTTCNTCNAATAATGTTTCGATTGTNCAATCTGTAAANGGNATNGGTAGNAAAACTGCTCAGAGATTAATCATAGANTTGAGAGATAAAGTATTAAAAATATATGATATTGATGAAGCTTTTNTTAATTCAAACAATACCGTAAGAGAAGAAGCGTTATCTGCTTTAGAGGTTCTTGGAATTAATAAGAAATCTGCAGAGAGATTAGTCGACAAAATAATAAAGGATAATTTAGATATTACTGTAGAGGAAATAATCAAAGAGACTTTAAAAAATATTTAATTTATTTAATGCTATCTAGTTTCAATTTAAAAACCTATTTGTTAGGATTACTTTCATTTGTGTTGGTAACTCAAGTTAATGCACAGGAAGTTGAAGCTGATCTTGGACAAATTAATGTTCCAAACCCTTCAAGTTATATTGAAAATTATGAATATGATGCAGCTAGCGATCTGTATTATTACAATATTAAGGTAGGTGAATATGATATTAGTTACCCAATTATTTTAACCCCTGAAGAGTACCAAGAGCTTATTTTAAAAGAAGATTTAAAAAATTATTACAAATCTAAAATTGATGCAGCTGAAGGAAAAAAAGATGGATCNGATGAAGATCAAAGAAATTTAATTCCTGAANTTTATGTTAATTCAAAAATATTTGAATCAATATTTGGAGGAAATTCGATTCAAGTTGTTCCCCANGGTTCCTTAGAAGTTGATTTAGGAGNTTTATATACTAAACAAGATAATCCGTCTTTTTCACCAAGAAATAGAAGTAACTTNACTTTTGATTTTGACCAGAGNATTGGATTAAGCCTTGTTGGTAAGGTTGGAACTAGNGTTCAAGTAAATGCAAATTTTGATACACAATCATCTTTTGATTTTCAAAATTTATTAAAGCTAGAATATGAGCCAACAGAAGATGACATAATTCAAAAAATTGAGGTTGGAAATGTAAGTATGCCNTTGAATAGCTCTCTAATTTCTGGGGCTCAAAGTCTTTTTGGAGTTAAAACTGAGCTAAAGTTCGGTAAAACAAGAATTAAAGCAATTTTCTCCGAACAAAAATCTGAATCAAGATCTGTTGTGTCTGAAGGCGGAGGAACTGTTCAAGAATTTGAATTTAGAGCATTAGATTATGATGAAAACCGACACTTTTTTTTGAGTCATTATTTTAGAAATAAATATGATACTGCATTAGAAAACTATCCTTACATAAACTCTAATGTTCAGATTACAAGGGTAGANGTTTGGGTTACAAACAGAAATAATCAAATTGAAGATGTTAGAAATATTTTAGCTTTTCAAGATTTGGGTGAAACAGACAATGTATCTTCATCCGTTAACATATTATCTCAACCGCAATCTTATCCAGATAANTCAAATAATGCTTATGATCCTACTGCAATTGGTGATGCTGGGTCTCAATTAACAAATTTGGTAAGGGATATTGCATCTGTNCAGTCTGGTATTTTAGTGCCTAATATTAATGAAGGAATTGATTATGGCAAATTGGAAAATGCTCAAAAATTAAGGGAAAATATAGATTATCAAATTCATCCACAGCTTGGATATATTTCGTTAACNCAAAAGNTGGATAATGACGANATACTTGGGGTCGCTTATCAATACACTGTCGGAGATCAAGTTTTTCAAGTCGGTGAATTTGCTAATGATGGAGTACAGGCTACTGAAGTTTCTTTTGATAATGATAGCCAGGTTGTAAATTCCAATAATCTTATTTTGAAGTTATTGAAAAGTACTGTTACTAATGTAGAGGAGCCAATTTGGGACTTAATGATGAAAAACATATATAATACTGGTGCTTTTCAACTTGAAAGAGAAGATTTCAAATTAAATATATTTTATAAAGAATCATCAGAGTTAAACTATATTACACCNGTTGATGGTACACCTTTCCCATCAGTATCACCTGGNGACNTTCCTATTCAAGAACAGCCACTATTGAGCTTTTTTAATTTTGATAGATTAAATTATAATAATGATCCACAAGNTGGAGGAGATGGTTTTTTTGATTTTGTTCCNGAATTAACTGTTGTTCAACAATCCGGTAAAATTATATTCACTAAGNTTGAGCCNTTTGGTAAATATCTATTTGAATCACTTAGATTANATTTTTCAGANAATTACAANGGTGATCAAAACAGTTTAGATGATTACAATTTAAATCAAAAAAAATATGTTTATCANACATTATATAATTCAACTAAAACAGCTGCAGAACAAGCTGCAGAAAAAAATAAGTTTCTGGTTAAAGGTAAATATAAGTCATCNTCTGGAGGTGGTATNCCGATAGGCGCATANAATGTCCCAAGGGGTTCTGTTACTGTCACTGCAGGAGGTAGNGTTCTTGTAGAAGGGGTTGACTATACAGTGAATTATCAGCTAGGAACAGTTCAAATTTTAGATGCTGGATTACAGGCATCAAATATTCCTATTAATGTAAGTGTTGAAAATAATGCACTATTTGGACAGCAGACAAAAAGATTTTCAGGTGTTAATATTGAACATCAATTTAGTGATGACTTTATTGTTTCAGGGACTCTGTTAAATTTACATGAAAGACCTTTAACTCAAAAAGCAAATTTTGGAACTGAGCCAATAAATAATACAATGGTTGGATTCGATGGAAATTTTTCCAAAGAAATTCCATTACTAACAAGACTGGTTAATAAACTTCCAAATATTGAGACAGATGTTCCTTCTAATTTTTCTATGAGGGGTGAATTTGCATACTTACTTCCAGGAGCACCAAAGGGAAATAACTTTAACGGAGAAGCGACTTCTTATATTGACGATTTTGAAGGTACCCAAAATATTATTGATTTACTAGCACCACAATCTTGGTCAATTTCTAGTAGACCAAAAGATCTTGGAAATATATATTCTGAGGGAGACGAGGATGATAACGGTATTCAAAATGGTTATGATAGAGCATTACTTAATTGGTATACTATTGATCCTATTTTTTATAGTAGCCAAAGACCATCAGAAATATCAAATGAAGATTTATCAAATTTATACTCAAGAAGAATTTTTATAGATGAAATTTTTCCACAAATTGATTTAGTTCAAGGACAAACTACAGTTATAAATTCTTTAGACCTGAATTTTTATCCAAATTTAAGAGGTCCATACAATATGGACCCTTCTGTTTCTGACGGTATAATTGATAATGCTAATGATGCATGGGCTGGAATAACACGTCAAATTAATACAACTGATTTTGAACAATCAAATGTTGAGTATTTAGAATTTTGGTTAATGGATCCTTTTTTAGAGAATAATCAAAATAATGGAGGAAAACTTATTTTTAATCTTGGTAATATTTCTGAAGATATCATTAAAGATGGTAGGAAACAATACGAAAATGGTTTACCAGAGGATGGTGATATTAGTCTTATACCAACAACAACATGGGGTACCGTTGTACCACAGAACCAGTCATTAGTTTATGCCTTTTCNTCGGTTGGTGANTCAAGGACAAATCAGGATGTTGGTCTTGATGGATATGATGATAACGAAGAAGCAACTATTTTCAATTCGTTTTCTAATTTACCTGACCCTGCAAATGATAATTACAACTATTTTCTTAATACTTCAGGAAGTATTTTTGAGAGATATATGAAATACAATGGATTAGAGGGAAATTCACCTGAAAATATTACCGAAAATGACCGAGGGTCAACAACTTACCCTGACGTTGAGGATATAAATAGGGATAATACTATGAATACTATTGATAGTTATTTTGAATATGAAATAGAAATATCTCCAAATTCATTAGCAAACTTGAACAATCCCTATATAATTGATCGGAAAGAAAAAAATGTTGATTTACCAAACGGAACATCCGAATTGGTAAGATGGTATCAGTTTAGAATTCCGGTAAATGAACCAACCGGAAATATTGGAGGTATTTCAGATTTTAGATCAATTAGATTTATGAGAATGTATCTCAAACAATTTAGCCAAAATACAATTTTTAGATTTGGTACATTAGAGCTTGTCAGAAGTGACTGGAGAAAATATCAACTAAGTCTTGATGAAGAAATTGANAATAATAANGATGTAACAGATTTTTCTGTTGGTGTGATTGGTATTCAAGAAAATGAAGAAAGTTATGTTTCTCCCCCAGGNGTTGAAAGAGAACAATTTAATAANAACAATACAATAGTAAGACAAAACGAACAATCATTAGTTTTAAATGTNTGTGCACTGGAACCAGAGGATTCAAGGGGAGTATATAAGAATATCAGTGTTGACATGAGACAATTTAATAGGCTTAGGATGTTTTTGCATGCTGAAGATGGTTCATCACCCGGATTTACTAGTGGAGATATAATTGGATTTGTAAGGCTTGGAAACGATCTTTCAGAAAACTATTATCAAATTGAAATTCCTTTGCAAGAATCAACTCCAGGCTCATTGGATCCTCAATCAGTATGGCCTATGATTAATGAAATAGATTTGCCAATAAGTGCACTGGAAACAATAAAATCTATTTCTATTCTTAACGGAACATTAGGTTCAGAACAGCCTATATTTTATAATGTAGTAAATGAGGATGTTGTTGAAGAGCCAGTCGATGAATTTTCTCCACTTGATGTCGGACAACACAGAATTTCTATAAAAGGAAATCCTAATTTTGGAGATATCAGAACATTAATGATTGGTGTAAAAAACCCAAGACAAGACGGAATGGATGTTTGTTCAGAGGTTTGGTTTAATGAATTGAGGCTATCAGACATGGATAATGAAGGAGGATGGGCAGCCACATTAGCAGCAGACACAAATATTGCTGACTTTATGAGTATTTCTGCAACTGCACGACAAAGTACCAGTGGTTTTGGAAATATCGAACAAGGTCCTAGTGAAAGAGATAAAGTTGATAAAAAACAATACGATATAATTTCTAATATTAATGTTGGACAGTTATTTCCTAAAAAGTGGGGGTTAAATATTCCTTTAAATTATGGGCAAGGTGAGGAATATATAACTCCAGAATTTGACCAACAATATAGAGACATTACATTATCATCAAGGATTGATTTAGCGGAATCTCAGGAGGATAAAGATGCAATATTACGACAGTCAGAGGATTATACTAAAAGAAAGAGTATTAACTTAATTGGAGTGAATAAACAAAGGACTAATGACGAAAAAACACCAAGGTTTTATGATGTTGAAAATCTTACCTTTAATTACTCTTATAATCAGGTTAATCATAGAGACTATGAAATTGAAAACATGCTAGATCAAAATGTAAGAGCTGGTGTAAATTATAATTTCAATTTTAATTCAATAAAGCTTGAGCCACTTAAAAATAATGATTCAATTTTAAATAGTAAATATTTAAAAATTTTAAAAGATTTTAATATTAATCTGCTTCCCTCTAGTTTAAGTATTAACACTGATTATACAAGACAATTTAATAAGCAAAAATTCAGAGATGTTGATTTAACGCAGGACAACATTGGTATTCAGGAACTATTTAGAAGAAATTACTCTTTTGATTTTCAGCTTGCAATAAATTATCCAATTTCTGAAAATTTAAATCTTAATTATAATATTGGGAATAATAATATAGTGAGAAACTATTTTGTTGATGGACAAATTAACGGAATTCAAGATCCTGAGTTAGATGTTTGGGATAATTTTTTTGATATTGGGGATCCAAACAGGCAAGTTCAGCAGGTTGCGATCAATTATGACTTACCGTTAAATAAAATACCAACATTTAACTTTTTAAAAACTAGTTATTCATATACTGGTGATTATCAATGGCAAAAGGGATCTGATTTATTTGGAAATCTTACATTAGATGGCGTGACTTATGATCTTGGAAATTCTATTTCTAACGCAAATACACACAATATAAACTCAATATTGGATATGCAGAAATTATACAGATATCTTGGTTTAACCAAATTTACCCGGGGTTCTGATTCAAAATCTGTTAGAGGGTTTGGCGATAATAGCCAAACAAAAAAAATAAACCCTATTTTAAAGTCATTTATTAATTTAATAACAACAGTAAAAAGAATTCAAATTAATTATTCAGAAAACAACGGTTCATATTTACCTGGATTTTTAGAAACCCCAGGTTTTATTGGGTCATTTACGCCATCACTTGGATATGTTTTTGGAAGTCAGAGAGACATTAGGTATTTGGCTGCAAGGAATGGATGGCTGACGGTTTTCCCTGAATTTAATCAGCAATTTTCCAGTACTAACAATACAAATCTTACATTCTCTGCAAATTTGGTTCCAATCACAGACTTAAAAATTGATTTGACTGGGGGTAGAACTTACGCTGAAAATATAACGGAATCATTTAATACTTTAGATACAGATAATGATGGTTTTAGTGATTTATATAACCCTTTCATTCAAAATTCTGTTGGTAATTTTAATAT
>PBXW01000067.1 GCA_002727735.1 Crocinitomicaceae bacterium
CATTAGATAAAGATTTCCAACAATTATTCCGTTATAAAAGAAAGGGTTTGTTGAAAATTCATAAAATCAACTTTTCAAAATCATTTTCTTTTTTAATATGCTCAAAGTTGTTTTACTACGGATATATGCTGGTTTTACCCATTATTGTGTCACCGTCTTGGTGGATGGCTTTAGTTGGGTTTTTTGTTATGCATTTTATTGCTGGATTTGTTTTAGCCATTGTGTTTCAGTGTGCACACGTTGTTGAAAATGCTGATTATCCTAAACCCAAAGAAGGGGGCAATATGGAACATAATTGGTTTGCTCACCAATTACATACCACATCTAATTTTGCCTCTAATTCTAGATTGTTTTCTTGGTTTGTAGGTGGTTTAAATTTTCAGGTTGAACATCATTTATTTCCAAATATTTGTCATGTTCACTACAAAAAAATTAGTCCTATTGTTAAAAAAACAGCTGAAGAATTTGGTTTGCCATACCATTCATTTAGAACTTTTTTTGATGCCTTAAGTTGTCACACAAGGCAATTAAAAAAATTAGGAATTGCTAATTAACTCACTATATCTCAAATGAATAGATCTGTACAGTTTGAAACAAGTAAACCAGAATTTGTTAAAGTTCTTAGAAAGAGAGTTAATACCTATTTCAAAGAAAATAACATATCAAAAAACAGCAATTTTTCCATGCATTTTAAGACAGTTTTTATGCTGTCATTGTTTTTTATTCCATTTATCTTATTGACAATAAATGTTGTTGATTCATGGTGGTTTCATATCATCATGTGGTCATTAATGGGTTTTGGCATGGCTGGAATTGGATTATCTGTAATGCATGATGCTAATCATGGAGCTTATTCAAAAAATCCTAAAGTTAATAAGTGGTTAGGTTATTGTTTAAACATTGTTGGTGGCTTTGACCTAAATTGGAGGATTCAACATAATGTACTACATCATACCTATACCAATATCATAGGAATGGATGAGGATGTTGATGCAGGTATAGTTCTAAGGTTTTCTTCATCACAAAAAAGAAAATTCCATCATGGGTATCAACATCTTTATGCTTGGTTTTTATACGGTTTAATGACTATATCATGGATTTTCACCAAGGATTATATTCAGGTCGTTAAATACCATAAAAAAAATCTTATTGAAACTCAGGGTCATTCTCTAAAATCAGCTATTTTAAATTTGACATTTTGGAAAGTTTTATACATGTCTTATATTTTTGGATTACCTATGTTTTTTAATGGCAAAATAGGTATAACTATAGGTGGATTTTTCTTAATGCATTTTATTGCTGGTCTATTCTTAACTACTGTGTTTTTGTGTGCACACATTGTTGATCAAGCTGATTTCCCACTGCCTAACCAAGAAGGTAATATCGAGAAGAATTGGTATGTTCATCAAATGGAAACTACGGCTAATTTTAGTAATAGAAAGAGTTTTTTCTCTTGGTTCATTGGAGGATTAAATTACCAAATAGAACATCATCTATTCCCCAATATATGCCACGTACATTATTATGATCTTTCTAAGATTGTTAAGGCTACTGCTCATGAATTTGGGTTGCCATACCATGCTAATCAATCTTTTTTCCAAGCTCTAAAGCACCATGCAACTCATTTGAAGTTAATGGGGGCTAAGGCTTAGTTATCTACATTTAAGTACTTTAAGCGCTTTTTCAAACTCATGTTTGATGGTTTTCATGTTCTTATGTATACCATCATTAAAAATGTAATTTCCATTTACAATTGTTGCCTTTAACATGCTAATGTCTGATGCAAAAACCAATGTGTTACACAAGTTCTTTTTACTGCATGAAGATAGTAATGGATGTTCAGATGAATATACTACAGCATTAAGTGGTTTCCCAATTTCAAAAAATGAACTGTTTTGATTTCCCATTGCTTTTCTCCCGCTTTGTAGTGCAGTTTTAAGGGCGTTGAAACCACTGTCTCCACTTTCTAAGTTTGAAAATGTATTTCTTTTGTTTGTTATAAGGCGTTGTCCGTAATCCAAAAGTTTTATTTCTTCCATTGGGTTAATGCCGATATGGCTATCTGTTCCTATAGACCAATTTCCATTTTTAGATAAATAATTTCGCAATGGAAAGATTCCATCTCCCAAGTTTCCTTCTGTTGATGGGCATATTACAACATTAGCTTTTGAACTAGCAATCGCATTAATTTCCTTTTCTAATAGATGAGTCGCATGTACTAAATGATAATCTTTAGAAAGTGGTATGTTATCTGAAAGCCATTCAACAGGTCTTGCTTTTAAGTAATGTAAAGAATCTTCGACTTCTTTAATTTGTTCAGACACATGAATATGAAAGGGAATATGATCTTTTCTGTAATTTGAAACTTTAATTATGTTGTCTGTTTCAACGGCTCTCATGGAGTGAATGCCTAAACCTATACTTGCATGTGACTCATTTAAAGTTAATGATTTAGAGGCTTCAAATAAACTAATGTAAGCATCTATGTTATTTGAAATAAATCTTCTTTGTTCAATAGTAGCTTCTTTGTTGAAACCACCTTTTTGATAAAATATTGGAATTAGGGTAATGTTGATTCCAGCATTTTTTGCTGCTTGTATGAGCCTTGAACCCATTTCAGCAATATTTTCAAATGATTTGCCTTTTTTATCATGATGTAGATAGTGAAACTCTGCAACATGTGTATAGCCGTGCCTGACCATTTCTGCATATAGCATACTTGCAATAGCCTCAAGTTGATCTGGATCAATTTTAAGTGCTAATTCATACATGGATTTTCTCCAACTCCAAAAATCATCAGTACTTTTAGTGGTGGGATGATATTCAGCCAATCCAGCCATTGCATATTGAAAAGCATGTGAGTGAGCATTTTGAAAACCTGGAATGGCAATATTTTCAGATGAATTAGACGATAGCTGATTTATAGACTTTATTATGCCGTTATCATCAGTATCAATGGTTACATTTTCTAGCCAGCCATTTTCCTGTAAAAGGTATTTAAAATCATATTTGCTCATTTTAGTTCAGCAATTAAACATTGAAATGTACGAATTAATAACTTTTTAATTTCAGCAGCTTTATTAGAGTCATATTCCATCTCATTATTTGACATATATAGGTCTTTAGACATCTCCAATTGTAATGCATGAATGTTTTCAGAAGGATTCCCGATAGAGCGAGTCAAATAACCTCCTTTGAAAGGATGATTGTGTTTCACTTCATAAGTTGAATCATTTAATTGATTTATAGCGGTATCAATAAATCTTTTATCAGCTGTTTTCTCATTGTTATCACCAATTATAAAGTCAGGAAATGGTTCTTTTCTTATTGTGCTAACTTTTCTTCTTATAGAGTGAGCGTCCCAGAATAGTACCTCATTAAATTGATTTTTAAATGAATCAATCAATTCATGAATTTTATGATGATAAGGCCAATAATAATTATCTATTCTTCTTTGTAATTCATTGCTATTTAGTAGGCTTTTGTTTTTNTATAGATNTTCTCCAAGAAAATTAGTTTTTGGACATAAATCAGTTATTATTCTNCCATCATTGTATAATGATTTGTTTTCTGGACTTCGGTTTAANTCNATNACCCAACGTGANTANGTTGAAATAATGGTNGTAATNCCCAAAGATGGGGCAAAATCATACAATTGGTCAAGATACCAATCAGTGTCATCCAATNTAGATAATTGTTTGCTATTNTAGGANTCTTTTATGTCTCTTGGGAAATTTACACCAGAGTGGGGGATACTTAAAACAAATGGAATAGCTTTAACTTTAGGCTTTATGATAGAGTATATCTGCAATGGTAATTTTTTAATTAATTAACAAACAAATGAAATATATACTGCAATATTCGCAATTCAAAAAGTTAAATTCATATATATTTAGCTAAAATTTTTGGAATGTTNAAAACTGATGTGGAGGCGGCNNATGCCTTTTTAAANAAAATTGATCAACTCAAAGCTGAAATTGCTAAAAAAGTAATTGGCCAAGAAGAGGTGATAGATCAGGTATTAATCAGTGTCTTTTGTAAANGTCATGCGCTTTTAGTGGGAGTTCCTGGTTTAGCAAAAACATTGATGATTAATACTATTGCTGACTGCATGGGCTTAAAGTTTAATCGTATTCAATTCACTCCAGATTTAATGCCGTCAGANATTATTGGAGCAGAAGTTTTAGATGAAAAAAGAGCATTTAAGTTTATTAAAGGTCCGGTTTTCTCCAATATTATTCTTGCAGATGAAATCAACAGAACTCCTCCTAAAACCCAAGCTGCTCTATTAGAAGCTATGCAGGAGAGAACAGTTACTGTAGCTGGTAAAAATCATCAATTAGATAATCCCTTCTTTGTGCTGGCAACTCAAAATCCTATTGAACAAGAGGGTACATATCCATTGCCTGAGGCTCAGTTAGATCGATTTATGTTTAATATTGAAGTGGATTACCCTTCATTTGAAGAAGAAATAAAAATAATTGAGCAAACAACTGGAGTTTCAGATGCAAAATTAAATGTAGTCATCAACCAAGAGGAAATTATTTTCTTTCAAGAATTAATTAGAAGGGTTCCAGTAAATCAAAGTGTTGTAGAATATGCGGTCAGTTTAGTTCAGAAATCAAGNCCAAATGCTCAAAATGCTACAGATTTTATCAAAAAGTATGTTTCATGGGGTGCAGGTCCACGAGCATCACAATACCTTATTTTGGGTGCAAAATGTCATGCGTTAAAAATTGGAAAATACTCTCCAGATATTGAAGATGTTAAAGCAGTTGCTAAACCAATCTTAAGACATCGATTGGTAAAAAACTATTTGGCTGAGGCTGATGGGTTAAATATAGACNGTATAATTGCGGAAATTCTTTAGCATGGTTACCATTCGAATAGATAGTCGATAATTCTGTTCATCCATGGATTAGATTTTCCTTTCATCTTTAATTCTGTTTTTAGTTCTTCTTCAGTATAAGTTTTTTTAATCTTCAAGTCACTTACCAGTTCATCTACTTCATTATTGTTTTTTTCCACTTTTTTTGCAAAATATACAACNCCACCATCTTCTGTAGCTAAGCCTAAAATAGTGCCAGGCAATCCATTAAATGTTTCAGGGCCTGTACTTGGTAATATTTCGTCTGTGTACCATGCATATATTCTTGTTGTATCATTTTTATACCATATGGCTCTTCTACATTCATAACCTGCAATAAATCTTTTTCGTTCTGTGATTTTCCAAGTTCTTTTGATGAGATCATCTTTTACTACTTTTCTATCACCAAATAGGTTGTAAATATTAATTCTTTCCCCTTTTTTAAAATNTTGNTATACNGTNTTTTTTGAAGTGGCCCAATCTGCTTTTGAAGGTATTGTAGATTCGTCTGGGAGAAAAATAGATTTTTCGGGATTGAAATGTAAATTAAAACGNTCAATTTTAGTCTTTTCTCCACGAAGCCAACGTTGNGATTCAGCTGTTTTGTATTTTTTGAGNAGATTNGTCTTTCGCTCNTANAGAATAACNCCACTTTTTATTTGTCCNAANAAGGANAGNCTAATGCTGNNAACAAAAAATAAGGATATNNNTTTAGTGAAAACTTGCATCTTTTACTTTGNTTTTTTTGTTNTTGAATTTATAAGTTAGTTTCAATAAAAAATATCTTGATATGATTGTTGTCCTGTCATCAATTATCATATTATTTTGAACTGATCGTTGAACCATCGTGTTTTGGTTCAGTATGTCATTACCTTCAAGAGCTAATATCAAATTTTCATTTTCTAAAAATCTTTTTCCTAAATAACAATCTATCAATAGAAAGCTGATGTTATATCCATCAGCCCACTGATTGTTTATTGTATACTCTGCTGACATTTCAAATTCCATATTCCAGGGTAATTCAAAACTAACTTCACCATAGTAATTTTGAGTTGTGAATGGCCTGTTGTTGTAAAATGGTAAGGAATTATTTGGTTTTGAATAAGAATATTCAGCACCAAATTCTAAGAAAATGGAATCAGTTTCATATTCAATTGAAAGTTCAGTTGTATTTGAAAAGGTCTTTGTCGTATTTTCTAATCCATCGATAATGTTTTTAGTGATATTATATGATGTAAAAAATCCTCCTCTTAATCCAAGAGGTGTATTTCCTAAAGGAATCTTACCACCTAAATTTAAACTATTGAATTGCTGTTGGTCTACGTTAATTGATTTTGAGATTGATCTTCCAAGACTGTCATAAGTTACTTCAGTTGAAAATGCATTAAATACAGTTCTGTGAGTTAAATTAGACCAAACATAACTTCCTGTTAGACCTTTCCAGTGATTGTATGAGGCAGAGAGCATGTGCGTATAATCTGGAACTAAATTTGGATTTCCTTCAGAAATTTTATTGGGGTTGGCATTGTTTTGTACAGGTTGTAATTGATTCAAAGATGGTTGTCTTGAATTAGTTTTATAGTTTAATCTAAGCCTTTGTGAATTGCTAAATTTATGTCTGAATGAAATTTGAGGTAACACATCCCAAAAGTTTAAATCATCTGTCAGAGGATTACCTTCTAAATCTTGATTTATAATTTGGACATTTCTAGTATATGCACCAATTTTAAGAAAGTTTTTTTTGTAACGATATCTGTAAAATGCTCCAGCTCTATTAGTTTGTTTTGTGTTGTTGAAGTTATTGGAGAAAACACTATCTAAGTTCGTGTAGTCTTGAGAAAATTGCTCAAAATCAAAGGTTTCTAATCGTTGATTAGACTTGTTAAGTAAGAATAAATGTTCTATATC
>PBXW01000068.1 GCA_002727735.1 Crocinitomicaceae bacterium
GTGAGATTTCATCATTCAGATTAGTAGAGTCAACCAAATATTCACTAAGCAATATTTTATCATCAACAAATTTATAGTCACTGTAAGGAACTAAAGAAAAGGGAGATTCTTGACCTCCAAAAAACAACTTCTCAAAGAAGTTCTTTTCGATAATCTCTTTATTCTTTCTGACTTTTAGAAATGGGATTTTAGTACCAGGCTCTAATCGAGAAATTTGAGGTATTTGTGTATTTGCATCTAAAGAACTGTCTGGACGGATATTAGCTCCCAAAATACTAATTATAATAGCAGAAGTAATAACAAAAAAAGCAATTCCGATCAAAGGATTTTTGATTAAATAATTAAACAAAAGCAATATTCTTTTTGAAAGTTTCAATTGGTTTTTAGGTTTAGCACAGGCCTGTTTTTCCACTCAAATTTAATTGGAATTAAATTTAAAAAAAGTACCAAAAACAAATATATTGGATACATAAAATACATCGGTAAAGTATATTTTAAAATGCTTTTNTTATTNTANAATGTAAATGANGAAAAAACGGAAATAAAATCAANAAANAGCTTGATNAATAGCCATATTAATGAGNGAANATACNANTCAGNNAANAGACATNNTCCNAGNAAATAATACACAAAAAAGTTACTTAAAAGAATAGTAAAACCNANTANGTTAGCAACNGGTAAATGGATATGTTTCATTTTTCCCGACCACCTTACTCCACGAGATAAAAATTCAACCAAATTATGAGCCCCNTCCGTTAGTACAACATTTTGATGCATCNGTATTGTTTGAACTCCCTTTTTATGCTTTACGAAAGAATTTAAAGTAAATAAATCATCTCCAGATGTAATNTGATAATTATCTTGAAAGGGATGTAGATGGAGAAATGTAGCCCTATCAAATATGAGCGCTGCTCCGTTACAATTTATTGGAAAGCCAAAATTTGCCAATCCAATGGNAATTGTACAATTTGCATGGGAAGCCATNCGNGAAAGGAAAAGACCATTTTNCTCTATNACAGGCACAACATAAAGTTTATTTTTTTCATTNAGTTGTGACGATNTTTTTTGTAAAAAANCTGTATTGAAATTAGTATCGGCATCCAATGTTAAAATAAAATCTGCAGTAACNTGTTGAGCACCATAAACTATAGCCTTTTTCTTACCAAAACTTTGTTTGAGATGAAGAAGNTTAATATGTAGACTTTGTCTGTTTTTCCATTGCTCTATTTTTAGTATTGTATCGTCTTCTGAATGATCATTTACAAAAATTATTTCTTTTAATAACTTCTTATCTATTTTACTTTTTTCAANGGAATGGAGTAAACAATCTATCCTNTTCATTTCATTTCTAACAGGTACTATTATGGATAATGTAAATTGTTTTGAAGACGAAAATTTTTTTTGTCTACTATTTNTGANTAACCCTATACACGCAAAACCTAGAATAAATACATATACAAATAATATTATGAAACCAACAACTATCAACTTTTAGATCTATATAAATTAATTCCACCACCAATTAAGCCAGCAATTCCAACATTAATAGTCCATATAATAAATGATATAAGTGAAAATTTTAGGCCTAAAACACCACCNCCAAGTAATATAATTAACAAAGCCTCCTTAGTGCCTAAATTACCAGGAATAAATGATGGAAATAATGTAATCACACCAAACATAACTCCCAATAGGGTGAAAATAGTTATAAAATCATAAGGTAAATTAAACGCAAAACTTAAAGCATAAAATTGAAATGCAAAAATGAAATACCTCAAAATAGAAAATGATATAATGCCAAATTTTTGAAAGGNTGAAATTAAAGTTAATTGATTTAAACTAGTCTTCCAATTACTTAACCAAGTTANCTTATGAAATAGCTTAACCCATTTTAGATTGATAAATGATATCAATATCAATATGGANAATAGTAAATAAATTATCAATAAAAATTCTTTATTTGGCAAATNAAAATGATGGGAAGAACTACTAAATAAAATCATAAATAGTGAAAACAATGCCATGATTATAGTGGTACCAAATTGTGCGTAATTTCCTATGAGTGTATAGGTTATAGTTTCTTTTTTAGCTTGATGTAGCACCCATGATCTACCTATAAAATTACCCAATCTTTCTGGGGTGAATAATGCTGTGAAATTTCCAACATAAATAGCTTTTAATATTAATTTAAAATTTATGTTTTGACTTTTTGGNAGTAAAATAGNNAGCTTTAAGGCCTCTAAAGTCCAATTCAAAAATTGCAGACCAAAAACANTAATCAATAATAGTTGTGCTTTGNATGATTTAAAAACTNAAATAAATTCATTTAANTTTTGATGTTCAATAAATTTATTTGTGATGTAGNATATAGCCAACACAAAAATCANTAATGAAATAAAAAAAGTAATTTTATATGAATATCTTAGTTTAAGATAAATCCTTTTGAAAGATTTCGAAAAAATAATTCTTGGTATTGATCCTGGGACTAACATTCTTGGATATGGCCTTATTGGAATACAAAATAAGCAATTAAACTTAATTAGCACGGGAATACTTAGGATGACTAAGCTTGAAAATCATCAATTAAAATTGAAAAAGATTTTTGAAAGCATTACACACATAGTGGAAGAATATTTACCTGACGAAGTAGCAATTGAGGCGCCATTCTTTGGTAAGAATGTACAATCTATGTTAAAGTTAGGTAGGGCTCAAGGAGTTGCTATGGCTGCTACACTTGTCAAAGATTTACCTATTGTAGAATATTCNCCTAGAAAAGTAAAGCAATCCATTACTGGGAATGGCAACTCTAGTAAAGAACAAGTTGCTGCCATGATTCAATCTATTCTTAAATTAAAAACTCTTCCAAAAGAATTAGATGCAACAGATGGTATTGCAGTAGCTATTTGTCACTATTTCCAACATCAATTTGATCATAAAGCTTCCTATACAAGCTGGAAAGATTTTGCAACAAAAAATAAAAAAAGAATTACTTANCTGCATTAATTTGTAATGCAA
The DNA here is from genome assembly GCA_002727735.1 of Crocinitomicaceae bacterium. GTDB lineage: Bacteria > Bacteroidota > Bacteroidia > Flavobacteriales_D > Parvicellaceae. The sequence goes on from PBXW01000068.1 coordinate 3,016, forward strand.
CCTCTTTTAATTCTTGTTGGCTTAAATTAAGTTTTGGTTGACTAAAATCAATATCAGATATACCTACTAATGGAATTAAGTGAACATGAGCATGAGGAACCTCCAATCCAATAACTGCAACACCTATTCTTTCACATGGAATAGCAGCCTCAATTTTCTTGGCAACTTTTTTGGCAAAAATCATTAAATCTCCTAATGTTTGGTTTTCTAAATCAAATATGTAGTCAACCTGAACTTTGGGAACAACTAAAGTGTGCCCCTTTTTAAGTGGCATAATATCAAGAAACGCAATAAAATGCTCATTTTCTTCAATCTTATNGCAAGGAATTTCTCCCTTAATGATTTTAGTNAAAATACTATCGGTCATTATCTTTCTATGGAAATTACTTCGAACTTCATAACTCCTGATGGAGTTTGAATATCAGCTATATCACCAACTGATTTACCCAATAATCCTTTACCAATTGGTGAATCAACTGAAATTTTTCTCGCTTTTAAATCAGCTTCGTTTTCAGCAACAATGGTATAGGAAACTTCCATTTTATTTTGAATATTTTTAATCTTTACTGTAGAAAGAATAAATACTTTACTACTNTCAATATCACTATCGTCAATCAACCTTGCATTAGCTAATTTATTCTTAAGCTTGGCAATNCTTGCTTCTAATAATCCTTGTGCTTCTTTGGCAGCGTCATATTCAGCATTTTCTGAAAGATCTCCCTTGTCCCTTGCCTCAGCAATCTGTTGTGAAATTTTAGGTCTTTCAATAGACTCTAATTCTTTTATTTCATTTTTTAATCTATCNAATCCCTCTTGGGTATAGTAACTTANATCTGACATAGCTAAATTTTAAAAAAAAAGAATCCGTCAAAAACGGATTCTAAAGATTAAATATTTGTACAAATATACAAAAANTTGAATTACCTATAAAATAGAATTGAAAAGTTAAATGGATTAATTTCCAATATTTATTCTTCCACCAACAGTATGTATTCCTCCGAGCACTGATTGACGNTAAGCATAGTTAATACCAATATTAGAACCAGAATCACCAAAAGGAAATTCAAAAGAAAAACCTCCACATGGTCCAGATAAGGCAGTAGCCATTTCATCAGCATTAAAAATTCCCTGCTCATAAACAAAACCACCCATTAGNCCGAAACTTGCTTTATCAGTTTTNACTTTCCATTTTAAACCACCATGNAATTGATCTCTTGAAAATGAGTTAGCTGAAAAAGAACCTGCAGCTGTTAAAACACTATTCTCACTAAAAATAAAATCATAGGATGTACCAATNCTTAACTGTGAAGGCATTTCNAAACTACTAGAACGTTGAACCATTCCAATTGNTANTGAAGTNGATGGATTTAACATATCTAATGATAAACCATCACCAGAATAACTCATTGGAGGACCAACATTCTTTAAGCTTATAGCAAACTTGATATTATCTTGATCACCAGTGACATATCTAATTCCAGCATCAAGAGCTACACCTTGAGCACTAACATTAGAAATAGATTGTGANACCACCTTTAAGTTCATCCCACCACTAATAGAGGAAGAAAATTTCTTTGCATAAGAAACGGTGAANTTTGTAGANCTAGGATTNAAATANCCTATACCACCTTCAGGAAGAGCTGTTGTGGTAATTTCAATATCTCCATAGTTTAAACTCACAAAAGANATTCCTAANACACCTGCNTCACCAACTCTTTGAGCTANTCCNGCAGAATTTAATCCNATTCCACTAATATTTCCCATCCAGTTNGTTCTGCAAAATTGAACTTCAGTCTGATCAGCATAGGCAAGACCAGCTACATTTAAAAATACAGCCTCTAAACCATTAACTGATGAAAGACCTGCAGAACCCCAAGCAGAACTTCTAGCCCAAGGATTAATTAGTAAATCTGTTGCTCCAGCAGAACCCGCTCTATCTTCATTTCCAGCCCAAACTGAGCAAGAAGATAANACCGCAATAATTAAAATTGTTTTCTTAAAAAACTTCATATCATTTTATTTTAGAATTCATCTAAATCTGGAGGTCTTACAACTCCAAACCATTTAACAACTTTTTCGCAAATACCAGGTACTTCAACATGTATTAAATACACACCACTTGCAACAGGTATTCTCTTGTAATTTTTTAAATCCCAATCAATAGATGTTATTGGACTATCCTTTTTATATGATCTTACAAGTGTACCACTAACAGTATAAATGTTAACATTACATACATCTGGAAGGTTTACGATTTTAACCACATTATCCAGCTTGTCAAATTCATAGTTAGAATAAGCATAGTAAGGATTAGGAACTACATTAATTAAAGAACATGCATCTAANGCAGCTGAATCACTTTGAGTAACTACNGCTATATCATCCATGCTGAACTTATAATATGGATTATTATTATTAACAGCNGTACCTAANTCAGTACTGTACTTTTTGTCAGGATCATCAATAATGCCATCTCCATTTGGATCTTGGGTATTTAAGGCTTCATAGCCGTAAGCAACCCTAAGTCTTATTCTAACATCAGAAAGTATGAAAGAAGATGGGTCAGCAGGACTCGCACTAAACCAATCAAAATTTAGTTGAGTATTTAATGCTGGATTCCCAACCCAAGCACAAGACTTCCAAATCTGACTTCTATTAGCTCCAGTTAGAGAAAGTAAATTTCCGTTTCCATCAGTAAAAGAAGCACCTTGATCATAGGCAGAAATTATTCCTCTTGTTAGACCAGAAAATTCATCTTTACTATTTCTAAAGACGTATATAAAGTGTTTTCCAGCACCAATGTAATCTCCAGAAAAACTAGTTAATGCACCAGAAGGATTCCAAATCATGTCATTTCCTCCATGGTTTCCTAACCAGCTATCTTCACCATAGGCCATATTTAATCTTTCACCAGTGGTTAAGTCAATGGCATAACCAGGGAACCAACCCATTCCTGTAGCTGAGGTTAGTTCACCTTCACTAGCATTGTAGCCATTATCTCCAGATACTTTACCGTTTTTATCAATAGATGGTTTTTCTTTCCAATAAGATTTATCTGTTGTTCCATTCCATGATAAAGCTATTTCATCTGTCATCTCAATTACTGGACATCTAGTCCATTTAGATTTATCAGAAGTGATCACAACATCAATTGATGGTGTTCTTTCAAGTCTTGCTTGATCTCTGCCTTGTTTCATAGAATTTCCGACAGCAGTCCCAGGGCACTCATCCATCATGGACGGTGAATCCTCTTCATTTGTTCCTACAACTCTAAATGGAGCCCAAGTTCCATTTAAGACACTTTCATATATCTCTGTATCATCTAATGCACTCTTGATATCATCATAAGGTTGTTGTGTAGCATTTCTACTAGTCCCAGATCTAATCCAGTTTCGTTCAGTTTCACCTTCTCCATCAGGAATACCAGATAACCATTGTTTTGAAGAATCTGAAAATTCAATGGATGCTTCAAGAAAATCAGGTCTTGGACCATCACCTTCTTGGGCATATTGATAATATTCAATGTCAACTGAAATCCCCCACTCAGGAATAAGTTGTTCATTACCTATCTGTATAGACATGTTTGAAATAATGGTATCAATATTATTTCCATATTCTCTAAGTAACATCCAATCACAAGTGTCAAGCATATTTTTCTTGCCAATATTGAAAGCAGGTGTTGATGCCTCATTCAATAAAAGTTTATAATTACCAGCTTGAACATTAAGTGGGTCTATTACTTTAACTGAAACAGGCGCACCATTTAAAGCATAAGTAACTTCTCTTGGTGTGTAGTTAGCCACAATATCATCCTCAGTTTCTTGTGAAAAATCAATGATATTCATTCCGTTACCACTACCTTCAACTCTAGTTATGGCTGGCGTAGTTC
>PBXW01000069.1 GCA_002727735.1 Crocinitomicaceae bacterium
AATTATTTTCCTCAATCCTCAAAAATATCACCAGAAAAAGTACATAAGCTGCTTCGAAAAATTGAGGAAAATCAATTAGCAAAAGAAGACTATTATGGATTAATTCAATATTTGTCAGAAACAAGAAATTACTATATGAATCTTTATAANACTGCNGAAAATCATCATGAAAAAATCATNACAGATTTATTAGAAATTAATGACTCAACAAGANCNNNTTTACGACANTTAAAAAGTGANAAAAAAATAAGTTCTAAAGAATANAGNAATCAAAAAAGGTTAATAGCTAAATTGAAAGAACAAAAGTTTCAATTATTTAAAACAAAATACAACAATCACAGCCTGGAAGATATTGTAACCAATTCTAACACTTTAAAATTTATAACTGAAGGAGAAACTAGTTTAATACAAAAGTCAGATCCTATATTTTTAGACCCATACACCAATAATTACCTAGGTGCACACTTTTACGCACCATCCAAATTTCTTGGCAACATAAAACTAGANACGTTTTATGCCAACATCCTTGTTATATGGTTTATGACTATTTTACTAACTTTTAGTCTNTACTATGACTTACTCAGAAAGTTNCTTGAAGGATCTGGATTATTCATTAAAATTTTAAGTAATAAGNTTTCTAAAAAATAACTTTCCTTGTGAAAGTTTGATTTGGTGTAATTATCTTCAATAAATAGATTCCTCTTTCTTTTAACTGAACAAATGAATCATTACCAGTATCTACAAGTTCACCAGTTAAGTTATAAACCTCATAGCTAAACGATTCCTTGATATCAGTAAAGTATAGTTTACCATCTTGAGTGGGATTAGGATAAACTAAGATTTTATCAATTGCATTATTGGAACTAATTCCTGTTGCGCTTTGTATAGAAAAATAATCTACGCCAGCTTCTACCAAGTGGTCAACTCCAGTATCCCAATCGGCAGTAAAAATTTCAACATAAAAATCGGTAACATCAATGGTTGAGCTAATAGGTAAGCTGGTAGCTACCCATTCTAATGAATCTTGTGAAGTGAAATAAGCTAAAGTTTCAGAACTAGAATTATCATTGACTCTAATAATTAATGTATCATCAGGAATACTACCACCTCCTATATTTTTCCACCACAAACTAAGATTAATAAAATATTGCTGATTGGGGTCTAAAGAAATTTGTGGAGACATTAACTGAACAAAGCCGAAATCAACATCATCAGAAGTGGGTAAAGCACTTAAATTCCCAGTTATATAAGCTTTGTCACCACAATCATCACTATCATATCCAGGGTTACAAGGCTCATTGGCATATTCGGTTCCAATAGGCTCTACTCTTTCCCAAATACCAGATGGTGCAGAAGCATTTACTGTCCAACCCAAATCAAGATTAAATCTATCTTGATAACCCTCCTCTAAATATAAAACTAACGGCTGAGCATCATCGGTTATATTTAAAGAAGTAGAACAGTAATCTTTATTCCCCCAAACACCTGCTAAAATATTATATGAGCCAGGAATTAATCCATTTATTATAAACTGACCATTAGCATCAGTTGTACCACTATAGGAAAAATGTTCATTACTGATTTCAAATTGAACTCCAGGTAAAGATGTATTTACTGATTGTTTAGTTTCCACAGTAAGATTCAATGGAGTAAGCGAAAATAAAAGTTGTGAAATGAAAGTAGTTGAATCATTTTGAAGTGGTACATTAAAAACAGTATCACTTTGGTATAAAGGATGAGAAAACATAATATCGTAAGTGCCAGAAGTAGGTAAACCCATGGCGAAATTTCCAAAGGTTGATGTTTCTTCTGTTTTGTTTGGACCAAGTATTGTAATGGTAGCACCACTTATGGATTGATTATTTGAAGCATCACGAACATCTCCTTCTAAATAAGCCCCTCTTACATAGTTGGGTTGGAGAACATATAATCCATCCTCAATATCTGACGCAATAATTAGACCACTTGGTAACCATGGATAAACGCCCCAACAACCATAAAAACCATCACCACTGAAGTTAGGTGACGTATCAAATGTACCAACTTCAACCATATTTCCTTTATTAGCTACATCATGAACCACTACTCCACTNGTGTAATAAGAAGTNATAATGTAATCATTAAGAAAATGGGTNTTATGTGGTATAACATTTTGACCTGGTTCTGTTTGGGTCTCATCAATCATTTGAATATTGGTAAGATCACTGATGTCAAATTCACCAATAAATCCATTGCTTATTTCATCCGTTGTATATAAGTAGTCTCCATCATCAGAAACCCATGCATTATGACATTTAGCTCCAGGTGAATTATGTTGGCCTAACATTACTGGAATAGAGGGATTTGAGACGTCCCAAACCGTAAAAAAACCATCCGAAATATGTGCTAAATAGAGGGTATCTCCTTTAGCCATTCCGTCATGAACATACCAATTATTAATATCTGCAACTTCTACTGGTTGAGTAGGATCTTGATTTAAGTCAAGTATAATACATCCTTTATTTCCCCTATTAGCACCAAAAATATAGGCGTAGCCACGATCATCTATATATAGGTTGTGTGCCCTTTCCCAACTAGCATTAGCTGGACCATTGTAATAATAAGTAGTTAAATTNGTATCAGATGGCAAAGTNGACATATCTATAATTAATAATCCATTTGANGCTTCNGTAGTAACATAGGCATANTTACCANANGTCTTGATATCACGCCANATAGANTGCATTCCTNGTTCAAAAAACACCTCNACNGGTTGAGATGGNTTANNNAANGAAAAAATNGANGTNCCNTNNTTNGTACCNACAATTGCNTATTCATTNCCCAAACTATCTACCCAGCCCCAAATNTCACTTAAGTCTGTTGGCACNTGGAATGAACTTGTTGGCACATGACCTANTTGTTGCATATTAAGTGGAGCATTCTGACAAAATATAAATTGAAAAGCAAATAAAAACAGGAAGGTAAATTGGTGTTTTATATTTAACATAATTNCAGTTAAAATGGATTAAATCTTTTTACAATATACGTGAAATAAAAAACTTGTGAATTGTGTTAACATTTTTTCTATTTTTGTCGCCTANTTGGTCGCGTAGCTCAGCTGGATAGAGCATCTGCCTTCTAAGCAGACGGTCCCAGGTTCGAATCCTGGCGCGATCACTAAAATAAAAGCCTGACCAATGTTAGGCTTTTTTTATTTTCAATAGAATACTTTATTTAGTTGATGTATCTAAATTAAATTATGTCCTTAAAAACTGGGGATAACGATTTAACCTGATCTATTTTAGATGAAGGAATCCACATGACTGTCAATGGAGTTTCAGAAATTAACCTATCGCCCTTTTGCACTGTTTTATCTGATATAATATCACCTTTAGCTAAAACTGCTGACCTATTATCATCTTGTTTGTTAGAAATTTTAGCAGAACCCCTACAAATTACACCCAGCCCATTTTTGGGGTCTAATTCTTGCTTAAACTGGTAATTAAATGGGAAAATTTTTATTTCTACAAAAGGAATAACACCAACTATAACCTTTTCTTCTAGCTCGCTAAACAACTTTATATCTTTAATTAAATCCTTAGCGTCTGGAAGAGTGAAATCCAAGGGTTTATTTAATAGTTCATTCATTTGAACCTCAATTTCGTCCAAGAAATAATGAGCATCTTCCTTATCTATACGTCCACTTTTTTTCATTTCCACCATTTTATTTTTCTGATGGTTAAGAATATCCCTACTCGCTTGACGAGTTTCAATAGCTTTATAAACCTCAGGAAAAGCATTTTTAAGGTTTCTTAAAAAAGTTAGGCCTTGTATTTTCTTTTCATTGACCTCATTTTCAAGCAGATTAAGGTATTCTTTTTCTTCTGCTGAATTAGATTCATCATTTTTAAAATCATTGACTAGCTCTAATAACTTGTCTTGAGCTTTTACAAAACCTTTACATGCATCATAACTTATAATCAATTTGTTAAACGTGTCTTTATTTGATGATTTTTGAATTTTAGTCCACTGTTCTATTTTATCAAATAATTGAGAGGTATTCCATAGTTCATCAATATATATTGCATGGGACAGGGTTGTTTTACCAGCTTCATCTAATAGCTCATCCACAATTTTGACCAATTGATTGTAGGCCTTTCTTCCTAATAAACCTTTACTAAATTGATTCCAATATGTAGTTTTCTCTCTATTTAAAAGTACAGTCCGCAATTCAATAAGACCTCCTTTTTCTTTTTTGTCCAACAAATCCTTTTCTTTGGGTTGCCAAATTTTAGGTAAGTATTTACTTACAGATTCCCAATCTGCCCCACCCATAAAACGATCATTTTTCATCAACTCTAATCTTTCTTCAGCACTTCCGCGAAGGTTTTCCATAGCATGCGTAATAACGGCTGCTCTTGCTACAGTTATCTTAGTAAGTCCTAGCCCTTTTACTAAAGCTTTTATGGTAGTAGCATTAATTAATGAAGTCAGCAGCACAATTCCTGCAGTAATAAATAAAAATGGTTCTTTAATAAAACTTGGTAAAGATGATTCTGCTATAATTAGCGCCATGGCTAAACCAATAACTCCTCTTAAACCACCCCACCAAAGAACTAAGGCATCTTGTTTAGAAACACCATAGCCTATTCGCTTCATTACAGGGAATAGAACCAATACAATTAATCCTCTGATTAAATGTATGCCAATGTATATAAGAGCAAGATCAATGAAATCTTCTAATTTAAAATTGGTTCTATTGGAAATAATCACCCCTACGATGATAAAAATGAGTGTGTTAGCCAAGAAGGCTGCCAAGACCCAAAAATCATGTAAAAAATGAGCTACTTCTGGACTAATTCTGGTTTTCCCTCTACCTGCCATCAATAGTCCAAGTGTTACCAAACCAATTACTCCTGATAAGTGAAAACTTTCTGCTATGTAAAATGTCAAATAAGCAGAACCAATAACTCCAGTAATTTCAAAAAGAGGATCATTAAACACTTTCTTCAAGAGAAATAGTGTAAATAAACCAATTGCTGCTCCAATACCAATACCTCCAAAAGTGACAATAAAGAAATCAATAATTGGATTTGCATTTGCAGCAGTATCGGTGAGAATGGTGAAAAATACCATGAAAATAACCAAAGCAGTTCCATCATTAAGAAGAGATTCACTCTCAATTAGTGTTCTTAGTTTCTTACCCCCACCTAACTCTTTTAACAGAGATACGACAGCTACTGGGTCTGTAGCGCAAATCACTGCTCCAAACATCAAAGCAACATACCAAGACCATCCTCCAAAACCAATTCCAAAGTATTGTATTAACATCGTTAGTGCACCACTTAAGCACATTCCCACTATTATACCTGGCACAGCCATTAAAAATGCATTCCAAAAAGACTTCTTAAAAGTGTGAACATCTAAATCAAAAGCAGCTTCAAAAATTAAAGTAGGCAAG
>PBXW01000070.1 GCA_002727735.1 Crocinitomicaceae bacterium
TGGCATTTCAATATCCAGTGGAAATACCAGGAGTTAGTAATATTAACTTTTTAAGAACAGCACTGAATGAAAAAAATAAGGCGCTTGGAAAAGATCAAATATCAGCTAAAGATTTTTTAAAAATGGTTAGTGAAAAATCTGCTTTAGTTGGATTAGACAACAAATTAAAAAACAGATCTGTTAATGAAGGTTTTTCTGGTGGTGAAAAAAAGAGAAATGAAATTTTTCAGATGGCCATGCTAGATCCTACTTTATCTATTTTAGATGAAACAGATTCTGGGTTAGATATAGATGCCTTAAAAATTGTTTCAGATGGAGTTAATACATTAAAGTCTAAAGAAAATGCGACCATTGTAATAACTCATTACCAAAGACTTTTAGATTATATTGTTCCAGATTTCGTACACGTTTTATATGATGGAAGAATAGTCAAGTCAGGCGATAAGAATCTTGCATTAGAATTGGAAGAAAGAGGTTATGATTGGTTGAAGTTAGAACCTGCCATCTAATTTTTATGTAATGAGTACTTTAAACTTAAATAAGAATTCCTTTACTGTTGATGATCGAATTTGGGAGTCAATTAATGATTGTATTTTGCCCGATAAGAAAGAAGAGGATTGGAGGTATATGAAGTGGGGAAAATTAAAAAAACTTGAATTCCATGGTGATTTCCCCAACCAGACTGAAAATTTAAGCGAGCTTAATCTTCCTAAATTAACAGGGCCTATAATTGTTATTGAAAATGGAACATTAAATGAAAAACTATCTTCAATACCCAATCACAAAGATTTAATTATCACTTTTGATAATGATGATATTTCATTTCAAAAATCTTCATACTTTGATAGTTTAAATAATCTATTAGTTAGTGAATACTTAAACATAAAAGTGCGAGAAAATCATGCATCTAAAGAATGCATTAACATTGTAAATATTTTGTCTTCCTCGAATGGATTTGTGAATTCAAGAATTGCATTTAAAATAGCTAAAAACGCTAATATTTCAGTTAATCAATTTTTTATAAAATCTAATAATACTTCCAATGGTTTACTGAACCATCAAAACTTGATTCAATTGGAAGAGCATAGTGGAATTACTATCAATAAATATCAAGATACAGATAATAACTTTCAATTTTGTAAGGATGTAGTTAATCAAAAGAATGAAAGTAAATACATTTCAAATAATTTCAGTTCCTCAGGAAAAGTTATCAGAAATGATATTCAAGTTAAAGTAGAAGGAGAACATTGTCATACAGAACTTAATGGTATTTTTTCTCCTTCCAATAACGAATTTATTGATAATCATACCCTAATTGATCATATTTATCCAAATTGTAAATCTTATGAGAATTATAAAGGTTTAATAAAATCAAATGGTGTTGGCGTATTTAATGGTAAAGTAATTGTTGAACAAGATGCCCAACAAATTGAAGCATATCAGCAAAACAACAATATACTTTTAGATGAAGATGCCATTATTTATTCTAAACCTGAATTGGAAATATATGCCGATGATGTTAAGTGTAGTCATGGATCAACCACTGGTCAATTTGACGATGAGGCACTCTTCTATTTGCGTTCAAGAGGATTAAGCAGAGCATCTGCGCTTCAACATTTGACATTGGGTTTTGTTAATGAAATCATTGACACTATTAAGGATGAAAATCATAAAGATTTCATCTTAAACAAGATTCTTGCTAATTAGGCTTTTTCCATTTAGGTATAAAATTTGTACCTTCAAAACAATGATTAATAGGTATGTGATTTTACTATTCATGGGTTTTTCTATTATGATTAACTCTGCACAAGATATTGCATTGTCATTTAGTGATATGGTGAGTTCAAAAGGACTTTCGCCTGTTAATTGCGTTGTGTCGTCTGATAAATATTTTTACATACAGCAAAGAGAAAAATCTAAAAAATGTGATTTAACAATCAACATTTTCAATGATAAGCTTAAAAAAGAAGCTTCATTTAGATTAGATAATCCTAAATATGAATTCATTTCAATTAAATATTTATTTGATAAAGTTATTTTGTTTGCTAGTTATAATGAGCAAATGCATACGCATTTAGTCTACTCTATTTTAGATGAAAAATTGGGGTTTGGCCCTTTTAATGAAATCTTTAAAGAGCCTCAAAAATCTGGATANCCTACTAGTTTTATTATTTCNGATAAAACATATGAAGATCAATTACATGTAATAGCAGAACTTCCTTATGTTTCTGGAAAAAATGAAGATATTAAATTGCTGATTTTTGATAAAAATTTAAAATTAGCAAAAGAAGTCTACAATAAATTAGAAGTCAAATTTGAAACAAAAAGAGATAATAAATTAATAATCTCGCCAAATGGTAAAATTTTTTTGATTAAAACCTATTGGGAAAAGGGGAACAATTTCAACATATATAGCCTGGGTCAAGAAGTAATTAAAGAAGAAGTAATAAAGCTTAATAGAAATAAAATTTCAGCTTTAGATTACTTTTTTAATGCTAAAAATGAATTGGTTATTGCAGGTTTTTATTCTTCTCAGATTAGATATAATTATGAAGGATATTTTTTATTTAAATATGATGATGATTTAACATTAGTTCATAAGAATCAATACCACTTNAACGAGAAAATCATCAAAACCTTTAAGTCAGCAAAGGAGATTAAAGAAAAGGGATTTGGACTGGATAAATTTTTATTAACCAGTTTTAAAATGGATGCCAAAGGAAATCACTATTTAGTTGCGGAGCATCTAGGNAGGAAAAAGGTAAAAGAAATTAATAATTGGCACTCTATGGGGATGGTGATTATTAAGTTTAATAGAAATGGAAATTTTGTTTGGGGTTGCCCGATTGAAAGAGAGCAAGTTCATCTTAAAAGAACATTTATTGGTGGTTTTGCATTAAGTAACTTTCAAGAACCNCAATATTTTTACAATGAATTAGCTAACCTTAATCTTAGAAAAGGAATCCCTGTTGAATATGGAGTTAATAATTATTGTGGCACAAAACATATTACATTTGATGAGGTTGGAATTCCTACAACTAAAGATTTAACTATTTCATTTCCTGGTAGTGATATGTTGGCCTTTCACCCAGTAGAACTTAATTCAAACACAAATACTAAAACAATTTTTCAGGTCATCAATGAATCTGGAGAAAAATCTTGCTTAGCTGTTATAGAATAGCTTAAATAATGTTTACTTCTCTTTCTAACTTAATTTGGAATTTTTTAGCGATGTCCTCTAAAATTTTTTGAGATAAATCAAAGATGTCTTGACCTTTGGCTCCGCCATAATTTACTAACACTAAGGATTGATTTTTATGAACTCCATAGTTNTTAAAAGTTTTCCCTTTCCATCCTGCTTTTTCAATAAGCCATCCTGCTGCAATTTTGACTTGACTATCATCAATTTTATATGAAACGATTTCAGGAAATTCTTTTTTTAGATCAGTTAATTGACTAATGGGAATGATAGGATTTTTAAAGAAACTTCCACTATTGCCAATTTTATTGGGATCTGGCAATTTACTTTGTCTAATTTCAATAACGGCATCACTTACATCCTTTATGGTTGGGTTGCTAATCTGCTTAGATTCTAAGGTTCTGTTTATGTCTCCATAAGATGTATTGATTGCTGGATTTTTATTTAATCTCAACGAGATATTTAAAATAACATACTGATTCTTAAATTGATTTTTAAAAACACTTTCTCTGTATCCAAATTGACAATCTTCAGCATTAAAATGAGCTATTTTTCCAGAGTTTATTTCAAATGCTTCTAGATTTATAAATGTATCTTTAATCTCTACTCCATATGCGCCAATATTTTGCATAGGGGCAGTACCGCAATTACCAGGAATTAAACTTAAATTTTCAACGCCTCCCCATCCTTTATTTACACAATAAATGACAAACTCGTGCCAATTTACACCTGCTCCAATTTTAACTTCTACAAAGTCAGAGGTTTCTTTGGTGATTTCAACACCAGTAATATTATTTTTTATGATCAATCCTTGAAAATTAGAAGTAAAAAGAATATTGCTTCCTCCACCAAGAATTAATTTATTTTNATTTTTATAAATATCTTGTTTAGATAAATCCATTAAATCGTTGACCGATTTAATTTCCACAAAATATTCAGACTGACACGCTATTCCAAAGGTGTTAAAATCAACTAATTCTTGATTTCTTACGATTTTCATGATTGACAAACGTAAATATAATTTACCTTATAATTATCAATAAATTAGTAAACAATAATTTTTCCATTTATTTGTTTTAAAATTAAAAGAACATCAAAACAACAATTCTTACAGTAACAAATGATCTTTCACACGATCAAAGAGTGGATAAAGTCGCTAAATCTTTATTGCATCGCAATTGGAATGTTGTTTTAGTTGGAAGAAAATTAAATTCATCACTACCAATTTCTAGGGAATATCAAACTCGTAGAATTACCTTATTATTTAATAGAGGTTTCTTGTTTTATGCAGAATATAATTTTAGGTTGTTTTTTTATCTTTTATTCAAAAAATGTGATGTNTTACATGCAAATGATTTAGATACACTTTTAGCTGTTTGGCTTGCGGCCAAGTTTAAACNAAAACCGATTATTTATGATAGTCATGAGTACTTTTTAGGAGTTCCTGAAATTCAAAANAGAANGNTAGTTAAATTTGTTTGGCAAAAAATAGANGAATTTATTTTNCCTAAACTCCAANATGTTTTNACCGTTAATTTATCNATAGCNGAGCTTTANAAATCTGATTATGGATTATCAGTTAATGTTCTTAGAAACTTACCTGAAAACAAACAGTTGAATCATACAAAACCCAAAGCTGAATTAAACTTACCAGAGGATAAACCAATTGTAATCCTTCAGGGTTCAGGGATCAATGTTGATAGAGGAGCTGAGGAATTATTAGAGGCCATTGCCATACAAGAAGAGCTTTTTCTGTGTGTGGTTGGTAAAGGAGATGTTTTTCCGCAATTAAAATTAAGAGCAAGAGCAGGTGATTTAAAAGATAAAACTCTATTTGTAGATGCTATTCCATATGAAGATATGATGCAGTATACGATGCATGCCAATGTAGGTTTAAGTTTAGATAAGGGTAATAATTTAAATTATAAGTTTAGCTTACCCAATAAGCTTTTTGACTACCTAAAGGCAGGAATTCCAGTTGTTTCTAGTGACTTAATTGAAATTAGGCATATCATTGAAAAATATAAATGTGGTGTAGTTGTAAATTCCCATGAGCCAAAAGCTATATTAAATGCAATAAAGAAAGCTATTCAAGCATCTTCCTTATTAAGTAAAGGGGTTCAAAATGCTCAAAAAGAACTTTCTTGGGAAAATGAAGTTATGACTCTATTGGATTGTTATGAACAAATTGGAAAATAAAAAATTACACTTAATATCTTTTGATGTGCCCTTTCCTGCAAATTATGGTGGAGTAATAGATGTTTTCTATAAAATTAATTCGCTACATAAAATTGGAGTTAAAGTTATTTTGCATTGTTTCCAATATGGTAGAGAGAAAAGTAATGAGTTAAGTGAGATATGTGAAAAAGTATATTATTACGAAAGAAATAAAAGTCTTATTACACATTTTTCAATCAAACCATATATAGTCAAATCAAGAGCTTTAAAGTCACTTTATAATAACTTGAGTAAAGATGATTATCCAATCTTATTTGAAGGAATTCATACTACAGCATTTATTCCTCACTTTCCAAAAAAAAGAGTTTTCATAAGAGCACACAATGTAGAGTGGGAATACTACAAAAACTTACATAAAAGTGAAAAGAAAATTGTAAAAAGAATATTTTTTTGGATAGAGTCAAGAAGATTAAAAATTTATGAGAAAAAAATATATGAGGGGCAAAAAGTATTTGCTATTTCAGAGTCTGATAGGGCTAAATTAAATTTACTAGGTGGTAATGTAATCTTGTTAAATCCTTTTCATGCCAATACATTTTTTAATGAAAAAGTTGAATCAAGTGATTATGCACTCTATCATGGAAATTTAAATATTAATGACAATGAAAATGCCGCTTTGTTTTTTATTAATCTTTTTAAATCAATTCCTAATCAACTAGTTATAGCAGGTCTAAACCCTTCTAAAAATTTAAAAAGTAAAATTGCGAATATTTCGAATATTCAATTAATTGAAAGCCCTCATCAAGATGAATTGAAAAAATTAATAGCCAATGCCAAATTGAATTTATTTTTTTCCAATCATTCTTCAGGTGTAAAATTAAAATTGATCAATGCTTTATTCAATGCTAATCATTGTTTAATTGGAAAAGAATTTGTTGTAAATGATGATTTTAAACATGTTTGTACTGTTGTGGAGCAACATGAATGGGAAGAAAAAATATTAAAACTATTTAAAACTCCTTTTGATAAGAATAGTTTAGAAAAAAGAAATAGAGTTTTAATGAATTATTCAAATGATTTTAATTTGAATTCTTTGTGTAAAGTTATCTTTAATTGAAATTACTCTTCAATTGATTTGTTTTGAAATTGAATAATTCTACCAGGAAATTGTTCAATGATGTCATAATCATGAGTTGCCATAACAATTGTTTGTTCTTCNGAAGATATACTTTTAATTAAGCTCATGATTTTTTTGCTNGTATCNGGNTCTAAATTACCTGTGGGTTCATCTGCTATTATGATTTTNGGGTCATTTATNAGTGCTCTTGCAATAGCAATTCGCTGTTGCTCACCACCAGAAATTAANTGAGGATAAGATTTAGCCTTGTCAGACATTTCAACTTTTTCCAATAGTTCACTAATTTTGTTTTGAATCACTTTTTTNCCTTTCCATCCAGTAGCTTTCATTACAAATTTCAAGTTTTCTTCAATGGTTCTATCCATGAGTAATTCAAAATCTTGAAAAATGATACCTAACTTCCTCCTAAGTGATAAAATATGTTTCTTTCTGCTTTCATTTAAAGATTGACCATCAACAGAGATGTTGCCTTGAGCAATCTTAATATCTCCATATATGGATTTTAGCAAACTACTTTTCCCACTTCCAGTTTTCCCAACAAAATAGACAAACTCACCTTGATTAATGGTTAAGTTTATATTATTTAGAATTTCATTTTGTTGTTGTTTTATATAGACATTATTAAATATTATAAGTGGTTTATTATCCATATACTAACTTATTAATTACACTCAAAAGTAAAATATTATCAAACACTTCTAATAGAATGTTTCGTTAATGTTAACATAAAATGGTTGAAAATAATAAATAGCATTCCATCTTATAGCCAATGCCCTAATTATCTTTAATCCATAATATTTCAATTCTAAATTTAGTTAATGTCTAATATGTTGAGGAAGGGGTTTTGTATTCTTTTTTTGGTTTTGTTTTTTACGGTAGGTAAAGCACAAAAAACANTAATATTTACAGACTCTTATAAAAGTTATAAATATGCACAAGAGCTATATGATAAACAGAAGTATAGTTCAGCACAGGCTTATTTTAAGGAAATTATAAATGAAATTGACAATACTCAAGATGAGCTTCGAATAAATGCTGAATATTATTTTGCTGTTTGTGCACTTCATTTGTATCACCAAAATGTAGAAACACTTCTTACAAGATTTGTTTTAGATCATCCTGATCATCCAAAATCAAAAAGTGTTTTTCTCCAGTTAGCAAGGCATTACTATCGAATGAAGAAGTTTACTAAGTCAATTGAATATTTTGAAAAAATTGATCAGTATGACCTTTCAATAGAAGATCAAAATGAATATTTATTTAAACTAGGTTATTCAAAGTTTACTAGAAAAAAGAAAGACGAAGCAAAAGTAAATTTCAATGAATTATTGCAGCGAGAATCCGACTATAAAATTCCAGCAACATATTATTACAGTCACATAGCATATGAAGAAGGGAAGTATCAAACTGCTCTTGTGGGATTCAAAGAGATTGCAAATAGTAAAATGTTTAAATCCATTATCCCATATTACATCACTCAAATACTATATCAGCAGCATAAATACAATGACTTAATAGCATATGCACCAAATTATATTGATTCAGTTATTGAAAAAAGAAAGGGCGAATTTGCAAAACTAATAGGAGATTCCTACTACAAAAGCCAAGATTATAAATCAGCTTTAGACTATTATAAAATTTTCAAAAAGCATGCTAAAGCCAATAGGGAATCAAATTATCAAGTTGCTTTTTCTTACTATAAATTAAAGCAGTATGAAAAGGCAGTTTCTCTGTTTTCAAGAGTAGTTTACAGAAAAGATATATTGTCTCAAACTTCATACTATCACATGGCAGATGCCTATTTGAAGTTAGACGAAAAAGATTATGCTAGAAATGCTTTTCATGAAGCAAGCAAATTAGAGTTCGATCAAGATATTAAACGTAACTCATTATTTAATTATGCTAAGTTAGCTTTTGAGCTTAGCTATAATCCATATGATGAAGCGATTAATGCATTTCATGAATTTATAGATACTTACCCTAACACTGAAGATGCTAAAGAAGCATATGAATTTTTATTAAAAGTTTATTTGACAACTAAAAATTATGACGATGCATTGACTTCGCTCGAAAAAATAAAAGATAAGGACCCAAGAATGCAAAGTGCTTATCAAATCATTGTATTTAATAGGGCTGTTGAACAATTTCACAATCGTGATTACGAAGATGCCGTTGGTAGTTTTGAATTAGTTGGGCGATATCCTATTGATCAAAAGCTCAATGCTTTAAGTGAATTTTGGAAAGCAGAATGTTACTACAGATTAGAGAAATATGAAGAAGCCATTACTTCATATGAAAAATACAGATATACAAATGGTGTATTACTGACAAGTGAGTATGAAGATTTAGATTATCATTTAGGCTACGCCTATTTTGAAAAAGCAAAGCCTTATTCAAGTATTAAATCATACAATTTAAACAAGCAAAAGTTAGATCTGGATGAGTCAATAAAGTATTTTAGAAATTATATTCATCAATATAATATACCAGATTCCTCAAAATTTAGGTCAGCTTTAGTTCGAATTGCTGACGCTTACTTTGTTTTAAAGGATGATAGCTTAGCCATAGAAAATTACAAAAAGTCATTGGCTATTGAAGGTTTTAATCACAGTTATGCTTTATATCAAATGTCTACATCTCAGGGCTTGATACAAGATTATGAAGGGAAAATGCAAACTTTACAGCAATTAACAGATGAGTATCCAAACTCAAGGTATCAGGTATTATCTCTATTAAATTTAGCACAGACCTACAAGGATTTAGAGAAAAAT
Organism: Crocinitomicaceae bacterium; assembly: GCA_002727735.1. GTDB lineage: Bacteria > Bacteroidota > Bacteroidia > Flavobacteriales_D > Parvicellaceae. The sequence continues at coordinate 9,287 of PBXW01000070.1, forward strand.
ACAGAAGCCATTAATACATATTTAAAATTTATTGATGAGTACCCNAATAACAATTACATTTCAACAGCACATGTTGAGGTGGGGAGTATCTACATAAAGGAAGGAAATATTGACGAAGGGGAGAAATTTTTATTGAAAGTTTTAGATGACTATCCTGATGCAGAATTAGAAAANGAATTGTCCATAGAATTAATGATGGAAGTTTATGCTAAAAGGAATGATTTACCTGGTTATTACAGCTGGTTAGATAGTAGAGGAATAGCTGTCAGTGAACAACAAAAAGATTCTACTTTTTGGCATCCTGTTCAGTTAGCTAGAGATAACGGAGATTGTNATTTGCAAATTGAAAAAGCNTCCTATTATTTAGATAATATANNAAACCCGATNAAAGAGATTTCTGCNCATTATTACATGGCCACNTGTTATTACACTGAGGGTAAAAAGAATGAAGCNTTATTCCATTATGACTTCATTACGACTAAGCCNAATAATAATTATTATACCGAAGCATTAAAATACGCNGGNGAAATCACNTTTGANTCAAAAAATNACAAGTTNGCNCTTGGNCATTTTTCNACNNTAGAAAATGTNGGNGTTACNCANGANGATTTGTCATTAGCTAAAAGGGGGCAGATGTATTGTTTNTATAATTTAGANAATTATCAATCTACGCTGATTTATGCAAAGAAAGTTTTAGCATTGAATCAAATTAGCGAAAAAGTTTCCGAGGATGCTAATCTTTATTTAGCCAATTCATATAAAGAACTTAATTTCTTAGATAGTGCCATGTTGCATTACGAAAACGTGATTGCTATAACAAAAAGTGAAGCTGCAGCTGAAGCTAAATATAATATATGTCACATTTATTTTTTAAGAGAAGACTATACAGCATGTGAAACGCAAATTATGGAGTTAGTGCAGCAAAAACCCACTTATGATTACTGGTTAGCTAAAGGAATTTTATTATTAGGAGATAATTTCACACAATTGAAAGATTATTTTAATGCTCGGCATAGTTTACAGAGTATAATAGATAATTATGATGGTCCAAAAAATGATGAANTTGTAGCGGAAGCTGTTCAGAAATTAGATTATGTAAACAACNTAGAACANATGGAACTCAATGATCAACCTGACCAAGAAGATATTGAAATTGAATTTNACAACATTGACCCTAAGGATCAAAAACTTTTTGAAGATTCATCAAATCAAGAAACAGATGATAATGAAAACAATGAAGATGAAGAGTAAAGTTAATAACATATACTTTTTATTGACTTTATTAGGGGTTATTTGGATAACTCCTTTGTTTAGTCAGAACAATGCAGGTGCAGATGAAATTTTTTTAGGTGTTGGATCTGGATCTAGAACCATTGCTAAGGCTCAAAAAACAGCTATTAGCCCATCTCAAATAGATTCTACTTTGCAAATGGATGAGGTTAAATATTATTTGGAGCCAAAACAACAAGANGTAAGTTATGAAATTGAAAATATAACACCTGCTAAANTAAAAATNGTTGAACCTNTGGATAGATTATATTCTGGNTATTTAAAGGCAGGAGCTGGAATGTATTTAACTCCTTTCGTTGATTTAAATTATTCCTCAAAGAGATCTAAGTATGAAAGTTGGGGTGTTAAAGGAAATTACCAAAGTAGTTTTGGAAATATCAAAGAAATGGGAAATACGACATATTCAGATGTGCTTTTGGGNGGGTATTTTCAAAAATTCTTTTTAGATCATGATTTATGGGCAGAGTTAGATTACGAAAGAAATAGGTATCAGTTTTATGGTATTGATACATCTATTTACCAAGGTTTATTTCAAGACACTTCATCTACTTTTAGTCAAGACTACGATTTATTTGATTTTCACATGAAATTCAATTCAAAGAATACGGGGAGGGATACCAATAAATTAAGATATAAAACTTGGTTAGATTTTCATCATTTAAATAGTAAATATCAACTTGCTGAAAATCATGTTTTAATTGGGGGTCATTCCGGATGGGTAATTTTAGAAAATGAGTTTTTAGGAACTTTTGAGCTGGACATTAACAATGTAAATCAACCCTCTCTAAGTTTAGATACATCAACATATGAAATAAATGTTGGACAGGGTTTAACCGCTCAAACAACCGCTATTTTAAGATTTAACCCCCATATATATACAAGAAAAAATAATCTGATTGCTAAAGTGGGGTTTTCAATGCAATCTGATATTAATGACAATGCTAAATTTTATCTTTTTCCGGATGTTGAAGCAAGTTATAGTTTATTTAATAATGTATTTATTCCTTATGCTGGTTGGAAAGGAAATGTGGAAAGGAATACATTTAATAAATTGAGAATAGAAAACCCATTTTTATCTGAGGATATAGATATTAAAAATACGATTCAGCGTTCAAATTTATATGCAGGTATAAGAGGCTCAATGAGCAGTAACTTTACATTTAATATTTCTACCAATATTGATAGATTAGATAACTTTTATTTTCACATCCCTGATACAATTTCATCTATTGAAAATAAGTTTCAGTTGACTTATGATAAAGTAACTCGTACTACGATTTTAGGTGAGGTGACTTATCAAAACGGGGAGAAATTAAAAGTAGCAGGAAAAGCAGAATACTTTATCTATAGATTAAGATCAGATAACTTAGATGAAGATGCAAAGGCATGGCAACAACCAGATTTTAAATTAACTGGATCTGCAATAGTAGATTTATCCGATAAGTTACTAATAAGAAGTGATTTATTTTTAATTGGAACAAGAAATGTGTATTCCTTTAATGTGCCCACACTTACCAATAATATTGTAGAGGATATAAATAACCAAAACACACATTTTAATGAGATATCAGGTGATAGATATGCGTATAAATTAAAACCATTTGTTGATTTAAATTTATCTGCTGAATACCGATATAATGAAAAAGTTTCGGCATTTATTAAGTTCAATAACTTCACAGCAAAACGATATCAGTTTTGGACAAATACACCTGTTCAGTCAATTAACATTTTTGGTGGTGTAACACTTAGTTTTTAATACTGTTGAAAACTCCCTTTCATATTGGGGGTAATTAGGGTGTTTTATAAGGGTAAAACACTATATTTGTTCGTTCAAAATTTTAGCGATGAGTGAAGAGAAAAAATATTCAGCAGATAGTATTCAGGCNTTAGAGGGGATAGAGCATGTACGTATGCGTCCGTCCATGTATATTGGAGATGTTGGTTCAAGAGGATTACATCACCTAGTTTATGAGGTGGTAGACAATTCTATTGATGAAGCGTTAGCTGGGCATTGTGATGCCATTACTGTAACCATTTCCCAAGAAAATGGAATAAAAGTAAGNGATAATGGAAGAGGTATCCCAGTTGATATGCACAAAAAAGAAGGTGTCTCTGCNCTAGAAGTTGTTATGACAAAGATTGGAGCAGGTGGAAAATTTGATAAAGATTCCTATAAAGTTTCCGGTGGTCTTCATGGTGTTGGGGTTTCGTGTGTAAATGCACTTTCTATCTATCTTAAAGCNACAGTGCATAGGGATGGTAAAATTTGGGAGCAAGAATATTCTAAAGGAAAAAAGACAAAAGAAGTTGAGGAAGTTGGAAAAACTACAGAAAGAGGTACTGAAGTTGAATTTATGCCCGATACAGAAATTTTTGATGACATTGTGTATTCATATGATACGCTTTCAGCAAGAATGAGAGAATTGGCATACCTGAATAAAGGTATCACGATAAGTTTAACTGATGAGAGAGAAAAAGATGAAAATGGAGAATTTAAAGCTGAAACTTTTTTCTCTGAAAGAGGNTTGTCAGAATTTGTAGAATTTTTGGATGGAACNAGAGAAAGGTTAATTGAAAAAGTTNTTGCAATTGAAGGNGAGAAGGATANCATTCCTGTTGAAGTAGCTATGATTTANAATACNAGNTACAGTGAAAANATNCATAGTTATGTCAATAATATAAACACCCATGAAGGTGGTACNCATTTNACAGGNTTNAGAAGAGGATTAACNAACACTTTGAAAAAGTATGCCGAAAATTCAGGTATGCTTGACAAATTGAAATTTGAGATTTCNGGTGATGANTTTAGAGAGGGACTAACTGCNATTGTNTCNGTTAAAGTTGCTGAACCCCAATTTGAAGGNCAAACAAAAACCAANCTAGGGAATAGAGAAGTTTCTGCACCTGTAAGCCANGCTGTNAGTGAAATGCTTTCAAATTATCTTGAGGAAAANCCAGCNGATGCCAAAAAAATCATTGAGAAAGTAATTCTAGCTGCTACTGCACGACATGCTGCNAGAAAAGCACGTGAAATGGTTCAGCGAAAAAACCCCATGGGAGGTGCAGGATTGCCTGGTAAATTGGCTGATTGTGCTTCTAAAGACCCTTCTAAGTGTGAATTATTTCTAGTTGAGGGTGATTCTGCAGGTGGNACTGCTAAGCAAGGAAGAGATCGTGAATTTCAAGCTATTATGCCATTAAGAGGTAAAATTCTTAATGTGGAAAAAGCCATGGTTCATAAAATCTTTGANAACGAAGAAATTAAAAATATTTATACTGCTCTAGGAGTTAGGGTTGGAACAGAAGAGGATTCTAAAGCTTTGAATTTGGAAAAGNTGAGGTATCATAAAGCAGTAATCATGTGTGATGCTGATGTTGATGGTAGCCATATTCAAACGCTAATCTTAACATTCTTTTTTAGGTACATGAGAGAAATGATTGAAAATGGTTATATCTACATTGCTACACCNCCNTTGTACCTTGTTAAAAAAGGAAAGCAAGCAAAATATGCTTGGGATGACAAAGAGAGAGATACATATGTTAATGACATGAAAGGTGCAGGAAGTGAGTCAAGCGTGCATGTACAACGTTANAAAGGTTTAGGTGAGATGAATGCAGAGCAATTGTGGGACACTACAATGTCGCCTGAAAATAGAACCCTACGCCAAGTGACTATTGAAAGTGCAGCAGAGGCAGATAGAATATTTTCCATGTTAATGGGTGATGATGTACCTCCTAGAAGAGAATTTATTGAGAAGAATGCAAAATATGCAAACATTGATGCATAGGATTATTTAATCCACTAATAAAATAGATCCTTGATATTGGCTAATTGAACCATCTTCATTTTCTAATTTAACAACCCATAAATAATTACCATTAGTGCATTTTTGGCCAGTATTTTGATTAAAGCCATTCCATCCACTATTTATATTTTTNGTTGCATATACTACTTTTCCACTTTTATTGAAAATTAGTAATTCAAATGAAAGTCCACTGATTTTAATTCCTTCTGGCATAAAGATGTCATTTACACCATCTCCATTTGGNGTAAATGTGTTAGGAGCAAGAATGTCAAAGTTTGACGTAATCTCAATTTCTTTATTAGAATAAGATGTACATCCATAAATATCAGTGAAGGAAAGATAAGCCATGAATAAGCCATTTATAGTATACTCATGTCTGGGGTAGGCTGTGGTTTCAAATGTTCCATCTCCAAAATCCCAATTAAATGTTCCATCTTGAAAAATATCGTATTTCCCATCAGAATAATCATTAACTACAATTGGAGTTAAATAGGTGCTAATTGCACCATTATCTTCTGTTGTTTCATAATTTATTTCAAATTCTGGAGCTCTATTTACAAGAATAGTTGTAGAATCTTTCAATACGGAATTATTTGTGGAATCTTTTAAAATAATTTCAAAAAGCGAAACAGAAATATCTTCTTTTCCAATAATTTTTAAGTCTTTATTGTTNCCATAGTCAACACCATTAACAACCCACAATATGTTACAACTATCACATCCATCAATATAAAGTAATATGGAGTCATCATAGCATACTTGATTTTTATTGGAAATAATAGTGAGGTTATAATTGGTTGCAGAATCCCCAATGGTAGTAACTATTGTTGAACTATCTAAAACAGGATCAATAGAGGTTGAATTTTGAGTTGTGTCTTGTAGGGAAATATTAAAAGTGTCATCTCTATTTAGTGGAGCTTGTTGATTTTGGTCGTCAGAATTATTTTTTTCTTTAACTGTTTTATCAGTTTCTATNGTTGATTCAATTAAAATTGNAGNGTTATCAGTATCTACTACGTCTTCTTTTTTTGATTTTTCAACAGGTGATTCTTCTATTTTTGTCGTCAATGCTTCATTTTTAACCATAGTATTATTTAGTGGCTTATTTTGCTTATAATACCATACAGTAACGAGACTAATTCCACAAATTAATGCCAATGCCAAAAACAAGTTTGATCGACTTTTTTTGTTTTTATTGACAGAATCAATTTTATCAAGTTTATTGGAAATGGCACTCCAATCTTTTCCATGATTGCTTTCAAATTTATCTAGCTTATTTTTAATAAGGTCTTCAAAAGAATTATATGTTGGTTTTTTGCTCAAAGACTAAATTTATCAGATAGAATTACTTTCAATTTTGCTTTTGCTTTAGCATAATTTGATTTAGAAGTGCCTTCACTTATATTGAGAACTTGCGCTATTTCTTTATGGGTTAAACCGTCAAGTACATAAAGGTTAAAAACGGCTTTATAAGAGTTGCTTAGTTGCTGAACTGCATCTAAAATTTGATTCATATTTATGTTTTCATATTTTGAAACATCATCTTCCTCAACATGNGACTTATCATAAAGTGAATCTTCANTCGTAAATGAGATTTTTTTATTTTTTCTTAGAATATCTAAAGAGTGATTTACTACAATGCGTTTTAACCATCCACCAAAGTTGGCTCCACCTTCGAACTGATTAATTTTCGAAAATGCTTTAATGAAGCTTTCTTGCACAACATCACTAGCTGTNTCTTGGTCTCTAAAATACCTTAAAGCAACTCCCATCATTTTGCCATAAAATTCATTATATATGATATGCTGAGACTTTCTATCATTTTTTTTACAACCTTCTATTAGTCCAATGATATTAAACTCCTCAGATTTCACTTTCTACAAACGTTTTAAATTGCAATGGTTGCCTCAATTAGTAAATAATTTATGTTTTTTTTTTACAACTATTTATAAAATAGCTACTTAAAGATATTGAATTTTATAATTTCGCAGAAATTAAAATTTAATCAAATTAAAATGAAAGTAACAATCATAGGTGCAGGAAATGTAGGTTCAACATGTGCAGATGCAATTGCCTACAAAAGAATTGCTAGTGAAGTAGTTCTGCTGGATATTAGAGAAAATTTTGCCGAAGGTAAAGCATTAGATATGACTCAAACATCTTCTTTACTTGGGTTTAATACTAAGATTGTCGGTAGCACAAATGATTACAGCAAAACTGCTGGAAGTGATGTAGTGGTGGTTACTAGTGGAATTCCAAGAAAACCAGGAATGACAAGAGANGAATTAATTGGGGTTAACGCAGGAATTGTTAAGACNGTTACTAATAGTGTGCTTGAGCACTCGCCAGATGCTGTTTTAGTTATNGTTTCTAANCCAATGGATACTATGACATANTTAACATTTAAAGAGAGTGGTCTTAGCAAGCATAGAGTAATTGGAATGGGTGGGGCTTTGGATAGTGCTAGATTTAGAACATATTTATCACTTGCTTTAGGTAGACCATCTAATGATATCCATGGAATGGTAATAGGAGGGCATGGAGATACAACTATGATACCTCTAACACGTTTAGCAACTTACAGTGGAATACCATTTAATCAACTTTTAGACGAGTCTGCCTTGTCTAAAGTTGCTGCTGATACGATGGTTGGTGGTAAAACATTAACAGGTATGTTAGGAACTTCTGCTTGGTATGCTCCTGGTGCTGCTGTGGCTTACTTGGTAGATAGTATTTTAAATGATCAAAAAAGAATTATACCCTGTTCAGTTTATCTTGAAGGCGAATATGGTCAAAATGATATTTGCATTGGCGTCCCAGTTGTAGTTGGNAAGTCAGGTTGGGAATCAATAGTTGATCTTAATTTAAATCAAGAGGAAGAAGANTTATTTGTTAAAAGTGCTGCAGCTGTCAGAAACATGAATGAGGCACTTAATAGTTTATAAAATAAACCTTTCTTTTTCTCTTAAGTCTATAATGTGACATTGGTTTGTCATTAATTTNTTTCTTCTTTTTGAAATGAAAAGATATAGTCTATTTCTTAATGATTTGGGCATCAAATAACCTGTTAGAAGAGGGTAAAACAAATAATTTTTCATTTCCCTAATTAATTGCAAAACTGCATCAGCATATAGATATACGTTTTCATTTTTGAAAAAAACTATAGTTTCATTTATGTTAATTTTTTCAGAAGTTGATTCAATTAGTTCTAAACCAATTTTTGATGTTGCTGCAGTTATGTGAATTTTTTTAGACTTGTCGTTTTTTATTATGAAATTCCCCCAATAATTACAAAAAACACAATCACCNTCAATTATTACAATTGACTTATTTAATGATTTGGACACTTTATAAATTTTAAAACATAATTTTTTTCATAAAGTATAAATGAAAGAAAGTAAATACCGTTATCCATTTTTTCTATGTTAATTTCCTTTAGAGTAACTCCTTTTTTCACAATCGCTCCTCCTAAATTAAATATTTGATATTCAATTAATTCAGGAACGTCTATGTGTATTTTAGTATTACTTGGGTTGGGGTAAATGATGTATTCTTTTGTATTTAAATTTGAAATGGCACTAATGTTAGAGTCAANAGAGCCATAATAAAGTGATAGCCCTCCTCTNTTATTACCAATTATATAATCTAAAATAGAATCATTATTTATATCATAAATAGCAGGTATGTTGTTTGGGCCAGTATAAATATCAAATAANTTGCTATCTAATAAGTTGAAACTACCACTAAGGTTGTTTGATANATTNTTGTATTTGAAAATTTTACCTCGTTCGCTTCCAACAAATAAAATAACTTCTTGACCTATTGTTTTAAAAACTGGNGCGCTTGACCCAATATTTGTCCACCATTCAGATACATCAACTTGACCAAATGTTTCAGAAATAAGTTCAAAATCAAATAGGGTTGAATNTCCTTTGTTNTCAATGTAGTTCAAATTACCAATAGCTTCTCCTACAATTAAGTCTAAATCATTGTCATTATCAATGTCAAAAAGTGTTGGGTGAGCACAATATCCAACATCAAAAATGTTGTTAAATTGATCAGTTATTGGAGAAATAGACAAAGTTAAATTCATTTGATTTGGGTTTGTAGAAGTGTTTTCAAAATAATGTAAATTCCCATCAAAGTCTCCTACTATCACATCAAGATCTCCATCTGCATCAAGATCCCCAAAAGTTGGAGCAAGATTGAGTTGGTTTAGTGTGCTTGAAATATTTTGAAAGTCGTCACTTGTTTTACTGAAAATTGGGTTTGATGCAGTTCCTATATTAAGGTATGATTTTATACTTGAACTGTAATGAATAGNTACACTAAGATCAAATTCACCAAAATTTGAAACTACCAAATCCATTAATTCATCATTGTTTAAGTCTACCAAAAATGGCTTAGCACCTCTTCCTAGTTCTATAGTTTCGTCTTGAAGAAAGTTTTTTTGCTGAAAATAAAATGAAGGAGCATCATTAGTTCCATAGTTTTTATAGAACCAAATACTTTCTTTATCCTCAGTATCATTATCAGAGTTAGGTGACGCGATAAAATCTTTTACACCATCAAAATCTACATCTTCGTAAAAAGATGCAGGATATATATAAATATCTGCTGGAACACTGTTACTTGGAAATGTAGTATCCTGACTAATAAATGAAGTATTTTGATTTACTCCAATATTATCATTGTATAGTGCTACAAAATTACCAAATGAAACATCTCCTAGTATGATATCCCTCACATTGTCATTATTTAAGTCTAAAGACAAAATAGTCGAGCCACTATGTCTTTTCGGGTCAGTCCTTGTATATTGGTTATTTGTACTTGACTCAGGATTAGAGACATTGAAAGAGCAGGTGTCATATAAAATACAAGTGTTTGTTAAGCCATCTTCTCTAAAGTGACCCCAACAAGCATTCTTAAGTTCATATATTAAAGAGTCCTGACTATAACCGTTTTCCACGGATAGATTTTTATGGTATTCAAGCCTAGAACCTAAAACACCAAAGCTAAGAATGTCTAAATCACCATCACCGTCAATATCGTCAATAGCGGGAATATCTACGACACTTACATATAAGTTTGTGTTGGTAGCATATTGATAGGAGTAAATAAAAGGGTTTGTAATTAAGGTAAAAGACAATTCACTTCCATTAGATGTATTTAGCCATACCCCAATTCCGCCTGAAACGGAACAAAAAATATCTTTCTTGTTGTCGTTATTGAAATCTCTTAGTAATACCCAATCTCTAAGATCAGTAGGAAANTTTGATTCATAAGATGGGTCGTAAATAAATGAATCACNACTATTTATGTATGTAAGTACTTTGTTTCCAGTTCTATCAAAAACAAATAGGTCTTCCATTGAGTCAAAATTCAAGTCTATTTTTGATATTTGAACTGCATTTAGCCCCCCAGTCCAAGGGTTTAATAATGTGTCATTATTCTCAATTACTACGATGTCATTTGCTGGATTTACATTCAATTGCTGTGTAAAAAATGAACCAGAATAAAGGATTGAAAAAAAAATAAAAAATGAATATTTAATTCGCTTAATTTCATCACTAAAGAGAATTTCATGTCTAATATTCATGTTAAATTTTAAAATTTATTTTTTCTAAAGTTAATTAGTATTTGAATATGATAACGAAGTTGTTTGCTTTAAGTTGGTAATAACCATTTGAAATTTTATATTTGCGCCCTCAATTTTGTGTTATTAATACTATAAAAAATATTTGATGAGAAATAGAAGCGCTATTTGGGTATTCACAATCCTATTATTTTTAGCTTGTTTATATCAACTTTCTTTTTCATGGGTTACAAGATCTTTTGAATCTAATGTTAATGAAATGGCTAACAGTAANTATGATTCTATTGTAGATAATAATTTCATATTTACNGACATTAAAGTNAATGGTAAAGATTCTACTGTTGAAGTTGGTTCNGAAAAGGTCAAGCAATTAGTNATTAATCATTATGAGCAAAAATTACTNTCTGATAAATCNGATACGCCAGTATATCCTTTAATTGACTTAGATTATCAAAGATGTAAAGATCAAGAACTTGGACTTGGTCTTGACCTTCAAGGAGGAATGAGTGTNACGCTTGAGGTTTCGATTCAAGACTTGGTAAGAAATTTCGCAAAAGCATCTGCAAAAAAACCTTCATTTAGAAAACCNTACAATGCTGCAATAGAAGACTANAGAAACGGNGAATCTTCAGTAGATGCTGCTAGTGATGATTTTATTGGTTTGTTNGCTGCTCACTACAAAGAACTTTATGGCGATGAACCTATGACTTTTTTCACAGTAGGTTTAAAGGATTATCTAGATAANGCCAATACCAAAAATAATGAAGAAATAATCGCCAAACTTAGAGAAATAAGTGAAGAATCTATTGAGCAAACCCACCGAATAATCGAGTCTCGAATAAATAAATTTGGTGTAAGTCAACCTAANATTAAAAAACTGGCTGNTTCTGGNAGATTACAAATTGAATTACCAGGAGCAAAAGACAAAAGCAGAATTAGAAAATTATTACAATCTACAGCAAGTTTAGAATTTTGGGATGGAGCCCACCAAGACTGGACAAATAAATTTTTGGATTTAACAAAGTCTTTTTCATCTAAAGCTGATGAGGATTCTACAGAAATTTTTGTTGAGATTTCTGAAGATTCGCTAGCGCTTTTGTCAGATGTGGATTTAGCCATTTATAATGAAGAGAAAGCCGCCTTTGACTCTTTATCAGAGCTAAGAGCTATTGAGAAAAGTATAGAAGATTCTTTGATGTTAGCTGAGGGTAAAATTTTAAATGGAAGCTTGAAGTTTGCGCACGTTCCAGGATCTCCAATAATTGGTTTTGCTAAAACTGCGGATACTTCAAGAGTAAACAATATTTTAAAAACTGAAAAAGCCAATGAAATCTTTGGTCAATTTAAAAGAGTTAAATTTTTATGGACTAAGGAGTATTATACCAAAGAAAAAGGGTACAATTATGAAGGCCATCAGTTAATGGCTATTGAAATTCCTAAAAATGGTGAGGCAAAAATAAATGGTGAAGACATTGTGGATGCAATGCAGAGTTTTGATCAGAACTCTAAACCATCTGTTCTTTTAACTTTTGACTCTAAAATAGCTGATACTTGGTCAAATTGGACTGAGAAAAAAGTGGGTAAAATTATTGCCATAGTTTTAGATGATCAAGTCTTTTCAGCACCNCGAATNAATCAGAAAATATCTGGAGGTAGTACAGAAATATCAGGTGGATTCGAAACTATAGAAGAGGCTCAAGATTTAGCTAANATTCTTAAAGCTGGATCATTACCTGTNCCNGCTAAAATTGCTGANGAAGCNATTGTTGGNCCATCANTAGGTGAGGAAAACATTGTNTCTGGNACTTGGTCANTNATTGGTGCTGGNTTANTAATTTTACTCTACATGCTNTTTTACTATAAGAGAGCAGGTTTTGTTGCTAACNTAGCATTGGTAGCAAANGTNTTCTTCATTTTTGGAACATTAGCATCNTTAGGTGCNGCCTTAACCTTACCNGGNTTTGCTGGTTTAATTCTTACTATTGGTATGTCTGTTGATGCCAATGTGCTTATTTACGAGAGAGTAAAAGAAGAATTAAGTAACGGTAAGGGAATCAAATTAGCAATTCAAGATGGATATAANCATGCCTATACAGCTATTATTGATGCCAATGTTACCTCATTGCTTACGGCAGTAGTATTAGCCTATTTTGGTTCGGGCCCTATACAAGGATTTGCTACAACTTTAATTATTGGTGTNTTTACATCTTTATTTAGTGCAATATTTATAACTAGGTTAATTTTCTCTTATTTATTAGATAAAAAGTGGGATTTATCTTTTTACAGAAATGCAACCAAAAGTTTATTTACTTCTACTTCTATTAGTTTTTTATCAAAAAGAAAGATCTCTTACGCATTATCAGCAATAATTGTAATTATAGGAATCTATTCTTTGTTCACTAAGGGTCTAGATGGAAGTGTTGAGTTCACNGGNGGTAGGTCNTACAGAGTTGAGTTTACTGATGAAATGAATAAAGAAGAAGTNAGACTTGCCATTGCTAATGTTTGTGTTAATGAAGAAGGAAATAAAGTATCACCAGAAATAAAAACGGTCGATAATAATTTTACACTTGAAATTACTACAAANTATTTGGAAGGATCAGGGGTTAAAAACAAGTTGTCAAAAATAGATTCATCTATGGCAGTTGCTTTTAATAATCTTGGTTATTCAGAAGATGCTGGTTTAAATGATGAAAAAAGTTATAAAATTGTCTATTCCCGAGGAGTGGAAAAACAAATTTCAAACGAGTTAATACAAGGTTCATTTTTAGCAGTTTTATTTTCTCTATTTGTTATTTTNATATACATAGCCTTTAGGTTTAGAAAATGGCAGTANGGTCTTGGCGCTTTAGTCGCTATGTTCCATGATGTTTTAGTCGTACTAGGATTATTTTCTATATTCTATAACANTTTACCATTTTCCATGGAAATTGATCAAGCTTTCATAGCTGCAATTCTAACTGTTATTGGTTATTCAATTAATGATACTGTTGTAGTATTTGATAGAATTAGAGAGTATGCATTATTGCATAAAAAATCATCATCANTTCAGGTAGTTGATAGAGCTTTAAACAGCACATTATCAAGAACCATAAACACTTCATTAAGTACATTTTTAGTGTTGTTAACNATTTTCATTTTTGGTGGAGAGTCAATTAAAGGATTTTCCTTTGCGCTTATGATTGGGGTTTTAGTTGGAACTTATTCATCATTATTCATTGCTACNCCACTTGTGGTAGACTTTTCTAAGAAAAATATTAAAAGCTAATGATTGACCACATTCATCTGTTATTACTTGATGGTATTAGTACAGGTGAACTGTTTTTTGTCTTTTTAATAATTCTTATTTTTTTTGGTTCTAAAAGCATACCAAAGATGGCTAGAACATTTGGTAGAGGGTTAAGGCAAATAAGAGACGCTTCTCAAGAAATTCAGGATGATATTAAAAGGGCTGCATTTGATGAGCCCCAAAATAATGAATCGTCAAATAAAAATGATAAGTGATTACGTATAGTATAATTTTTTTGCTGTTAGGATTAGTTTTACTAATTATAGGGGGTGATTTATTAGTTAGAGGAGCAGTTTCATTTGCTAATATTTTCCGAGTTCCTTCATTTTTAATTGGTGTAACTGTTGTGTCTTTTGGGACTTCAGCTCCAGAACTTATGGTAAGTATTCAAGCTGCTTTAGATAATGTGGCAGATATTGCCATTGGAAATGTCATGGGCTCAAATATTGCCAATATTGCATTGGTACTCGGTATNTCNGTTATNATTAAACCAATTAATGTAAATCCAAATACATATAGATTATCATGGTGGATNATGCTCTTTTCATCATTNTTATANGTTGTTTTCATTTTGGATGGTGTTTTGAGTTTANCNGAAGGGTTAATGTTTCTATTAGGGNTNGTTTCNTTTATATTTCTTTCAATTAGATATATTTCATACTCGGNTGATACNNCTANNGAAACTNANNANAATAGTTTTTGGCTAGCATTTTTGTTTTTTGCTTTAGGTTCAGTTGGCCTGTATTTTGGCTCAGAATTATTTGTGAAACACTCGGTATTGATTGCCTCTTATTTTGGAGTATCTGAATTTGTTATTGGGGTTACTGTAGTGGCTTTGGGAACATCCCTACCAGAATTGGTTACATCAATGGTAGCATTGTTTAGAGGTCAGAATAACATTTCTATTGGAAATTTGATGGGGTCAAATATTTTTAATGTTTTTGCTGTACTTGGAATTACAACCCTTTTTCAAGAGTTGAAATTAAAACTAACATTACTTTACTTTGATTTTGGGGTAATGATTGGTGTNGTNCTATTNTTTGGTTTATTTATTTTTATTAGAAAAAAAATAAGCCGAATAGGAGGGGTGTTACTACTATTCGGCTATTTAGCTTATATCTTTATTACCGTTACTTAAATCTTGGCAGATTTTACTGTTTCAATAATTCTTCCGGCAATTTTATAAGGATCTCCATTAGAAGCTGGCCTTCTGTCTTCTAGCCAACCTTTCCATCCATTTTCAACTGTGATAATAGGAATTCTTATGGATGCTCCTCTGTCAGAAACTCCATAACTAAAATCATCTATAGATGCTGTTTCATGAAGTCCAGTTAATCTTTGATCATTGTATGCTCCATAAACATTTATATGATCTTTAGCAACAGGCCTAAATGCTTCACAAACTTTTTCATATGTTTCTTTTGATCCACATGTTCTTAATAATGTATTTGAAAAATTGGCATGCATACCAGAACCATTCCAGTCACCTTTAATAGGTTTTGGGTGGTATTCAATGTAATAACCATAATCTTCAGTAAGTCTATCTAAAATGTAACGAGCAATCCACATTTCATCACCAGCTTTTTTTGCTCCTTTTGCAAATAGTTGGAATTCCCATTGTCCACTCGCAACTTCTTGGTTAATTCCTTCAATGTTTATTCCAGCTTCAATACATATATCTGCATGCTCTTCGACAAGATGTCTTCCATGAGTATTTCTTCCACCTACTGAACAATAGTACAAACCTTGTGGACCTGGATACCCACCCATTGGAAACCCTAATGGAAGTTGAGTTTGTACATCCATAATAAAGTACTCTTGTTCAAAACCGAACCAAAAATCGTTGTCATCATCATCGATTCTAGCTCTTGCATTGGAGTCATGTGGTGTTCCATCGGCATTTAAAACCTCTGTCATAACCAAAAATCCATTTTCTCTTACTGGGTCTGGGTAACAGGCAACAGGTTTTAGTAANCAATCGGATGAATTTCCTTCAGCTTGTTTTGTGGAGCTTCCATCGAAAGACCACAGAGGACAATCTTCTAGTTTACCACTAAAATCATTAATAATTTTTGTCTTGCTTCTCATGTTTTGGGTTGGATGATAACCATCTAACCATATATATTCTAATTTTGATTTGGCCATTAATTTGAATAATTAAGAGTTAATTTAGTTTGTCTGCAAATGTAATTTATATTCTTATCTGAGCAAATCTGTCAGGACGTTTTAGCATTTTTTTTTATCAACAAAAACGACACTTATTGTCAATAAAACACTTACTGCTAAAGTATATATGATTTTAAATTTGGAATGGTCTTTGTTTTAACTTCTCTGTTAGTATTGTTTAATTTTGGATTTTCAAGAAAAATATTTGATTATTTTTGCAATCCATCTTATCTTTAAAATATGATTAAGTACAACNAAAAAACTGAATTAATGAATATTAGAAATTTCAATTATTTCCTTTCACTAATCTTTATTATAGCTTTCTCAAGCTACAGTGCACAGAAAAATTTTATTTCAGATGCAGACGTTAAGTTTGATAATGAAGCTTATTTTTCTGCTATAGATTTATACAAGAAGGGTGAGGTAAAAGAAAAAGATATCAAAGAAAAAGGTAGAATTAACTTCCAATTAGCAGAATGTTATCGTTATTCTGTTGAGCCTGCTCAGGCACAAACTTATTATCAAAGAGCAATTAAGTTGAAATATCACGAAAAAGACGCTAGTATTTATTTGTTACTTGCAGATGTACTTAAGGAACAAGGTGAATATCAGACAGCTCTAGAAAATATCAAAAAATATCTTGAGATTAATCCTGAAGATACTAAAGCAACAGAAGCCTTAGAATCTTGTGAAAAGGCTATTGAATGGAAAGAAAATCCAACAAAGCATATGATTCAGAATGAGATTTTAATTAATTCAGATCATTATGACTTCTCGCCAACCTGGGGAGATAAAAAACACAATGTGCTCATATTTGCTTCTGCACGTGAAGGTTCAACTGGTGATGGAATAGACGCTAGGACTGGTGAAAGTTTTATGGACTTGTGGTCAACAACAAGAGATAATAATGGTAAATGGAGTGAACCACAGTTGTTGCCAAACTCTATTAATACCAAGGACAACGAGGGACCCGCAGTGTTATCATCAAAAGGAGATCAAATTTTCTTTACAAGATGTCCTAGAGAAAAGAAAATAAATTTAGGATGCGAGATTTTTCATGCCGAGAAGAAAGGGAATTCATGGACACAAGCAGAAAAAGTTCAATTAAAACCTGAAGGGGCTGATACATTGTCCTGTGGTCATCCAGCAATTAATTCTACCATGAGATACATGATATTTTCTGCTGATTTTCCTGGTGGATATGGAGGGAAAGATTTATGGATGTCTGAATACGATAAGAGAGAAGACTCTTGGCTTTCCCCAACCAATTTAGGAGCTGATATTAACACTGATGGAGATGAGATGTTTCCTTATTTATCGGAAAATAATACGTTGTATTTTTCATCCAATGGTTACATAGGTTTAGGTGGTCTAGATGTATTTAAGGCAGAGAGTACTGGTGATAAGACTTGGGGTAATGCTGAAAACTTAAAATACCCTATTAATTCTCCGGAGCACGATTTTGGAATTATCTTTGAAAGAGGGAGCGATAAAAGAGGATACATTACTTCCTCTAGGGTAGATTTAGGAGGTAAAGGGAAAGATGATTTATATAATTTTAATCTTCCTGAAATTCAATTTTCTCTAAGTGTATTTGTAAGTAATAAAGAAACCAATGAGCAAATCCCTGGAGTTACAATAAAAGTAACAGGAATTGATACATCAACTGCTGGTGGAATTGTTTCTGAATATGTTCAAACAACTGATGGTGAAGGTAAGTCCATTTTTGAGGAAATTTCAAAAGGAAAACGTTACATCTTAAAAGATATGGTTTACGAAATTGAAGTGGAAAAAGACAGCTTTTTGGTGGCAAGAAATCAGATTAGTACGATTAATGAAGAGAACTCAAAAAGATTTTTAGAAGAAGTCTACCTTATACCAATAGTTGATGAGTCTGGTGAGGCTGCTGTTATTGATTTTCCAGAAGTGCAGTATGCTTTAGATAAAGCNGAATTATTGATTGATGAAAATGTAAATTCTGAAGATTCTTTAGACTTTTTATATGCTACACTCCTTGATAATCCAAATATTGTAATTGAACTTCAAGCTCATACAGACTGTAGGGGTTCAGATAAATACAATAAAAAATTATCACAAAGAAGAGCTCAGTCTTGTGTTGATTATCTTATATCTAAAGGAATTCCTAAAGAAAGAATGGTGCCTGTTGGTTATGGTGAGGATAGACCAAGGATGGAAGGATTAGAATGTGGGGCAATTGACAAGTTGTCAACTAAAGAAGAACAAGAAGCTGCTCACCAAAAAAATCGTAGAACACAATTTATTGTTTTAAGTACAGACTATTCTCCAGATTCTGAAGAGTAGCATCAATTAAATTAAACCCCGAAAGGGGTTTTTTTATTTCTCCAATATGATTGATAATTCAAGATATGCTTTAAGAGGCGTAAGTTCAGGGAAAGAAGAAGTACACCAAGCCATAAAAAATGTGGATAAGGGTTTATTTCCAAGGGCGTTTTGCAAAATAGTTCCCGATTATTTATCTGGTTCTGATGAACATTGTATAGTAATGCATGCTGATGGTGCAGGTACCAAATCATCTTTGGCTTATGCTTATTGGAAAGAGACTGGAGATTTATCAGTTTGGAAAGGCATTGCTCAAGATGCACTCATCATGAATATTGATGATTTATTATGTGTTGGAGCAGTAGAAAACATTTTAGTGTCTTCAACAATAGGTAGAAATAAATCCCTTGTTGACGGAAGTGTAATTTCATCTATTATAAATGGGACTGAAGAGTTATTAGAGGAATTAAGAAAGTTTGGTCTCTCTATTCACTCAACTGGTGGGGAAACAGCAGACGTAGGGGATTTAGTTAGAACTATAATAGTTGACTCAACTGTGGTGGCTCGTATGAAAAGAGATGAAGTCATAAGTAATCACAATATACAAGATGGAGATGTGATCATTGGTTTATCATCAACAGGGCAAACTACCTATGAAAATCAATATAATGGTGGTATGGGTAGTAATGGGTTAACCTCTGCTCGTCATGATGTATTTAATAATAATATTGCTAAAAAATATCCAGAAACATTTGATCCTTCTATATCAGCTGAACTCGTATATTCTGGATCTAGAGATTTGACAGAAAAGTTGGATAATATTTCGCTTGATGTTGGAAAGTTGGTTCTTTCTCCAACAAGAACATATGCCCCAGTAATTTCAGAAATTCTAAAGGCTCACAGAAAACAAATTCATGGTATGGTTCATTGCAGTGGTGGTGGTCAAACAAAGGTCTTACATTTTATAGATAATCTACATGTGGTAAAAAACAATTTATTTGATACACCTCCTTTATTTGAATTAATTCAATCTGAATCATCAACCCCTTGGCAAGAAATGTATAAGGTCTTTAACATGGGGCACAGAATGGAAATATACATTAATCCAAAGTACGCAGATGATATTATAGAAATTTGTTCTTCATTTAATTTAGACGCTAAAATCATAGGNAATGTGGAGTCATCTNCAAAAAAAGAGTTGACAATTTTAAGTGATAAGGGAGAATTTTACTACCAATGAGTGATGTAGGCATCATAGAAAAATTAGAACAAATTGCCATTCGTTATGATGAAATTGCCAAACAAATGGTGGANCCAGAAGTCATTAATGATATGGGTAGGTATGTGAAACTAAACAGAGAATATAAAGANTTAGCTGAAATTGTATCTACNTACCATAGTTATAAAGAGATAACAGAAAACATCACCAATGCNANAGAAATAATCCAGCATGAAGATGATGCAGANTTCAAGGCNNTAGCAAAAGAAGAATTAGAAGAATACCTTGNTAAAAAAGTGNAATTAGAGGAGAAAATTAAATGGCTNTTAATTCCAAAAGANCCCAACGACAATAAAAATGTCATNATGGAACTNAGAGCNGGNACNGGAGGAGATGANGCGTGTATTTTTGTAGAAGATATTTTTCGAATGTTTACCATGTNTTTTAAAGAAAAATCATGGTCTTNTGAGGTGATAAATTCCAACGAAGGAGGTACAAAAGGNTTTAGAGAAGTNACCATGAGTATTTCTGGAGAGGAAGTATATGGTCAATTAAAGTTTGAATCNGGAGTTCATAGAGTTCAACGTGTTCCAGAAACAGAATCACAAGGCAGGGTCCATACATCAGCTATTACGGTTGCNGTATTGCCTGAAGCAGAAGAAGTAGATTTTGATTTAAANTTAGCTGATGTAAAAAAAGATACTTTTCGATCATCTGGCGCAGGTGGACAGCACGTAAATAAAACGGAGTCTGCAGTTAGGCTAACTCATATCCCTA
Organism: Crocinitomicaceae bacterium; assembly: GCA_002727735.1. Classification (GTDB taxonomy): domain Bacteria; phylum Bacteroidota; class Bacteroidia; order Flavobacteriales_D; family Parvicellaceae. The sequence continues at coordinate 29,731 of PBXW01000070.1, forward strand.
CTGGTACAGTAGTTGAGTGTCAAGATGGAAGATCACAGCACAAGAATTATGAAAAAGCACTTCAAGTATTAAGATCAAGATTATATCAAGTTGAGGAAGAAAGATTAGCTAAAGAAAGAGCAGATCAGCGTAAATCTTTAGTGTCAACTGGAGATAGATCTGCCAAGATTAGAACATATAATTATCCTCAAGGTAGAATTACTGATCATAGAATTGGAAAAACAATGTATAATCTTGCTAATTTTATGAACGGAGAAATTCAAGACATGATAGATGCATTAATTATGGCTGAAAATGCAGAGAAATTGAATGAAGGAATTACAGAACAATCATGAATAAATCTAATTTAATTCGCTTAATACATAAAAAAAAGTCTTTCTTGTGTGTTGGTCTTGATCCTGATTTAAGTAAAATTCCTCCATTCATTTTAGAAATGGAAGATCCTGTTTTTGAATTCAATAAAAGAATAATTGATGCAACTCAAGATTTGTGTGTTGCATATAAGCCTAATATTGCTTTTTATGAATGTTTGGGAGCTAAAGGCTGGGAATCATTAAAAAAAACAGTGGATTATATCTCTGATGATGCGTTTTTAATTGCTGATGCAAAAAGAGGAGATATAGGTAATACTTCGTTAAAATATGCAGATACCTTTTTCAACACTTATGATTTTGATGCCATTACTGTAGCTCCATATATGGGTGAGGATTCCGTTACTCCTTTTCTATCTGTAGAAAATAAATGGGTAATTATATTAGGATTGACCAGCAACAAAGGATCATCATCTTTTCAGCAGCTAACTTTATCAAATGAAAGAAAAGTATTTGAGGAGGTTTTAATAAGATCATCTAATTGGGGCAATACAAATAATATAATGTATGTTATTGGAGCTACCAATGAACAAGAATTTCGTTCAATCAGAAAAATAATTCCAGACCATTTTTTATTGGTTCCTGGTATAGGAGCTCAAGGGGGAGATTTAAATCAGGTAATTAAAAATGGAATGAATAACGATGTTGGACTACTAGTCAATTCTTCAAGAGGAATACTATATGCNTCGAGTGATGAGTCTTTTCAAGAACGCGCTCATGAGGAAGCAAAGAAAATTCAAATTCAAATGGCTGAATTTTTGTAAATTCAAGTAATGAATTTTAAAATACCAATAGTAAATAGTATTGTTCATTTTTTTGAAAAAAGAGCATTTGGTGTTAGTGATTGGTGGGGAGAGAAACTAAATATCNATCCGATTTTAGTAAGAAAATTTTTTATTTATTTAAGTTTTGCCACATTAGGTAGTCCAATTTTAATTTATTTTATAATGGGGTTCATCCTGGAAAATAAATCTATTTTCAAGTTCAGGCAAAAAAGAAAATCCGTTTGGGATTTAAAGTAGTTACTATGAATAGAATGTTACTTAATTTCCGACTTTTTTCNAGAATACTATATTCAATTGTAGTATTGGTAATTATTATAGTTGGNGGTACCCTAGGCTATGTNTACTTTGAAAATTGGTCTATTCTTGATTCTTTTTATCAAACAATAATAACAGTTTCCACTGTTGGTTTTGGGGAAGTTGATGAGCTATCAAATGCTGGAAAATTATTTACTGCATTTCTAATCATCACAAGTTTTGGTACTTTTGCTTATGCTGTAACATCTATAACAGGTTATGTGCTAAGTGGAGATTACAGAACTTATTTTAGAGAATATAAATACATGAAAAATATAAAAACATTAAACAATCATGTTATAATTTGTGGGCATGGTAGAGTTGGTTCAAAAGCTTTAGAGACCCTAACAGCACATAATCATACATGTTTAGTTATTGAACAGGATATGGATATCGTTAATTATTTCAGGACACAAACAGAAATAAATTGTGCTGAAGGTGATGCTACTAATGATGAACTATTGGTAAAGTGTGGGATTAAAAATGCTAAAGCATTAATTACTACTTTGCCCTCAGATGCTGATAACTTGTTTGTAGTACTTACAGCTAAAGAACTAAATCCAGACCTTAAAATTATTGCAAGAGCATCTAAAGCAAGTTCAGTTAAAAAGTTAAAAATTGCAGGAGCTGAAAATGTAATCATGCCAGATTCTATTGGTGGGTCACATATGGCTCAACTTGTTGCTACACCTGATGTTTTAGAATTTATAGATGAAATTTTAATNGAAGGAGAAAATCAAATTAATTTAGAGAGTATAGATTTTAAAGATATTCCTTCTGGGTTTCAGTTTAAAAAAATAGGTGACCTTAAAAAAGATTTTTCTGTATGTAATATAATTGGTTTTAAAGATCCATCAGGAAATTTTGTTATTAATCCAAAAGATGATACAGAAATTATACCTAATTGTAAATTAATTGTCTTAGGTAGTGCAGAGGAAATTCTCAAGTTGAATCAGATTTTTGGTATAGAACACTAATGAAAAAAGTTTTATTAACAGGTGCAAATGGCCTCCTTGGTCAAAAGTTAGTATATGCCCTAAAAAAAAGACCTGATATTAATCTTTTAGCTACGGCTATTGGTGATAATAGATTGGTTGATAAGATGGGTTATAACTATCAATCGATGGATATTACTGATAATAAATCTACTAAAGAAACTATCGAATTATTTTCACCAGATGTAATTATCAATTGTGCAGCAATGACAAATGTAGATGCATGTGAATTGAATAAAGTTAAATGTTGGGATATTAATGTAAATGGAGTTGATAATTTAACTAAAGCAGCTGAAAATATTGGTGCACATTTCATTCATTTAAGTACAGACTTTGTGTTTGACGGTAAGAATGGACCTTATAGTGAAAATGATAGCACTAATCCATTACACTACTATGCAGAATCAAAGTTAGCATCTGAAAAAATAGTCCAAAAAAATTGTTCTAAATGGAGTATTGCAAGGACAATAATTATCTACGGGATAACAGATAATATGAGTAGATCTAATCTTGTTTTATGGGCAAAAGGAGAAATAGAAAGAGGAAATAAAATTAATGTAGTAAATGATCAGTTTAGATCACCTACTTTAGCAGAAGATCTAGCAGATGGTTGTATAGCTATAATGGACAAAAAAGCAAACGGTTTATACCATTTATCGGGTCCTAAGACGTATAGTATTATTGAAATGGTAAATTTGGTTGCTGATTATTATGATCTGGATCGTTCGTTGATAAACCCTGTTTCATCAGCGTCTTTAAATCAACCAGCAAAAAGACCATTAAAGACAGGTTTTGATATAAGCAAAGCTAGAAATGATTTAGATTATGACCCTGTTGATTTTTTAACAGGAATTAAAATTATGGATAGACAAATAAAACAACAACATGAATATTAAGTACATTTTATTTTTATTATGCTACATCCCATCNTTGGCTTTTGCCAATCCTTCTGAAACCGGAGAGTTGGGTTTAGATCAAAAAATTGATAAGGCATTTCAGCCATTTTCAGACTTTGTTTCAAGTATTGTCTTTTTTGAAGTTTTTGATGGAGCACCATTTGTAATAATATTACTTGTAATAAGTGCCTTCTTTTTTACAATATATTTTGGTTTTCCAAACATTAGGTTTTTCCCTAAAGCAATCAATGTCGTAAGGGGTAAATATGATGATCTTGAAAAATNAAAAACAGCTAATAATGATCTTGCAATTGATGGAGATATTAAAGACACCATAAAGGACGAAAGTAAAGATGGTGAAGTAACCCACTTTCAAGCTCTAGCCACTGCAGTTTCTGGAACGGTTGGTAATGGAAATATTGCAGGTGTTGCTTTAGCTATTGCCTTGGGAGGGCCAGGTGCAACATTTTGGATGATTGTTTGTGGNTTGATTGGTATGTCTACCAAATTTGTTGAATGCACCCTGGGTGTATTTTACAGAGATATTGGTAAAGATGGAACAGTATATGGTGGTCCAATGTATTATTTAAGTAAGGGACTTAAGGAAAAAGGTTTTGGTATTCTTGGTAAAATTACGGCAGTTTTATTTGCAGTTTTTTGTATTGGAGGCTCTTTCGGAGGGGGTAATGCGGCACAATCCAATCAGGCAACCATTGTTCTAAAAGAGTTGTTTGGTTTTGATAGTACTAGTGCAGGTACTATTATAGGTCTCGTCTTAGCTTTTCTTGTTGGAATTATAATTATAGGAGGTATTAAGAGAATAGCTTCAGTTACAGAAAAAATAGTCCCCTTTATGGCGGTGCTTTACTTGCTAGCTTGTTTATATATTATTGGTACTAATATTTCTCTAGTAGACAATGCTTTTGCATTAATTATTAAAGAAGCTTTTAAACCTACTGCAATTGGCGTAGGNAGCATAATTGGTGTTCTTTTGGTTGGTTTTAAAAGAGCGGCATTTTCAAATGAAGCTGGAGCAGGTTCAGCATCAATTGCACATTCAGCNGTCAAAACAAAATATGCNGCATCTGAAGGNTTAGTAGCANTACTTGAGCCATTTATTGANACAGTNGTCATTTGCACCATGACAGCTTTAGTAATTATCATCTTTAATTTTAATGGATCAATAGGGGCTGAACCAATTTTTCAGTATGGAGGTAATGGAGAGGGTGCAGTATTAATTGATGGTGTTGAATATGAGGGTGCTGGAATAACAGCTAAAGCTTTTGCAAAATACATACCATTTTCTAATGTGTTTTTGACCATTGCTGTTGTGCTTTTTGCTGTTTCTACAATGATATCTTGGTCTTACTATGGGCTACAGTCTTGGAAATATTTATTTGGAAGAGGAAAAAAAGCTGACATGATGTATAAAATTTTATTTCTTCTTTTTGTCGTAATAGGTGCTTCAGCGAGTATGAGTTCTGTGTGGGGATTTTCAGATGCAATGATTTTTGCTATGGTATTTCCAAATATGGTTGGTCTGTATCTATTATTTCCTGTNGTTAAAAAGCAGTTAAATGAATATTTAGACGCTATTAAAAATAGAGTTTCTAGCTAAATAAAATTATTTNCTGTTGTGAGTTATTTCTATACCTCTGCACAACGTAGAGGAGTTTTCCTTTTGTTGTTGTTGTTATCATTATTAGTAATTTACAGATTTACTAAAGATGCTATTGTTGGAAGTAATTCTATTTCAGCCATTGAGATTCAGCATTTAAAAGCCCCAATACTAAATAATGATTTACAACAATTTAAAAAGCCAAAACACATTTTTAAAGATAGAGATCCTAATAATTGGGATAGTATTGATTGGGAGTCAATAGGGTTGTCAAAAAATCAAGTTCAAGCCCTATTAAATTATAAAGATGCAATAGGCGGNTTTAAGACAAAAAAAGATTTATACAAATGCTATNTATTAAATGAATTTCANAAGAATAAGCTANATGAAATAGTTTTGTTTAAATCAGTAAACAAGAAAAATAAAAATNAAAAAAATTATTTTTTTGAAATTCATNAATCNGCATCNCCCAATTANACATTGAATGGTCAGTATGACACTTTNTATTATTTAAAAGATAGTATTATTACTTATTATCTATCATTTAATCTATCTAATATTAATCAGTTCAAACAAAGTAGTATATATAATGAGCAAAAAATCAAAAAAATAGCCCTATCAAAAAATCAAATNAAATTTATTNTAAAACAAAAGNGNAATAAAANCTTTAAGAAGNCATTNGGTAAAATTAAAATGAATGTTGCAGACACCANTACTTGGATGANGATAAGCGGAATAGGNCCAAAAAGAGCTAGAACAATAGTTAATTACAGAAATCAATTAGGAGGTTTTGTCAATAAAAGTCAACTGCTAGAAGTTTTTGGAATATCACAAGAACTATTTGATAAAATCAACCCATTGTTAGAGATTGACTCNAACAATATTGCTAAAATCAATATTAATAATGACAGCAAAGACACNATCAAAAAACATCCCTATTTTAACTGGAATTTAGCAAATGCTGTAGTAAACTATAGAGACCAGCATGGAGTTTATAAATCTTTAAGTAAAATCAAAGAAATACATTTGGTTAATGATGATTTATACCGTAAAATTGCACCATATATTTCGATAAATTAAAGGTCATATATTTAGTACATTGGANTTAATAGAAAAAATAAATAATTCCATAAGAGATGTGGAAGATTTTCCAAAAAAAGGAATTGTATTTAAAGATATTACTCCCATACTAAAAGATCCTAAACTATCTGCTGAAATTGTATCGCAGTTTTGTTTAACAATTCCTGAAAACACAACCCATATTGCTGGTATAGAAAGCAGAGGGTTTTTATTTGGTTTTCCTGCAGCAATGAAGAAAGATATTTCTTTTGTTCTNATAAGAAAAAAAGGAAAATTACCATATAAAACAGTGTCTATAAATTATGCATTAGAGTATGGTACTGCTGAAATTGAAATGCATGTTGATGCTGTAAANCCTGGAGATAAAGTAATCATNCATGATGATTTATTAGCNACCGGTGGGACAGCAGTTGCAGCAGCTAGATTAATTAAGGCCCAGGGTGCCGAAATAATAGGATTTTCTTTTGTTGTAGAATTGGCTTTTTTAAACGGAAGAAAGTTATTAGAAGAGTTCACTTCTGATATAAAAAGTATAGTAAAATATTAATTAAGATTAAAATGAATTTTGATTTAACTGAAGATCAAAAAATGATAGCCCAAATGGTGAAAGATTTTGCCGAAAAGGAAATTAGGCCTAATGTAAATTTATGGGATGAATCTCAAACTTTTCCGAAAGAACTTTTTACAAAAGCAGGNGAATTAGGTTTAATGGGGGTTCTTGTTCCAGAAGAATATGGTGGTGCTGGCTTAGGTTACATGGAATACATTTCAGTTATAGCTGAAATTTCTAAAGTTTGTGGTTCAATTGGTTTATCGGTCGCTGCTCATAATTCTTTATGTACTAACCATATTTTAAAATTTGGCAATGAAGACCAAAAGAAGAAATGGCTTCCAAAATTAGCAACTGGACAATGGATTGGCGCATGGGGTTTGACAGAGCCAAATACAGGTTCTGATGCCATGAGGATGAAGTGTACTGCTGTTCAAGATGGAGACTATTGGGTTATTAATGGAACTAAAAATTTTATAACACACGGTAAAACNGGAGATATAATAGTTGCTATAGTAAGAACAGGAGAACTGTTAGATTCACATGGTATGACAGCATTTGCAATTGAAAGAGGAACGCCAGGGTTTAGTGGAGGAAAGAAAGAAGATAAGCTAGGTATGAGAGCATCTGAAACAGCTGAGGTAATATTTGATAATTGCAGAGTACATAAGGACAATATCCTAGGTGAGATTGGAGAGGGGTTTATTCAATCTATGAAAATTTTAGATGGTGGAAGAATTTCTATAGGCGCACTTGCTCTAGGTATGGCTGAAGGTGCAATGAACGCATCAATTTCTTATTCNAAAGAAAGAGAACAATTTGGTAAGCCAATTGCTAAATTCCAGGGAGTGTCTTTTAAACTTGCTGATATGGCAACTGAAATTGAGGCATCTAAATTATTACTCTANAAAGCAGCATANGAATTAATGAACGGAGGTGACGCAAATAAGTTTTCTGCTATGGCTAAATACAAGTCTTCTGAAGTTGCAGTTGCAGTCGCTAATGAAGCTGTACAAGTATTCGGTGGTTATGGTTATATTAAAGAATACCCAGTAGAGAAATTTTACAGAGATTCAAAATTAGCAACAATAGGTGAAGGAACTTCAGAAATTCAAAAGCTTGTAATTTCTAGAGCTATACTTTCTAATTAGGATTAATTTTTTTGTGAATATTAATTTTATAATTAAATTTGCAATCCAAAATTTAAATTAATGTTACAAATACCAGTAAAAGAAGGCGAATCAATTGAAAAAGCCCTAAAGAAGTACAAAAAGAAGTTTGAACGTACAGGGGTTCTAAAAGAATTAAGAACTCGTAAAGAGTATATTAAAAAATCTGTTGTTAGAAGGCAAGAGGTAATTAAAGCTCAATATGTGGAAAAATTAAAGGCTTCAGAATAACATTTTTTTAAATTAAACGTATTTAAAGGGGAACAGTCATGTTCCCCTTTTTTTTTAATGAGTGAATCCTTAATAAATATAAACAACTATTTATCCTATTTAGAGTTAGAGAAGAGGTATTCAAAACACACCATTGTATCTTATAAGAGAGATTTACAAGATTTTAAAGAATTTATAGATGAGTTTTATCAACTTCCTATGAATCAAATAGAATTAACCCATGTAAGGTCTTATATGGTTTCTCTTTTGGAAAAAGAACTAGCTAAAACATCTGTTTCGAGAAAGATTAGTTCAGTAAAATCATTTTTTAAGTACTTATTAAAAGAAAACATTATAGATTCATCTCCAGTGCATTTAATTGAAACACCAAAATTGGAAAAAAGACTTCCGATATTTATTAAAGAAGATGAATTAACAAAACTATTTGAAGAAATTCAATATGAAGAGGGCTTTAGCGGAATAAGAGATAAGTTAATTCTTGCGTTGTTTTATCAAACTGGTATGAGATTATCTGAACTAATTAACTTAAAAGTATCAGATTTATATGAAGGTGAAATCAAGGTGTTGGGAAAAAGAAATAAAGAACGTATTATTCCTTTGACTAAAGGAACAATAAGTTTAATTGATTTATATCTCCATGAGAGGGGTGATAAATTCTCGACAAACTCCTATCTTATAGTAACAGACAAAGGCAATAAATTGTATGAAAAATTTGTTTATAGAAAAGTTAATTATTACCTTTCATTAGTTTCAAGTAAACAAAAAAAGAGTCCGCATATTTTGAGGCACACCTTTGCAACACATATGCTTAATAATGGAGCAGATTTAAATGCTATCAAGGAATTGTTAGGTCATGAGAACTTAGCAGCAACTCAGGTATATACGCACAATACTTTTCAAAAATTAAAATCAATTCACGAACAGTCACACCCTCGTGGCTAAAAAAATCAATAATTATGGATGTACAAGTTCAATCAATACGTTTCGTTGCAGATCAAAAATTAATTTCTTTTGTAAAACAAAGATTAAATAAGCTTAATTTATTTTTTGATCATATAGTAGACTCTGAAGTTTATTTAAAAATTGATAGAGCAAATACTAAGGACAATAAAATTGTTGAGATTAAACTTAATATTCCAGGTAAAGAACTTTTTGCTAAAAAACAATGCAAATCTTTTGAAGAAGCTACTGATGAATCTATCGAGGCTTTAAGAAGACAATTAAAGAGACATAAAGGGAAGCTTTTCATGAAAAGCTAAATTTTTCACTCACTTTGTAATATATACTATTTCTTTTTATAAATTTGCAGACCTTTTCCGCGGGAGAGGTATTTTTTTGCCGGTGTAGCTCAGCTGGCTAGAGCAGCTGATTTGTAATCAGCAGGTCGTGGGTTCGAGTCCCTCCACCGGCTCAAAAGTTCTTTAATTAATTAAAGGTATCTGGGGAGATACTCAAGCGGTCAACGAGGTCAGACTGTAAATCTGATGGCTACGCCTTCGTAGGTTCGAATCCTGCTCTCCCCACATAAGCCATGCACCATGTAGCAACATTTAAATTTCATATGTTGAAATATGTTTTTAAATGTATACATTTGTGGTCCATTTTGCGGGAGTAGCTCAGTTGGTAGAGCATCAGCCTTCCAAGCTGAGGGTCGCGAGTTCGAATCTCGTCTCCCGCTCTTTTTTTTAAAGAATAAATGGAACTGCCGATGTAGCTCAGGGGTAGAGCGCTTCCTTGGTAAGGAAGAGGTCACGGGTTCAATTCCCGTCATTGGCTCAATTGCTTAAGCAATTAAAATAAAAATAAAAATTAAACAGTAACTAAANAAATAGAAATGGCAAAAGAAAATTTCGAAAGAANCAAACCGCACGTTAATGTTGGTACTATTGGTCACGTNGACCACGGTAAAACAACATTGACTGCTGCAATATCAAGAGTGCTTTCTGATAAAGGACTTGCGGCAAAACAAGATTTTGACCAAATTGATAATGCTCCAGAAGAAAAAGAAAGAGGTATTACAATTAATACTGCTCACATTGAGTATGAAACTGATGCTCGTCACTATGCTCACGTTGACTGTCCTGGTCACGCTGATTACGTAAAGAACATGGTAACAGGTGCTGCTCAAATGGATGGTGCAATATTAGTTTGTGCTGCTACTGATGGTCCAATGCCACAAACAAGAGAACACATTCTATTAGCTAGACAGGTAAACGTTCCTAGAATTGTTGTATTCATGAATAAAGTTGACCTTGTTGATGATGAAGAGCTAATAGAATTAGTAGAAATGGAATTAACTGAATTATTAGAGTCTTACGAGTATAATGATACTCCAATAATCAAAGGATCTGCTCTTGCTGCACTTAATGGTGAAGCTTCAGGTGTTGATTCTGTAATGGAATTAATGGGAACTGTAGATTCTTGGATNGANACTCCTGAAAGAGATGTTGAAAAACCATTNTTAATGTCAGTGGAAGATGTATTCTCTATTACAGGTAGAGGTACTGTTGCTACAGGAGCAATTGAAACTGGTATNGTTAATACTGGAGATACAGTTGATATCGTTGGTTTAAGTGAAGAAAAAATGACTTCAACAATAACTGGTGTTGAAATGTTTAGAAAAATTCTTGACGAAGGTAGAGCAGGAGAGAATGTTGGTCTTTTATTAAGAGGTATTGAGAAAGATCAAATTAAAAGAGGTATGGTAATAGCTAAGCCTGGTTCAATTACTCCTCATGCTAAATTTAAAGCAGAAGTCTATATCCTTAAAAAAGAAGAAGGTGGTAGACACACTCCATTTCACAATAACTACAGACCTCAATTTTATTTCAGAACATTAGATGTTACNGGTACAATTAAATTGGAAGCTGGAAGAGAAATGGTAATGCCTGGTGATAATGTAACAATCGATGTAGAATTGATTACTGGTGTAGCTATGGCTAAAGGTTTAAGATTTGCGATAAGAGAAGGTGGTAGAACTGTTGGTGCTGGACAGGTTACTGANATCTTAGACTAATAATTTTTATTTTTTTGTGTGGAAAAGGCGCTCTGATTTCAGGGTGCCTTTACGCGCATAATACGGGTGTAGCTCAGCTGGTAGAGCACTGGTCTCCAAAACCAGGTGTCGGGAGTTCGAATCTCTCCATCCGTGCAAAGATTAATTAGATGGCAGGTATAAGAACATATGTAGAAGAAATTGTAAATGAACTATCCAATAAGGTATCTTGGCCTACTTGGGAAGAACTTCAAACGAGTTCGGTAATCGTTCTTGTTACAAGTATCATTCTTGCACTCATTATTTGGTTAATGGATTATGCATTTGGTATTTGGTCAGTTCCTGAAGGAGAATGGGGTTGGAAAGGAATTTTAGGATTTATTTACGAGTTATTACAAAGTATTTTTTAGATGGCTGAGATAGAAAAAAAGTGGTATGTAATTAGAGCAATTAGTGGCAAAGAAAAGAAAGTCAAAGAATTGCTTGAATTAGAAATTGATAGGCATAAACTCAATGATTATGTTGAGCA
>PBXW01000071.1 GCA_002727735.1 Crocinitomicaceae bacterium
AGAGGTGGGAAATAAATTAGTAAGATGATAGTTCCAAATAATACGCCATAGGCTACTGAAATGGCCATTGGTATTAGAAATTGAGCTTGAAAACTTTTTTCTAAGATCAAAGGATAAAGACCAGCTACAGTTGTTATTGTTGTGAGAATAATAGCTCTAAAACGTGATTTGCCAGCTTTTAATACCGCATCTTTAATAGACATTCCAATAGCTATATTCTTATTGAATTGATCTAACATGACTACAGCATCATTAACTAAAATACCTACTAGGGCAACAACGCCCCAAACACTTAATGTTGAAAATGGTTTACCAACAATTCCATGCCCAAGTAATGCACTAAAAATTCCTATAGGAACAACCATTAAAATTAATCTGCTTTGATAAAAAGACTTGAAATTAAGAGAGATTGTCATCATGATAAGTATGATACTAATTAAAAAAGCAATTGATAATCTAATCCCTGAATCCTGTGCTCTTTCTGCTTGACCTTTAATTTGGTATTCTACGTTGGGGAATTGCTCAGTTAATTTGGGTAATAAATCACGTTCAATTTGACCATTCACTTGCCCTGATAATTCTGCATCTACAAGGCTGGCATAAACACGAACTTCTTTTTTACCATCGATATGATTGATTTTTACTTTACCTCTTTTAATGGTGTAATCTGCCAATTCATTGAGGGGAAATTCTTGGCCAGTTACCGTTTTTATTCTAGTATTTTCTATATCGGATATGGAGTTCCTGTCATTTGANGGNTAACGNAACCAAATTTTAATTTCATCTCTTCCCTTAATAAGTCGCTGTACTTCTTGACCAAAAAACCCTTGTCTTATTTGATTAGAAATGGTCATTTCATTTAATCCAAGTAAATAGGCTTTTGATTTTAATTCAAGGTGTAATTCCCTNTTCCCAATTCCACTATTATCTAATACATCTTTTACCTCAGGATAACTTTTTAATTGATCTTTCATCCAATTTGCAGCTTCTTGAAGTTCTTCTCCATTTTCACTTTGAAGTGAAAGAGAAACTGCTCTTCCAAATCGCTGTTGTCCTCCAACAGAAAACTTTTGCATGAATCGAGTAGAGTCTTTGGGAAATTTATTTTTCAATTCATTAGACATTTGTAAAGTTGAAATATTTTCATTTTCCTTTACTGAAATTCTTAATGAGCCAACATGACTTCCAACTTCGCCAAGATTCTCTGTACTNCCAACGCTGATTGCTTTGTATGTGATAATNGTATCATNGTACTTTTCAAGAAGTTCTTGATTATATGATTCAACTATAGAGTCACAATACCATAAAAATTTCTCTGTACGCACTTCTCTTTCTCCAGGTTGGTAAGAAAATTCTATAAGTATNCTATCAAATGGAATACTAGGAAAAAAAGTCCATCTAATCCAACCTATAGAAAAAAGTGAAATAACNATAAAAATAAANACCATTGGTCCCCAAACATGAAGGCGATGTCTTCTTAAAATTTTCTCTAGTAATCTACCATAGGCTTCTCTTACATTAATGACCANNTTTTCTAGANNANNTCTNATANTNGNTTTTCTTTTATTNTTTGATTTTAAAATTTTNTCACTTGCTAANTGNGANGGNAGAATNAGNAATGCTTCAATTAAAGAGAATAATAAACAAGCAATAACGCTAAAAGCCATTTCTTGCATCATTTCCATTTCTCCTCCAACAAATAATAATGTTGAAAATGCAAAAACAGTAGTAAGAACAGATGTGAAAACAGCACTCATCACCTCAGTTGTACCATCCAAAGCTGCTCTCATGGGAGATTTTCCTCGTTCAAAATGAGCATAAATGTTTTCCGCAATCACAATTCCATCATCAACAAGAATTCCAACAACCAAAATCATTCCAAAAAGAGAAATCATATTTATGGTCATTCCATACATAATTCCAAAAGAAATCATCCCTATAAAAGAAAATGGAATTCCAAATGCAACCCATAAAGAAAGTCTCAAACTCAAAAATAGTCCAAGAACAAAACACACTAAAAATAACCCAATAACTAAGTTATAGGTAAGAGTATCAATACGTTGGTCAAGTAGGTCAGCAAATTGAAATAGGGAAAGCATTTCAAATTCACTTTCATTTTCATTAAACTTCTCAATGTAAGCACTTACTTCATCAGCAATTTTATCTAAATCTTCGTCAGTGGTTTTTTTAACTATAAAACTAACCCCTCTTTTCCCATTAACGTAATTTTTCATTGGAATTTCTGAAAACTCCATGTTTACATCTGCAATATCCTTAAGCCTGACAACATCTCCAGAAGGCATGGCTAAAATGACTATTTCTTTAACCTTTTCTGGGTCTGTTGATCGGTTCATAGATCGGATGACAATTTCTTCATTATCTGTTTTGACACTACCACCAGATAGGTCAATATTACTCATCTTAATTATGTTTGAAATGGTAGTAAAGTCCAACCCATATTTGAGTAAATCATTTTCTCGAATATCTACTGCTATTATAACAGGTGGGTATCCCAAAATATCTACCTGACTTATTTCTTTTGAGCTTAACAAATCTTGCTCTACCTTTTCAGCCATTTCTTTGAGCTTCCAAAGGTCATCAGGACCATAAAGTGAATAGAATCCAACTACATTGCTCAACCCCCCCATTCCCCTAGATGTCTGTGCAAATACCAGTGGTTTTTCTGCACCTGCTGGGAATTGGCTAATTCCATCTACTGCATTTTTAACATCTTGTAGCATTTTATCAAGGTCAATTCCTTCAATTCCTGTTACAGTAATGTTGGAGATGTTTTCTGATGAGGTAGAAGTAATTTCTTTGACACCTTGTATCCCATTTAAAGACTCTTCAACCTTAGTAGTTATTCCTTCTTCTATTTCTTTAGGAGATGCTCCAGGATATGCAACGTTTACATATACTCTGTTTGGGTTCATCTCCGGGAAAAAGGACTTTGGCATGATAAACAAACTCAAAACTCCAGCTATGGCTGTAACCACAATAAGGGCATTTGCCCAAATAGGATACTTTATGAAGTAAGCAATAAGTTTATTCATCTTAGTTATTGGATAACAGGTGTGACTTTTGTGTTTTCCTTGGCGTTTATAACCGGTTTGGAAACATATAAAACAGAATCTTCAATATTACTGAGATATACAAATTGGTCATCTGATGACCTTATATCTACTGAAATGGATTTTAAAGTACTATCATTTTCATTGATGATGTATAGCTTTTGATTGTCAAATAATGCTTTTCTAGGTATTCTTACTACATCTTCAGTGTCATTGAATTCTAAAAATGCTTCAAGGTACATTCCGTAAAAAATTGATGTAGCGTTATCTGGTTTAACATAAACTGGTACGTTTTGTGTGTTGGCATTGATAAAGTCTCCTTTTCTTATGATTTTTCCATAAAAGGTCTTTGAATTGTCAAACAGATTAACCTTTGTACCTACTTTAATATTATCCATATATTTAAGTGGTATTGGAATTTCTATTTCTAATTCATCACTTCTCATTATTTGAATTACAGGAGACCCGGGATTTACAATAGCGCCTTTATCTGTATATGACTCCACAATTGATCCAGTAAATGGAGCAAATTGAAAATACTTTGAGAGTTTAAACTCATCACTTTTTATACTCAAATATTCAGCTAAAATGTTTCTTGAAATGATAAAATTTTTCTCCCTGGTAGTGTTAAATGAAGGAAAATCATCTAATGGTTGATCGACATTAATCCCATTAAAGAAATTGTTCCATTTATCAAATTCCTGAGAAAAATCTGTAGCTATATCTGGAAGATTTTGTGCTATCAAACTTAGGTAGGCACTTTTTTTAGCGGCTAACATTAGTTTAATATCAGTATCTCTCAACTTAAAAAGTAAATCCCCTTTTTTAAATTTGGATCCCTTTTTAAGTGAAATTCCAGATTCTAAAACTCCTTGAACTTCGCTNGAAATNTTGATGATTTTTCCNGGNANAACTCTTCCTGAACTCTTCACTTTTATTGGGCTTCTTTCATTAATTGTAAATGCAGCAGCAACATACTTCTTGGGAGTNTCAATAAGTGAATCTANTGAAATGATNTTGTTNTTTCTTATCTCCTCTGCGTTTGCTTCACCATAACTNACGCCTGANGAATAACTTATACTGCCTACGGCAAACATNANNCCAATGACTATNAANATNACAACAAATACAACTATTTTTCTTGCTTTCATTTGAAAAAAATTGTTCGAATATAGTATTTATAAATCAGCTATAATGTTAATATAACCTAAGATAAAAATTACTCTTCACCATTAATAAGTACAGGAGTTTTTCCATCCGTAATGATGAGCTTTGCATTTGGAGAAGTTGCAATTTCTTTTAGAACTTCTAAGCTTCTCCATTCAATATTACCTTCTGTAATTCCTTCTTTGATGATTCTTTGAGCATCTCTAATACCTTCAGCCTCAATTCTTTTTCTGTCAGCTTCTTTCTTTTCTCGTTGCAAAATAAATTCCATTTGTTGAGCTTGTTGTTCAGCTCTAAGTTTTGCTTCAATAGCTGCATACAACCCAGGAGGAAGTGTAATGCTTTTAAGAAGAACAGCTTCAATAACAAATCCTCGGTTTTCTAAAAGAGTGACCATTTGTTCCTTAATTTCCTTTTCAATTACTGCACGCTTACCTGAGTGCATATCTTTAGCAAAGAATCTAGCACAAACATCAGCAGAAGCAGATCTAAAAGTACTTAAGATTAAAACACGCTCAAAGTTAGCTCCAACTTCATTAATAATATCTAAGGCCTTCTCTTCTTTTACATGATAAAGAATAGAAATTTCAGCACTCACATTTAAACCTTCCTTTGAAGGTAAGTTTAGTTTTATTTCTTTGTTTACTGTTCTTGTCGGAATTCTTACTAATGTAGTNGTTAGAGGATTAATTATTGTNGGGCCNGGTGATGCTGGGCTTCCTTTTAATCTTCCTAAAAACTGTCTTACACCTACTTCTCCTGGCTTAACTATNACACAAGAACTGGCAATGANTCCTACTAGTACAAATACAACTATTTTTTTCATGATTTTTAAAATTTTTCTTAAAGGTAATCAAATATCTATTTTTTGAATTACCATTAAATAAAAAAGCCTGCATGAGCAGGCTTTTGTAGTTGAAGTGATATTAAAGAACTAGTCGTCCCCGTTAATTAATACNGGAGAATTACCATCAGTAATNATNAATTTNGCATTTGGAGAAGTTGATATTTCACGAAGAACTTCNAAACTTTTCCANTTGATATTTCCTTCTGTAATTCCCTCTTTAATTATTTTTTGTGCATCCCTAACACCTTCAGCTTCAATTCTCTTTCTTTNAGCTTCTTTTTTCTCTCTTTGGAGCACAAATTCCATTTGTTGGGCTTCTTGTTCTGCTTTAAGTTTNGCTTCAATTGCAGCATAAAGACCACTNGGAAGGGTTATACTTTTTAATAGAATTGCTTCTATTTCAAATCCTCTTCCTTTTAGGATTTCTGACATTTGGTTTTTGATTTCTTTCTCAATTTCAGCTCTCTTTCCAGAGTGCATATCTTTCGCATAAAATCGTGCACAAACATCAGCTGCAGCAGATCTAAACGTGCTTAGTATAAGTACGTCCTCATATTTTTTACCTACNGTACTAATAATATCCAACGCTTTATCTTCTTTTAAATGATATAGTATAGATATTCTAGCAGCTACATTTAAACCTTCTTTTGAAGGTAAATTAAGCTTTACTTCTCTGTTTACAGTTCTTGTNGGTAACTTAACCACTTGAGTAACAAAAGGATTGTAAAGTACAAGTCCCTGAGTTTTAGGACTACCTTTTAGTTTTCCTAACGATTGTTTTACACCTACTTGTCCAGGTCTTATAATTGATACTGGAATACAAGAGGATACGGCAAGTGCCATTATTGTTATTATTAAAATTGATTTTTTCATGTTTAAATTATTAGTTTGATTAAATGTTTTTAGGTCAGACTTTGANCATGTTTTTGNNAAGTCAAACTAANTCGGGTGGGGGAGAATCAATATTGTGATAAAAAGTATAATTGCTTTCTATATGCTCGGATACATCAACAAATAATTTTGCAATAGGTTTTGTTGAAGTGTTTATTTGATGTAAAAACTCTTTTTCTTCAGATTCTTTATCTGATTCTATTTCTTCTAATTCAATTTCAAAATTCTCTGAAATTTCATAATTATATATATCGCAGGCANTCCATTCTANANCAATTTGATTAGAAAATAAAGTTGCTACAAGCAGAATTGCAATGAGTCTTAAAAGATATGTATGAAAATTTTTAATGCTAAAAAATTTCTACAATNANNACAAAGACTATGCCAATTTTTGTGAGCTATAAGTAATTTAGGTTGAGGGGTCTGGTATTTCTTGATGAATTTTTTCAATNCCATNTAAAACTTCATTAGATAATTCTACATTGATTGAATNAATATTTTCTTCAAGTTGAGTTAAATTAGTTGCCCCTATAATGTTGCTTGTTACAAATGGTTGTTGGTTTACAAAAGCTAAAGCCATTTGTGCTAGGGTTAAGTTATTATTTTCAGCTAATTTTAGGTACCTTTTTGTTGCTTCAGTGCTTTGATTGCTNCTGTAACGAATAAAACGCGTAAATAGATTTAATCTACTTGATGGANTATCTGTTCCTTNAATATACTTACCACTTAAAACTCCACATGCTAAAGGAGAGTAAGCCAGTANACCTATATTTTCCCTCACTGAAACTTCTGCATTTCCAACTTCGAATTGTCTATTTAGTAAGGAGTAAGAATTTTGGATAGTAATCATTCTTGGAAGATTCTTTTTAGATTCTTCAAGAAAACGCATTACACCCCAAGGATTTTCATTTGACAAGCCNACATGTCTTATTTTTCCTGATTTGATTAGTTGATCTAGTACTAATAGTGTTTCATGAAAATTATCCGCCCATTTTTCAGANGNAGAAGGCTTAAATCCTCTGATGCCAAANGTGTTTGTATNTCGTTCTGGCCAATGTAATTGGTACAGGTCTATATAGTCCGTTTGTAATCGTTTTAAACTTTGGTCAAGAGCTTCAATTAAAGCATCTTTACTGAACCCAGTTGATCTTATATGTTTTGTATATGCACCTGGACCTGCAATTTTACTAGCTAATATAATCTTGTCTCTTAGCCCTGTTTTTTTAAACCATGTACCTATAATTCTTTCTGTCTCTCCATAAGTTTCTGCTTCTGCTGGTACCGGGTAAAGTTCGGCTGTNTCAAAAAAATTAATTCCCTTGTCAAAAGCAAAATCCATTTGTTGATGGCCTTCTGCTTCAGAATTTTGCTTACCCCAAGTCATGGTGCCTAAACAAATTTTACTAATCTTGATTGAAGTATTAGGCAAGAAAGAATATTTCATTTTTAATTAATAATTAAATTTTTTGCACTAATTTACCTATTGTGAATTATAATTTAACTTTTGATCAATTAAATAAATTTAGGACAATTCAAGATCCTATTGCTGATCAACTTGTATGTGATCTATTTCAAAATAAGTCCAAAAATGAAATTGGTGTTTTATACAAGCAATTATTGCATAATTTCAATCAATTAGATTCTGATTTGCTCCCTACATCCCTGAAGGATTATTTTGAACAAAATCAAGATTTACCCAATTGGATTGATGAGATAAAAATTAAGTTGGCACATGAGATATTTTTGAATATTGGTCCTGAATACGCTACATCATTAATCTGNAGAGCACTTCCACTTGGGTATGTGTCTTCAAATGTAGTAGAACTATTAGCAACAACAGGTTATTTATCCAAAAGCATTAAACATGGTACTGCTAAAAGACTTTTAGAAACTTCTCAATTTTTACTAAACGTAATGCAAAAGAATACGTTTGAATTCAATTCAGATGGCATGAAACATATATTGAAAGTTCGATTTATACATGCCATGGTTAGAAAATTTTTAACAGATCAAAACTGGAAAAAAGAAACCTATGGACATCCAATAAATCAAGAAGATTTATCATTGACTATTTTAACTTTTAGTGTCGGTGCTATTGATGGATTAAGGAGAATGAACATCTTCTTGTCTTTACATGAAAAAGATGCACTTGTACATTATTGGTCTCTAGTAGGGCATTTAATTGGTATAGATTCGAAACTTAACCCAACAAATTATAAAAACGCTAAAAGACTTTATTATCGTATATTAAAACACCAGGCATCTCCATCAGAAAATGGTNAAAAATTAACTGCTGCGCTATCAGAGTTTATGAAAGCTACATTAAAGCTGAGAGTAATGCCTGATATGCCTGATTTTCTAATTGTATTTTTAATTAATAATAGTGTGTACAGTGATATGTTAGGTTTACCTGATTTTAAATCACAATCNCAAAAACTAATATTTAAATCTTCTGTAATTACTTTGAAATCGCTCAATATTTTCAGAGGAAATATTTTCATACGTCAAGTCATAAAACCAATGAATAAATTGTTTGTTTTTAGTTTCCTAAAATATTTTGACGAAGAGTTTAAGATGAAATTAATCATCCCAAAAGAGTTCAGATTAAAGTGGGGTATAAGTGATAAAGTATATAAAAGCTTTTAATCTATTTATTCTTCATTCATTACTCTAGTTTGTCTATTTATTGATTCTTGATGAATAGCTTTAAGAACTTTACTCATAAANTCCTCACTTAATCCANTATTAACACCATGCTGAATTCTTGTGTTTAATAGTTCCTCCCATCTATTCGATTGAAGAATAGTTACTTGGTTTTCTTTCTTGTGAACTCCTATTTTTTCAGCTACTTTCATTCTTCTTTTTAGTACGTCAACAAGCTCATTATCCAAATCATCAATCTGTATTCTCAATTGATCTAGTGAGGATTTGAATACAGGATCTTCAATTTTTGATTTACGAATTACTAATTTTTCAAGAATATTATTCAATTGGTCAGGAGTCACTTGCTGAGCATTGTCGCTTAATGCTTTTTCTGGATTAATATGAGTTTCAATCATCAGTCCATCATAGTTCATGTCTATAGCTTTCTGAGATACTTCATATATTAAATCTCTTTTNCCAGCAATATGACTTGGGTCACAAATCATAGTTATTCCTGGNATTCTTCGCTTTAGTTCAATAGCTAACTGCCATTGTGGAATATTTCTGTACTTGGTGTTATTGTAAGCGAAAAAACCTCTATGGATAGCAGCAAGTTTAGTTAATCCTGCATCTGCAAAACGCTCAATGGCACCAACCCATAAATTTACTTCNGGATTTATAGGGTTTTTTACCATAATAGGAATATCAATACCTTTTAGGGCATCGGCTATTTCTTGTACAGCAAATGGATTGACTGTAGTTCTTGCTCCAATCCAAAGCACATCCACATTATGTTTCAATGCTTCTTCAACATGATAAGCATTAGCTACTTCTGTTGTAGTAGAGAGTCCAGTTTCTTTCTTTACAGATAACAACCATTTTAATCCTACACTACCAATTCCTTCAAAATTATTTGGTCTTGTTCTTGGTTTCCANATGCCAGCTCTAAACAGTAAGTTTTGGTGAGATTTAAGCGCATGCCCAATTTTCAACATTTGATNTTCTGATTCTGCACTACATGGACCAGCAATTATAAATGGTTTTTTAATTGCCACAGGCCAGTTTGATGTATCTTCTAATTGAATTGTCATCTATTTTAGTATTTTTTTAATTCCGTTAGCTTGAAGTATAAGAGCATTAAGTTTCTCATTGTTATCTTCTTGAATAGCAGNTTTAAATGAATTTAATTTTTCTATATAATCATTCAAAACTGCTAATATATTNGTTTTGTTTTCAGTGAAAATGGGTGTCCACATTTCTTTATTAGATTTGGCTAATCTTACTGTTGATTCAAATCCACTTCCTGCCATATTNAAAATNTTTTTTTCATCTTTTTCCTTATCCATTACACTTAATGCCAAACAAAAAGAACTTATGTGAGATATATGNGAAACATAAGCACTATGAATGTCATGATCTTTTGCATTCATNTAAATATTTTCCATCCCTAAAATATGATATAATTCACTTATCTTTTCAACAGCTTCTTTGCTTGACTCTTCTTTATCGCAAATGATATTAATTTTTCCTTTAAATAACCCTAAGTGAGCAGCCTTAGGACCGGAAAATTCGGTTCCTGCAATAGGGTGTGTAGCCACAAAATTCTTTCTTTTTGGATGTGAATTTACATGTTGAGTTACTTTTTCTTTGATAGAGCCAACATCTAATACAATTTGTTTGTCTACTAAATCTAACACCTCTTTTAATACTTTTGACGTGTTATCTACTGGAATGGAAATTAGGACAATATCCGANATTTTAATGGCTTGCTCCAATGAATGTATTTCGTCTACTATTTTTTTATNAAGGGCAATNTTTTGATGATTTANATTTGAATCAACGCCAATAACTTTNGTGCAAAATTTCTTTTGCTTTAGCTCCATAGCCATTGAGCCACCTATAAGTCCAATTCCAATTACAGTTAAAATCATCAGTTCTTAATTCTTCTTAAAATTTCTTTAAGCGTACTTTCCTTCATGCAAAGAGACATTCTAAGGTAATTTTTCCCATTGCTTCCGAAAATACTACCAGGAGTTATAAAAACTCCATGATNAAGCAGTAATTCATCTGTAAATTCTAAGTCATTTTTTATTGTAGAATTTATTTTACCCCAAATAAATAAGCCAGNTGCAGATTTACTGTAGCTTAAATTTAATTCATCATAAATTTNCCATGCTATAGCTCTTCTTTTTTCATAGTTGCTATTAAGTTCTACAAACCAGTTTTCATCCAACGAAAGAGCTTTTACAGCGGCTTTTTGAATGGCATAAAACATCCCTGAATCCATATTGCTTTTCACTTTCAAAATAGCATTGATTAAATGTTCTTCTCCAGCTACCATTCCAATTCTCCATCCAGCCATATTATGAGATTTACTTAGTGAATTTAACTCTAGAATATTTGACTTAAATTNATTACAGTTAAGTAAGCTTTCATATTTGTCATTGAGGATAAAACTATATGGATTATCGTTACATATTAGCATATCATGCTTTAATCCAAATGAAGCTATTTTTTCAAGATCTTGGGCAGCTGCTTTTGCTCCTGTTGGCATATGAGGATAATTAATCCACATAATTTTAACTTGGGATAAATCATTTTCTTCAATTTTATTAAAATCTGGAAGCCAATTGGTTGATGGGCTTAATTCATATTGAAGCACATTAGCCTCTGCCATTTTTGTTGCAGACGCATAGGTCGGATATCCAGGATTAGGGATAAGAGCCGTATCACCCTTGTTTAAAAAGGCAAGAGAAATATGCATTATTCCTTCTTTAGAGCCCATGAGTGGAAGTATGTTTTTATTAGGATCTAATAAAACATTATAGTACTTTTTATACCAAGATGAAAAAGCTTCTCTCAATTCACTAATTCCTCTATAACTTTGATATTGGTGAGCATTTTCATCTTTAGTTGATGCTTGCAGTTCATTAATTACTGTCTCATGTGGTCGCAAATCAGGACTCCCAATTCCAGCATTTATTACATCAACTCCTTTAGATTTGAGCTGTTCTATTTCTCTTAATTTCTTAGAGAAATAATATTCTTCAACTTCTTGTATTCTGGTAGCTACGTTCATTGATTAAAATACTAAGTTGTTTTTGTATTTACCCAAACAGTAAAGCTCATTCACAGTAAGTTTTAAATTTTTAAATGCAAGTTGAAAATCTTCTTCATTTTTGAATAATATATCTGCATAAAAAAAGTATTCCCATGATTTTCCAATTTTGGGAAATGATTGAATTTTAGTCAAATTCATCTCATTTTTTGCTAAGCAAGTTAATGCGCCAGCAAGGCTACCTACGTCATGTTTTACAGAAAAACATAATGTTGCCTTGTTGCAAGAAGTGGAAAAATCCTTGTCTTTTTGAATGAGTAAGAATCTTGTAAAATTATTTGAAAAAGTCTCGATGTTAGGCTTAATAATATTTAAACCATAGATTTTTGCTGCAGTTTTACTTGCAATGGCAGCCACATGTTTAACTTTGTTTTCTTTGATATATGCAGCGCTTTTAGCGGTATCTTCCTTTTCAACTGTTTTAATGGTAGCATTTTCATTAATGAATAATTGACATTGTCTTAACGCCATTGGGTGCGACCATATTTCATTTACATCCTCTAACGAGACTCCTGGATAGACCATCAGCTGGTGTGAGATTGGCATATAGGTTTCACCAATTATATTTAGATTATACTCTTTAATTGAAGCATAATTAGACAAAATACTACCTGCCAAAGAGTTTTCAATGGCAATAAACCCCAATGTATCATGTTTTTGAGTTTGTTGAAAAACTTGCTCAAAAGTGTCGCAATAGAAAAAATTAATTTCTTCGTTTTTAAACAAAAGTTGACATGCTTCTTCGTGAAAAGAACCTTCAACTCCTTGTATTGCAATATGTAACGAATTTGAATTCAAATGTTTATTCCCATTTTTAAATAAGCTGGCGAATATATTTAGATATTTTTGATCAAAAAAATTTGATTCAATAAGTTTATATTTGAAATAACATCTAAAAATGGTACACGGCACACATAATGCTATACACGATGATAGGAACGAAAGTATTATCATTTACATAAATGGAGCTTTTCATGTAAGAAATGAAGCAAAAATAAGTGTTTTCGATAGCGGTTATTTGGTTGGAGATGGGATTTGGGAAGGGATCAGGCTCACAGGAGGTAAATTGGTTTTTATTGAAGAACATCTTAATCGACTTTGGCAAGCGGCTAAAGCAACTCATATCAATATGGCCTATTCTAAAGACGAGTTGATTGAAATTATTTACAAGACTTTAGAAAAAAACAATATGACTGATGGAGTTCATATTAGGGTAATGGTTACAAGAGGAATTAAGAAAACTCCATCACAAGATCCAAGGTTAACAATTACAGGTCCAAATTTGGTTATTATACCAGAACATAAAATGGCAGATGAATCCTCTAAAAAATCAGGATTGAAGTTATTTACATCAACTATTAGAAGAGGCTCTCCAGATTATTTAGATCCTAAACTAAATTGTCATAGTAAGTTACATGAAGTACAAGCTTTAGTACAAGCCATAGAAGCTGGTGCCGATGAAGCACTAATGCTGGATATAAATGGTTTTGTTTCAACTTGTAATTCAACCAATTTTTTCATGGTAAAAGATGGAATNGTTATAACATCAACGGACNAATATTGTATGAATGGAATTACTAGACAAAAAATCATTGATTTATGTGTTGAAAATAACATGCNAGTTGTTGAAAGGAATTTTTCTTTATATGATGTTTATGATGCTGATGAATGTTTTGTAACTGGAACGTTTGCGGGTNTATCACCTGTAATTTCAATAGACGGTAGAACTATTGAAAATAAATCAAATAATGAAATCTCAGNGANTTTGTCAATTCTTTACAAAAAGTTGATTTCTGATTATGTCCGAAAGTAGTNCTAGGAAAATCATGTTGTGGTCAAGTCCTAGAAATATTTCTACGGCTTTAATGTATTCTTTTGCACAAAGAGAGGATACAAGTGTTATGGACGAGCCATTTTATGCTTATTATTTAACACATGTTAATCCTGCAGTTTATCATCCAGGAAAGGAGGAAATTTTAAATTCACAATCATCAAATTTTAGTGAAATTGTAACTAAAATGGAAGAGTTTAATGAGAGGGACGTACTGTTTGTTAAAAATATGACACATCACTTAGCCAAAACAAACTTTAACTTTTCTAGGAATTGGTACCATGTAATACTAACTCGTAATCCTAAAAGTGCTTATAATTCATTTAAAAAAGTTATAAAAAAGCCTACAGTATTGGATTTGGGATATAAAGAACAATATTCAATTGCCCTAAAACTTAAAGAGCAAAACATTCCATTTTATGTTCTAACATCAGAAGAGCTGTTGAAGTCACCACAAGTAGAATTAGAAAATTTGTGTGACTTTTTAAAAATCAAATTTTATAAAAGTATGCTGAATTGGGATAGAGGAGGTATTAAAGAAG
>PBXW01000072.1 GCA_002727735.1 Crocinitomicaceae bacterium
TCATAAATGTGGGACATTAAAAATAGACAAAAAGTTAACTTAATTATTGTCAATTTTACACTAATATTTAGAAAAATTCACAAATGGTAAATATTATATTTTTCTTTTCCCAACCATATATTAGCTAAAACGTTTAACTTTTTTAAAAAAAAGATTAACAAAAATTTGCATTTATGTTTAATGTTTATATAAATTTGTTGAACAAACCTAAAATTTAATTAAATGGAAACTTTAAACAATTTTTTATTGGAAGTACCTAGAATGGCTTCAGACGATTACGTTGGTTTTACGTTTTTCGTAGGATGTATGGCCATGATGGCAGCTTCTGCGTTCTTCTTCTTGTCAATGAGTTCTTTTGACAAAAAGTGGCGCACATCTATTTTGGTGTCTGGATTAATTACTTTTATTGCTGCAGTACACTACTACTACATGAGAGGTTATTGGGCAGATGTAAGTGAATCTCCGACCTTCTTTAGATATGTTGATTGGATATTAACTGTACCATTGATGTGTGTAGAATTTTATTTAATCCTTAAAGCTGCAGGTGCTACTAAAAAGCACATGTGGACTTTAATAGTTGCTTCTACTGCAATGCTTGTATTTGGTTATTGGGGAGAAGCTGTTGATCCAGGAAGAGCTCAAATTTGGGGCGCAATTTCTGGAGCGGCATATTTCTATGTTGTTTATTTGATTTTCTTCGGAGAATTGAAAAACTTGGCTACTTCAGCCGGAGGCGAAACATTAAGAGCTCACAACATATTGGCTAAATTTGTGCTTATAGGATGGGCTATTTATCCATTAGGATACATGATTGGAACTGCTGATGGACAATGGTATAGCTTCTTAGCTGATGCTGTTGGACAGAGTGGAAGAGATGTTGTATACAACGTAGGTGATGCTATTAACAAAATTGGATTTGGTCTAGTAGTCTATGGATGGGCTGTTGCAGGATCTAAAGAATCATAATTTAGTTGTTAAACCTTTCAAAGAAGCTTAGTTTTAAGCTTCACTCATAACAAGAGAAAGGAAAAGGAGGAATTTATTCCTCCTTTTTTTTATTCCTTAAAAAGCTGATGTCTAGTTAAATCTTGGATCCAATCATCCAGTTTGTTTGGATTATATTCTTCTCCCATTGCTTTGATTACTTCTTTTGGAAAAACAATACCATTTTTGGAGGTAAAGGAAAATCGAACTACAGATGCCATATAGGTTTTGTTATTTTTAACAGCTTTCTGAAAAAAGTAAAACCATTTCTCATCATAACCCATCAATCTTGTTTTGAGTTGGAAACGTTCAAATAATCTAAGTCGATGCCTGTAGTTATTATAAGTTCCAGTTATTGTCATAGACCACTGGTTTTCTTTCAGGAATTTTTTAATGTTAACATTTACTGAATAACCAAATCTTCCTAAATCTAAAAGCGTTACATATCTACCATTATTTAATTCCATAAATGGGTCAATATCTTGAGGAAGAACCATAAGTTTTATAGAGTCTTCACCTTGGGTATGAAAGTTAACTTTTGGCCTAAAACTTTTAGTTATTACAACTCTAATTAATCTTAAATAGGGGTACATGCTTATTTAGGAATGTATTCGGACTTTAATTTTACTAATTTCTTGAGAAAATCTTTATTTTCTTTCCAACTTTTTTCTTTGTTGAACTGGATAAAGCTTCCTCCACCATGAATTGCAAGAAAATCTCCGTTGAATATTGATAGCTGGTAGAAAGGGATAGTCCAAGCATGGGTATAAATTCCTTGATTAAGATGAATAATGATTCCCAGTGGTCTAATTTCAATATTACCATATTGAATTCCACTTACTTTTAANGTAAGATGNTTCATNTTNTCACTAAAATTTTCAATGATCATTCTTCTTGAACCAATNCCTCCAATTTTNAGCTTTTTAAAAAGACCATATGCTTTACCAACTTCTTCGTTGATTATCTTATCTGTCTCTTTGTTTTTGTAAGTAATATTATAAACACCCATTTTAGTTTAAATTTTTAAGGTAATTATCAGCAGTGATGAGGTAATTCTCTTTTTTAGNAATATCCATTTTGTCAAAACTGCTTATAAGCATACGCATTCTTGGATTTTTNANAAAAAANCTNCTTTGTTTGTCCATGAAATTCCAAAATAGAGCATCCCATATTTTACACCATTCTCCTTTTTTATAATTACTCATCTTAAGTATGTAGTTACTGCTGCTTATATATGGTTTGGTAGACATTAGNCCCCCATCTGCAAATTGACTCATTCCATANACATTNGGNACCATNACCCAGTCATATGCATCAATAAAGACTTCCATGAACCATTGATAAACCTCATCCGGGTCAAATTCACATAATAACATGAAGTTACCTAGAATCATGAGTCGCTCTATATGGTTGGCGTATGCACTATGTTGTATTTTAACAATGGTGTCGTCTATAGGTTCAATTCCTGTATTACCTTCATAGAATGAATTTGGAATTTTTCTATTAAANCCCCANAAATTGTTNGTTCTTTCTTGGCTGCCCTTAGCATGATAAACCCCTCTGATGAATTCTCTCCATCCAATGATTTGCCTTATAAATCCTTCACAGGAATTAATACGGATATTTTTTTCTTGATAAAACGAGACACTTTTTAATACAACGTATTTTGGTTCTAATAAACCGCAATTTATAAGNGGCGAAAGTAGGCTNTGATTTAGAATTGAATGTTCTTTTACAACTGCATCTTCATATGGTCCAAATTCATCAAACCTTATGGAAAGAAATTCATTGAACCAAANTTCTGCTTCATCATGAGTAGTAGGATATAGTTGGTTTGAGTTTAAAGACCCAAAATTNTTTGAAAAATGAGTATTCACATAANCGGTAGCTTCATCAATAAATGAATTGGTTTTTGGGTAATTTATTTTTGGAGGTATTTTGTCTTTAGGATATTTTTCTCGGTTNAGATCGTCATAAGTCCATTTACCACCAGATGGTTTCTGGTCTTCATCTANTAATAGCTGTAAATTTTGTCTTTGTGATTTGTAAAAAGAGGTCTGAAAGAATTTCTTTTTTTCAGGCTTAAAAAAGTTATCAAGTTCTGACTTAGAANTTATAAAGAGTTGGTTTTCATGAATCTTTAATACTATATTTTTTTTGGCACATGATTTTTCTATTCTCTTATTTAACCAGTTATCTTCTGGGTCCAAACAATTTATTGTTTTGATAGAAGNNTNTAATTTTTCAATAAATTTTCTNATATCAGCATGTGATTCTTTGGCATCAATATAATCNACTTCAATTTTTTGNNNTGCTAANAANGAGGCATAGNTCTTCATTGATGCCCTGTGAAATNGAATNTTTTGTTTATGGAAATTATATTGATTAAAAAAGAGCCATTCTTCAATTAAATAAGTCTTGCATCTATTTTCAAATGGAAACTCTTTGAATAGTTGATTAGGGAATAATAAGTTTATTTCTTTCATGTCAATATCTTATTTGAAAAGGTATTCCATTGGAGTCATGAGAAATTTCTTGCATAATCTGACACTTCCCATTTTTGCTCCAAAGCTTTGCACTTAGAGCAAGTACAGCTGCATCAATAATGTCATCTTTTTTTAGCATATTGGATTTAAATTTTCCGTAGAAATCAGTTACTTTCTTGTGGCTAAGTGAAATGTGTTGATTTAAAATTTCTAGTCTTTCAATTATGCCATTATCCGTTTTTTTTGAGTAAATAAGAGGTTTCTTGTTTATGGATTCAAAACAAAGCTCAGGATGTGATTCAAATAAATTGCATTGATGAAACTTTTCAGTTAATAAAAAATCATTCACTTCTTTTATTTTTTTTGAAATATTCCAAGATTGAATAGAGATGCCTTTACCTGAAATTTTTTTACTTATTTCATTTCCAATTTTGTAATTTTCAACATCTAATNCTTCCATNATTGGAGGAGTAAATACGCTACTTTTTCTACTCTTAGATAATAGTTTTCTTAGTTCAATATCTATTGTTCTTTTTATTTTCTTATCTCCTAATCCAATTGGAATATCAATAAACATTAGGATAGAATTCAATCTTGTTATATCACTTATATGTTTTAATAAAACAAATGATACATTCTTGTCTTGAATTTGACAGCAAACCCATCCATATCTACATCCATCTAAACCAACGTACATTTTGTTTAACTATTTAAGTACAAAATTAAACAAAACAAAAAAAAGATTATCTTTGTTTAAAAGTTTATCATGAAAACACTTTTAATTTTATTCTTTTCATTGCTGTCTATTTTTTTTACTTGGCAGATTTATGGGCTTTACAGTACTAATAAAACTAAAGAGGTGGGATCCGAGATTATTGGAATTAAGAAAGGCGTTTTTTTTAAAAAATACAAAAAGTATCGTAAAGCTTTTGTAGATATAAACAGCATGACTTCTGCCAATAATAAGTTTAGGGTTTTAGCTAATTATATTTTTGGAGGAAACCAAGACAGCTCTCAAATTGCAATGACATCACCAGTAATATATCAGCTAGGTTCAAGTTCTACTTTTTCATTTGTTATGCCAGATTCGTGGATTGACAAGACAATGCCAACTCCAAATGATAAAGACATTAAATTTGAAACAATCACCAACCAGTATGTAGCGGTAATAGAGTTTGGTGGTTTTGCCAAAGAAGAAATATGCATCAGGAAACATTTGGAGATGAAAAAGGTTTTAGCAGAGCTTAATATAAAAACCAATGATGACTTTTCTGTTGCTGTATATCAGCCACCTTACCAACTTTTAAATCGAAAAAATGAAATTTGGATTGAATTAACTCAAGAACAAGTATATAGTTTGTTTTAATTAATTCAATCAGACACTCTTTTCATTCTTTCATAAAAGTTTTTTCTAATATTCATCCAAAACAAATTATAATCAGCTATATGATAATCATTTCTTTCATATAGTCTTTGCATCGGTAAATTTTCAAAAGTGACCCATAAAAGCCCTTGATGAACTACAGCACTTAAACATTTTGGGTTTTTAAGTTTAAAGTCTCTAAATAATATACCTTCATGTGAATTATAAAGACTTGCTGCTCCATTTTTTCGCCAGTTAATGGGATTTGTAACAGCAATTTTATCACCATATTTATAGCTTGGGTAAAATCCGTGAGAAAACGTTCTCCAACTTAAAAAACAATGTCTATCCAAAGGATTTTCACACGCTGGATATTCTTTTATTAAACTGTGAATTGGCATCCCTATCATATAGCTTAATTCTACTTTTTTTAAGATAGAATCGTTTTTTAATAAAAAATCTGTAAATAATTTTTCAGCATGATTAGTTCCTTGACTGTGCCCGGCAATGACGATCCTATTTCCATTGTTATAGTGCTTTAGGTAATATTTAAAAGCCCTTTCAACATCCTTATAAGCTACATCAAATGCTTTAACTCCGTTGTTATTGTCATTATATCCGTGGATATGAATTTGACGATATATTGGAGCATAAACATTGGCTAATCCACAAAAGACACTTGCTTGGTATTTTATAGCATTATTATGTGTCTTTCGATTTATTTTCTTATCGGCTATATCAGCATTCCATTGGTCGCCTCTTACATATGATGTTGGGTAAATGAAAAAAACATCTATTGAATCTAAACAGAGTGTATCGTCAATAAGGTTTTTTGGCAGAAGATCTGAATTATCAAACTTATCTGGATGAGCTATCCATTGATCTAACGTAGTATAATCTGGGACAGTTTTTGGAATTTCTTCTTCAAAACTATGGAGAGGAATCTTACTTACACACGATGAAAAAAAGAAACAAGCAAGGATTAAACTAAATGATTTTTTCATGTTGCTAAAGTATTATTTTATACTTTCATCAAAGTTGAAGTTGAAATTCATTTGTTAACATGAATATTGGAATAAATGCAAGGCACTTAATTGAAAACAAGTTAGAGGGGATAGGCTGGTATAGCTTTGAAGTTCTAAGAAGACTGGTTTTACTTAGGCCGCAAGATAATTTTTACTTCTTTTATGACAGAAAAACAAAACCATTAGTTGAGTCGGTAAATCTTAAGAACGTAATAGTTTACCCATCAGCAAGACATCCAATACTTTTTAAGTTTTGGTTTAACAATAGGCTACCATACTATTTTAAGAAGTTTAACATTGATTTGTTTTTTTCACCAGACGGCTTTTTGAGTTTAAATACTTCAGTTAGACAAATTGGAGTGATTCATGACATAAACTTTGAACACTACCCTGAGGATTTGCCAAAAAATGTGTTGAGGTACTACCAAAAGTATATGCCTTTATTTGCGAAAAAAGCTGATAAAATAATCACAGTATCATCGTTCTCTAAAAAAGACATTTGCAATAATTATGGTTTAAAAGAAGATAAAGTCAATGTAATTTATAATGGGGGTAATGAGATGTACAAACCTATTCCCAATAAGGAGAGAAAAAATTTTGTAAACATCAACAATAGTGGTCGGCCATACTTTATTTATGTTGGCTCATTACATAAGCGAAAAAATATTTTAAGAATGTTAAGTGCATTTAAGGCATTCA
>PBXW01000073.1 GCA_002727735.1 Crocinitomicaceae bacterium
TGCACTAATAACTGGTGAGGAGTTGCATGGACTAGTTACACTATTTAATACTGATTCCCAGTAATAATCATTTCCAGTGCCTGATAAATTATTGGATGCATTTCTACAACAATCATCATATGCAAAAACCCAACTATTACAATTGCCTGGTAGTGTTATGGTATCTCTATAAACATGTTTGTAAATACCAGGAAGAGTACCACCATTGCATTCACTTTGAGCTAAAAGAGGAGCACATAATTGTGAAACTTCTTCTCTAAAAGTAATAATTGGTAATTGATAATTTGTTGGGAAATTAATTCCACAATTATTAGTTATNGTGATTGGTTCTGGTCCATTAGATATAAAAGCTGTACCACAATCTTCAAATAAAGTTAACGTAATAACATATTGATTATTNCCNAAGCACTCATAAGAAATATTCCCTCCTGGCACATGTGAAGAATAATAGGCAGTAATGAATAATAGGTTAAATAGTATTAGAAATAAAAACCTAAAATATCGCATACATAAATTTAATAATTTATGTCAAGCTAATGTTTAACTCATGGTAATTGAAGAAAAAAAAGCACCAGTANANTGATGCTTTAAATTTATAAATGTTAATAGTGAAATTATCTTCGTTCTACTTTTTTCGGTTGGTTTGATTTCCACATTGTGGTCATTTTTTTAAATTCCTTTGTTGCTTCATAATATTTAGCCACCTTTTTTATGGGAAGAATTTCCTTAAATTTCTCATGATATTTAATTTTAATATCTAAAACATCTTTACTCATTTGTAAACGTGCATCCATTATCTCTACTAATTCCTTATCAGATATTTCTTTTTTATCTTTTAACATCTTTCTTCCATCTGCATTTTCTTTTTTAAGTGCTTTTAGTTCTGCTTCCATTTCATTAACNACTGGCCAAAATCGTAAAGATTCATCAGATGTTAGTTCCATTTTCATGGTGAAAAAAGCTATTTTACGTGCCTCTCTTTGTTCCTTGTTTTGTGATTGATCTGGTTTTTGAGCTATAACTGTAAATTGATTAGTTACAAATAACATCAAAAAGATTATTGATGATATTTTAATTGTATTTTTCATAGTAATTGAATTTAGTTAGTAAAAATTAATTTCATTGTTAATATATTCGTCTATAGAGGAATTAATTTCATATGCATCATTNTGAAATTCATTATCTGTAAATGCATAGAATAATTCATCCTCCTCATGAATGTATTCATCCATTCCATCCATCAAACTTTCATAAGAAATAGGATTAATTGATTTTTGATTATGATAAATGAAACCTATTCCAATAATCAACAAAATAGTAGCTGCAATTCTAATTATATATCTAATCGATTTAGATTTTTGATATTCTATTTGAATTTGTAATTGACCATTAAGTTTTTCAAAGTAATCTGATGGTATAGCATATACATCCTCACTTTCAATTTTAGATTTCAATATGTCATTATTATTATTCATTTATCGTTTGATGAGGCAACAAAAAAAAGGTTTAATTATTATCATTTAAAAATTNCTTAATTTTTTTAACTGCATGATGATAAGATGATTTTAGATTACCTATACTTCCTCCAGTAATAGATTGAATTTCATCATATTTAAGGTTTTGAAAATATTTAAGTTGAAATACCATTTTTTGTTTGTGAGGTAATTTTAATACTGCAGTTTCTAGAAGCTTACTTATTTCATCTCCATTTTTATCAAAAATGTGTTCATTATTAGAGCTTATTTCAATAGGAATATCATGATCAACAATTTTCATTTTTTTATTTTTTCTTATCCATTGAATAGTTTCATTATAAGTTATCCTATATACCCAAGTTGATAATTTTGATTGTTGATTAAAATTATTTAGTCCTTTCCAGCATTTTATGAAAACTTCTTGAAGGACATCGTTTGTATCTTCATGATAGATTAAAATACGTCTTATTTGAAAGTAAAGTGCTTTTTTAAATGTATCTACAAATAAATTGAATCCCTCCGTTTTTGTTTTGGGATTCTTAAATAGAAGGATTATTTGTTTTTCTATTTCACTTTTAACCATGTAAAACCATTCATTTACGCTTTAGAACGCGATGAGTGGCTTCAATAATATTAGATGAATGTAAACCGTACTTTTTCATTAAATCTGCTGGTTTACCGCTTTCTCCAAATTTATCGTTAACAGCTACAAACTCCATAGGAGTAGGGGAATTACTAGCTAATAATTTGGCTATGGATTCACCCATACCACCAGCTATTTGATGTTCCTCAGCAGTTACCACACACTTTGTTTTAGCTACTGAAGATAAGATGCATTCATCATCCAAAGGTTTAATGGTATGAATATTAATTAGTTCTGCTGATATCCCTTGGGCTGCTAAAGATTTTACTGCTTCTACTGCTTCCCAAACTAAATGGCCAGTGGCAAAAATAGTTACATCTGAACCTTCATTTAGTAATAATCCTTTTCCTATTTCAAATTTTTGATTTTCTGGAATGAAAATGGGTACTTTTGGTCTTCCAAACCTTAAATATACTGGACCACTATGGTCTGCTATAGCAATGGTTGCAGCTTTAGTTTGATTGTAATCACAAGGATTTATCACTGTCATACCAGGAAGCATTTTCATCATGCCAATATCTTCTAAAACCTGATGAGTTGCACCATCTTCACCAAGAGTAAGTCCAGCATGTGAAGCACAAATTTTCACATTTTTTCCTGAATAGGCTATAGATTGTCTTACTTGATCATAAACTCTACTTGTAGAAAAATTAGCAAATGTTCCTGTAAATGGGATTTTTCCACCTATTGTTAAACCAGCTGCAATTCCCATCATGTTGGCTTCGGCTATACCAACCTGAAAAAATCGATCAGGATACTTGTTTTGAAAATCATTCATTTTCAATGAACCAGTCAAATCAGCACATAATGCTACAACATTTGGATTACTTTCTCCTAAAAATGAAAGACCTGCTCCAAATCCAGACCTTGTATCGTTATTTCCTAATATTTCCATATTCATATCTATAAATTTATATTAATATTTTGTCCTGAAGAGATTTTAAATTCCTTTAAAATAGTATGTGCCATACTTTTTGATCTACTATTTCTAAAAGAAATGATGTATTTACCTGGTTGCAGGTTCAAATTCTCAATACATCTTTCATTATCAAAATCATAAATCCATTTATTCATTCCTTTTTCTCTTACAAATAAGGATGCTGGACCACTACTTTTAGAAATTTGTGCAGAACCATATAAAGGGATAGTAATTTCAGTAATTGAACTTTGTTTGATTGATACATCATCAAAATATAACCTAGGTAGGGTCAATAGTTCTAATTGATAATCTCCAACCAAGTATTCTTTTTCAGTGTTCATATTGTGAACGTTTAGTGTTCTTGGGTTATCTAATTTTCTTAAAATTCCATTTATTCCAGTGTATAAGCTGTTTGTGCCCTGCATATTTAATTTGAGAATACCCTGAGGTGTGTTAGCTTCAATAATGTTATGCTTTCCAGGAATCAGCTTAATCTCTTCTACAGAAACTTCAGGTATGGTGTGTACTATTAAATTATATGTATACAATGGATCTAATGCAAAAGTATCAGGTAATTCATTTCTATTTAATGTGTGAACATAAGTATGCATTAGTTTATTATTCTGAGCATTATAAAAACTCATGGTTACATCCGTTTCTCTTGGGAGTTTATTAATGTTGTTTAGGTTTACTTGTACTGTAGTATTATTTAGTGCTTGACTAATTACGAATTTTAAAACTCCTTTAAAAGAATCTTCAGTGTCAGCGCTTAAAAACTCCCCAATACAATTAAATTGATCCAAATATGATGTGTCAAGACCTAATCCAATTACAAATGGCTTTAGCTTTATATTTTTCTTTTTTAATGCTAGTGCCACTGCACAAGGATCTTCATCACATGCTTCAATACCATCTGTAATTAAAATTATAATGTTTCTACAATCCTCACAAGAAGGAAAATCCTCTGCAGCGTATTCTAATGATCTAGCAATAGGAGTAGTACCTTTAGGTTCTAGAGCTCTTATTTGAGTAATGATATTACTGTAATTTTCTTTCGCACTAGCAAATGGAACTTCTAATTTTGTGTCTGAACAATCTTGTTTNCCAGGAGCAATNCTAGTTTGATGTCCATATATTCTCAAAGCCAAGTCAACATTTTCAAGCATNTTNAGGCTGTCCATAGTTTGAGTCATTAATTTCTTGGCAACCATAATNTTACTGCTATTTTCCCATTGAGCATTCATNCTNTTAGANCCATCAAAAATGAATAGTATTCTAATTCTACTNTCATTTTCNTGNCCAAANGANGTANATGAGATAATTACAAATAAAAATNATATGTATTTAATGAGATTTTTCATGAATACANTAACTACAAAATTGATTCCAAAAATTAATAATCNCCTATAGTTTCAGGGTTNTGACTNANTGCATCTGCTAATTGTTCATCATTAGGAGCTACACCATGCCANTTGTGTGAACCCATCATGAAATCAACACCAAACCCCATTTCTGTTTTCATAATAATCATGATTGGTTTCCCTTTTCCAGTCATTTTTTTGGCATTATTTAGTGATTGTATTATTTCTTCTTGACTATTTCCATCACAACTTAAGGTTTCCCATCCAAATGCTTTCCATTTATCTTCAATATTTCCTAAGGGGATAACATCATCAACATCGCCATCAATCTGTCTTCCATTGTAATCAATAGTGGAAATTATATTATCTACCTTATGAGCTGAAGCAAACATAGCAGCTTCCCAAATTTGGCCTTCTTGTAGTTCACCATCTCCATGAAGGGTGTAAATAATGCTTTTGTCTTTATTTAACTTTTTAGTTAGGGCAGCACCAANAGCAACACTTAATCCTTGACCTAATGAACCGCTGGCTACTCTAACACCAGGAAGTCCTTCGTGAGTAGTTGGATGACCTTGAAGCCTTGAGTCAATTTTTCTAAATGTTTTTAGTTCATCAATAGGAAAATATCCTGTTCTAGCTAGTATGGAATAAAAAACTGGAGAAATATGACCATTAGAAAGAAAGAATAAATCTTCATTTTTGCCATCCATGTTNAACTGGCTATTATGATTCATTACCACCTTATATAAAGCTATAAAGTATTCTACACACCCTAATGACCCNCCTGGGTGACCAGAATTTTGGGCATGTACCATTCGAACAATATCCCTTCTTATTTGTGAACCTAGTTCATTTAATTCATTTAAATTATAGTCTTGCATAGCTCTAAATTATGCCTCAAAAATAAACATATACTTCAACCATAATAGCAGTGTTAACAACTTTCGAAAAAAACTATCATTAAGAGATCAATTTCATTTCTTTAAATTATGATGTTGTAAGTAATAAATAAGCATTAATTTTACGTGCTAAAAATTTCTCTATGGCTTTAAAATGTGGAATTGTTGGTTTGCCAAATGTGGGTAAATCAACTTTATTCAATTGTTTATCTAATGCAAAAGCTCAATCAGCAAATTTTCCTTTTTGNACAATTGAACCAAATGTAGGTACAATTACAGTTCCTGACGAAAGATTAACTAAACTTGAAGAGCTAGTAAATCCTCAAAAGGTAATCCCTACAACAATAGAAATTGTTGATATTGCTGGACTCGTAAAAGGTGCTCACAAGGGAGAGGGACTTGGTAATCAATTCTTGGCTAATATTAGAGAAGTTGATGCGATTATACATGTATTAAGATGTTTTGATGATGATAATGTTGTTCATGTTGATGGAAAAGTAGACCCTATTTCTGATAAAGAAATCATTGACATGGAACTTCAATTAAAAGACCTAGAAACTATTGAGAAAAGACTTGGTGCTATTGAGAGAAAAGCTAAATCTGGTGATAAAGATGCAAAAAANGTATATGACACCTATGAANTAGTAAAAGAGCATTTATTAAAAGGNCANTNNGTAAGNTCAATNGANTTAGATAAATCNCAAATTGAATANTTAAATGANTTNCAATTGATNACNGCTAAACCTGTNATGTANATNTGTAATGTGGAAGAAAGTGCAGTTAAAAATGGAAATAATTACGTTGAAATTGTTAAGGATGATATATCATCCGAAGATGCAGAACTTCTTATATTAGGTGCTGCTATTGAAGCAGATATTGCAGANCTTGAAGATTACGAAGAAAGAAAACTATTTTTAGATGACTTGGGATTAGAGGAGCCAGGTGTAAGCAAATTAATTAAAAAGGCTTATCAATTATTGAATTTACAAACCTATTTTACTGCTGGTGAAAAAGAGGTTAGAGCTTGGACAATAAGAAAAGGAATGACTGCACCAGAAGCTGCTGGAGTTATACATTCTGATTTTGAAAAAGGTTTTATAAGAGCTGAAGTCATTAATTATATTGATTATCTTAAATATGGTACTGAATCAGCTGTGAAAGATGCAGGTAAATTAATGATTCAAGGAAAAGATTATATACCTGAAGATGGTGATATCATGCATTTCAGATTCAATGTCTAAGAATAATAATCTAATTTTATCGTTATCCATTAATGCGTAATTTATTATTGACNATATATATCTTTATTTCTTTGATTCATTTTGGTCAATCAAATACCACTTTTAATGCATTAAATTTTAATACTACAGCAAGAATTAGTGCTTTAGGTGGTACAAATGTTGGTGTTTTTGACCATGACCCTTCAACATCATTGTTATTGCCATCTAATCTTACCAAAGAACAAGAGGGTTCATTATTAATGAATTATGTGAACTACTTTGCTGATACAGATATAGCTATTCTAAGTTATATTTTTAAAATCAATGAAATTGGCATTTTTTCTACCAGTCTTACTTACTGTAATTATGGTCAATTTGACTACGCTGATCCATCGGGAGATTTTTCAGGACAACAATTTAGTGCCAATGATATTTTACTTCAAATTGGTCATGCTAAAAGACTGACAAANAATCTTCAAATGGGATTAAATTTAAAATTTGTCGGCTCTTTTTATGAGCAATACAATGCTTTAGCATTTGCATCAGATTTGTCAATAACTTATTACGATAAGTCTAAAGATTTTGGATCATTTATTTTAGTTAAAAATTTAGGAGGACCATTAAAAAAATATTATCAATCAGGTATACGATACAGGCTTCCCTTTACAGGTGAATTAGGAATTAATAAAAAATTAGAACACGCACCTATTCGTTTTAATTTGAGTTACAAACATTTGGAAAGATGGGATATGCTATCTTCAAATACAGAAAATGATAATTCCTTAGAGAATTTTGGTAGAAGTTTTTTTAGTCATTTAACCTTGGGAACAGAATTGTTATTTAGTGACAATTTTCATTTTAGATTTGGGTATAATTTTTTAAATAGAATGAACCTTCAACCTACATCAAGACCAGGTACAAGTGGAATATCTTGGGGAACACAATTCAAAATTAAAAAGTTGATTATTGCATATACTAATGCTAAGTTTCACATGTCTGGAACCTCTAATCACATTTCAGTTATCAGAAAAATAAAATAGTTAATCTACTGGAATTTCTAAAATCTCCGTAGTTAATTCTTTGAAATCAAAAAGTTGATTATCCAATAAATGAGAAGGGGAGATATTTTTCAGCGCATTGAAAATTATTGACTTTCTGTTTGGGTATTCTTCTTCCCACTTTGAAAGTAAAGATTTAATTTTTTTTCGTTGAAGGTTTTCTTGTGAACCACAAAGATTACAAGGTATAATTGGGTAGTTCTTCCATTGTGAATAAGAAATAATTTCCTCTTCTTTACAATAGGCTAGTGGTCTTATTACCATTAAATCTCCTTGATCAATTTTATATTTTGGAGGCATCGCTTCCATCTTTCCACTAAAAAAGAGATTAAGAAAAAATGTTTCAATAATATCATCTCGGTGATGACCTAAAGCTAATTTGTTACAGCCTAATTCTCTTGCTTTATCATAAAGTGTGCCTCTTCTTAACCTTGAGCATAGGCTACACATTGTTTTTCCTTCAGGTATTTTCTCCTTTACGATGGAATAAGTGTCTTTTTCAATGATACAATAATTAACACCTATTTCATTTAAATAATTTGGTAAAATTTCTTCCGGAAAACCAGGTTGTTTCTGGTCCATATTTACTACGGTAAAATCAAAATTCACGTTACCATATTTTTGAAAGTGAATCATCAAATCTAACATGGTGAAACTATCCTTTCCACCCGAAATACATATCATAATATGATCACCATCTTCAATCATATTATATTCTTTCATACATCTACTTGTAGTTGAAATAAGTGACTTCTGAAGTTTCTTTTGGTTTTCCATATTATGCAAAGGTATATTTATATATTTGAATCCGTTAAAAAAATTGCTATGGACTCTAAATCATTAATGAATCTTGAAGATAAATACGGTGCTCATAATTATCACCCGCTTCCAGTAGTGTTGGATAGAGGAGAAGGTGTTTTTGTATGGGACTGTGAGGGGAATAAATATTTTGATTTTTTATCTGCTTATTCAGCTGTTAACCAAGGACACTGCCATCCTAAAATCATCAATGCATTAATTGAACAATCTAAAAAATTAACATTGACAAGTAGGGCTTTTTATAATTCGAAACTTGGAGAATATGAAAAATTCATGTGTGACTTATTTGGATATGATAAAGTTCTTCCAATGAATACAGGTGTTGAAGGTGGAGAAACAGCAAATAAATTGGCAAGAAAATGGGGCTATTTAAAGAAAGGTATTGAAGAGAATAAAGCAAGAATTATTTTTGCCAAAGGAAATTTTTGGGGTAGAACACTTGCAGCCATATCTAGTTCTGATGATCCTGTCTCTTACAAAGGTTTTGGTCCTTACATGCCTGGTTATGATCTTATTC
This sequence comes from Crocinitomicaceae bacterium, assembly GCA_002727735.1. GTDB lineage: Bacteria > Bacteroidota > Bacteroidia > Flavobacteriales_D > Parvicellaceae. Next base: position 8,912 of record PBXW01000073.1, read on the forward strand.
CATATAATGACCTAAATGCATTAGAGATTGAATTAAAAGATCCAAATGTTGCCGCATTTATGGTTGAGCCTATACAAGGTGAAGCTGGTGTTGTTGTACCTGATGAAGGTTATTTAGAGGGGGTTAGAAAATTATGTGATAAGTACAATGTACTTTTTATTGCGGATGAAGTTCAGACAGGTATTGCTAGGACAGGAAAAATGTTAGCCACAGATTATGAGAATGCTAAGCCAGATATTCTAATTTTAGGAAAAGCATTATCTGGTGGTGTATTTCCAGTTTCTGCAGTTTTTGCTAATGATGAAGTAATGTTATGTATACAGCCTGGGGAACATGGTTCTACGTTTGGTGGTAATCCGCTTGCCTGTGCAGTAGCTCAAGCAGCTTTAGAAGTTGTTATAGATGAAAAGCTAGCTGAAAAAGCTTACAATCTTGGTAACTATTTTAGAGAAAGAATGAAAGAATTTATTGCTACATCTGAATTAGTTTCTCTTGTTCGTGGAAAAGGTTTACTCAATGCAATTGTTATCAATGATGAACCAGATAGTTCAACAGCATGGGATTTATGTGTTAAAATGAAAGAAAATGGCCTGCTTGCCAAACCTACACATGGAAATATTATAAGGTTTGCTCCACCATTAGTTATTACCAAAGAACAATTGGACAGTTGTATTGATATTATTACGAAAACTATCTCCAACTTTAGATAAAATCATTCGATAATTTTATTAAATTAGGTACTTATGCAAAAGTACTTAGTTGTTATTTTAGTTTTATTTTTTATTCAATGTAAAGAAGAACCTCTTGACCATAACCAATTGATTGATAATAATTTAAATCCTGTGTATTACAATCATGATTTAAGTCAACATAATGCAAGTAATCAATTAGAAATTACAAAGCATTTAGAAGTCTTAAATCACGAGAAGAAAAATGAAATAGGTAAATTTGAATTACTGGGTTCTTGGTTTGGTAATCTTAATGAAAATTGGATTTCATTAAACATCACGAGTACTTCTAATCAAATGGTTGCTGGTTATATTATACTTGATACAACATTTAAACTTTTTCAGGGATGGTATGCTACAGCTGATGAAATTCATTTTAAAATTGGGTTAACAGAAAATAATAATTTAAATAAGCACTTTTATGACTTGTCTTTGTCTTTAGAAAACATGACTTTAAATGGCATTGTACAACTCATAGATGTAGAACAAGTAGATTCTATTTTTTTAGAAAAAAGAAATTATGAATATGATGTAACACTAGGAACATATCCCGAATTTTCACAACGAGAAATAAGCACATCAGAATTAGATGAATTATCAACAAATGAGCTGATATATATAACAGAGGAAATTTTAGCAAAACATGGATTAATATTCTTTAATAATGAAACTAGAGATATGTTTAACCATAAAAAATGGTATATCCCATTAAATTATAGAGTAAATGATTTGCTAACTAAAATAGAGAGAAATAACTTAGATAAGATTTATAAGTATTTCTAATTGTTTAGCATCACTGGCATAACAAGCATCAAAACATCTTCACCATCTTCATTAGATTCTGGTACTATTATACCAGCTCTATGAGGAGCACTGAGTTCAATAACAACATTGTCAGTGTCGATATTATTTAACATTTCAATTAAAAATCTTGAATTAAACCCTATTTCAATGGACTCACCTTCATAAGAACATGTTAATCTTTCGCTAGCTTCATTAGAGAAATCAATATCTTCTGCACTTATATTTAATTCACTACCATTAATTTTAAGTCTAACTTGATGTGTAGTTTTGTTTGCGAAAATACTTACCCTTCTTATAGACTGTAAAAAAGAATTTCTTTCAATGGTTAATCTGTTGGGATTCTCTTTAGGAATAACAGCCTCATAGTTAGGGTATTTACCATCAATCAATCTGCAAGTCAAGATAGTTTTATCAAAAGAAAAACTAACATTAGACTCATTAAATTCAACATTTACATCACCTTCTATATTTTGTAAAATACCTTTAAGCAAATTCATAGGTTTTTTAGGGATAATAAAAGAAGATGCATTTGATGCATTAACATCTGTTCTACGATATCTCACAAGCTTATGTGCATCAGTAGCAACAAATGTCATGTCATTTTCAGAAAGCTGTATAAAAACACCACTCATTACTGGTCTTAAATCATCATTTCCAGTAGCAAAAATTGATTTTTCTATTGCTCTTTGAATAATGTAAGCATCTAAATTAACTGACGAAGGAGATTCAATAACTGGAGACTTTGGAAATTCATCTCCAGAAAAACCACTCAATTTATATTTACCATAATCTGAAGAAATTTCAACTCCCATTTTTTNATCAATTGAAAAAGTAAGAGGATGATCTGGAAATGTCTTAAGTATATCTAGTAAAATTTTGGCTGGAATTGCAATGCTACCTTCATTTTTTGACTCTACGGGTAGGGAAGAAGTCATGGTTGATTCAAGATCAGAACAAGAAATNTTTAAGTTATTTTCCTTGACTTCAAATAAAAAATTATCAAGAATTGGAAGTGTGTTTGAGGTATTAAGCACTCCTGAAATAGTTTGTAACTTTTTGAATAATGCTTGACTAGAAACGATGAATTTCATTTTTAAATTTTTGTGTAATCGTGGTAAATATCAACATAGTTTTTTAAATATAATATCTATTGATTTTATATTTATTAACAGCTACTTTATGATATCAGTTGAAAAGAATGAAAGGGGTTTAAATAATATATCCCAATTAAAATATTGTGCTCTTAGTAATTCATTATTACCATTAACTCTAATTAATCCATATTCTTTATCCCAACCTGTTGTGGAATTTTCATCTTTNATCCTCCAAAAATCAACCTTTGTCTTTTTATTTGATGTGTTGTNCAATTCTATTTCGATGAATGGTTCCAACGCAAATAAAGAATCTTTGTCATGTTGATTCACAAACATGATTTTATTATAGCATATATTATTGTAGTGTGTTAGATAATGTTTTAATTGAATTGTATCAAAATTTTCAATAGTCGAATCATTCTGATTGCTTAATAAAATATCTTTATTTTTCCTTTTAATGGAGAAACTTTCATGNTCGAAATCATTATATGATACTTTAACTGATTGAATGTCATATGAATTAGGGTAATGAAAAATTTGTGGAGACCTCCATGAGGTCCAATCAGTAAAGAAACGAATATCTAAAGANCCATAAACGCCTGGTTTATGCATTATATAAGGCCTAGAACCTTTCTTCCCATCTTTTTTTAANAACATAAATGTNCCCAAATGATCTGGTGTAGGAGAACCTATGTACCATGTTTTAATTAGTTCATTTTTTTGATTAAAAATATCTACCCGCTTATGATTTACTGCTAAACGTTTTATTACGTTTTTTTCCGCATTTTTAGATACATCTTGTTTAATTTTTATTCTATAAAAAGTTTCCATTATTAAATCAACACTAGATTTAGTTGCTCTNTAATGGGGTTCTTTAATCATCCAAACTCGCTTTTCATTATTTCTTGTGATGGTTATAGAGTCTTGATTGCTAGTAGCTATGGTAAAGCTGTAAATGTTTGCAGTGTCTTTTATGCTAAAATCTTTTAAATCAACAGCAGNNTTTTTTGAATTGCAATTAGATGTCAAAAGAGCAACTCCAAAAAGAATAGGTAAAAGAAAATAATAATTAAGCTTCATATTTTAATTTTCTCAAGTATANATTAGATATGCCAAATATGATAATTANCAGAGCAGGCAAAACCAAATTTATCAATTGCCATTTAGTTTTGTTTTTNAGCTCTTCTTTATTTAATAGCCTTGGAGGGTTCATTTTTGATCTCAATGATATAAAATCATCACGATCTAGCATTTTATCTACCAAATTTAAAAAGAAATCAGCATTNCCATATAGTGGCATTTCGTAATATGGTGTATTGAAATTTGTTTTTTCAAACATCAATGGAACTGGGTTATTGTTGTCTATGGTTTCATTTCTAGTTAAATCTCCATCTCCAATAAAGGCCATTTTAGTAGAATTACTTTCTTCTTTAAAGCTAATGGATGAGTTATTAATAAAATCTTTAGCAATCCTTCTATTTTTAAAGTTTGATTGAAAAACACCCTCTAGCAACCATCCAACTGTAAGTGATTTATTGGCTGAATTATCAGNTGATAATGATGGATCATAGTTGTTGGTGTTTTGATATTGAATTCTTGCTTGTCTCATCACTTTAGTTTGCTTAGAAGTTTGCAATAATGCAGTTCTTACTAAGTTTTCTTCACCAACAGTATCCACAGAACAAACATATCTTCCTTTTACTGGAAGAACATTTTTCATCAGTATATTATCATCATAATTTTTTAATTGAGGATAAAAAAACCACTTAGAAACTATTCCAAGTTTATCTTCTCTTAAAACAGGAGAGCAAAGGTTGTCACAAATCATATTTTTGTTAAATCTCACACCATATTTAAACAAAAAGGATTGTAGTTCATGATCTAAAACATCATTTTGAACAAGCACATTGTTTTGAGCTAAAGCAGCCTCATTAACATCCATCATGTCTATTAACCAAATGACTTTTCCTCCATTCATTATAAATTGATCAATTACATATTGTTCTTTAACACTAAAAGAAGAGGTAGGTTTAGAGATAACCAATAAATCAGTTTCATCTAATGCATCTAATCTTTCACTAAGATTTNTTTGATTTTTTTTAAATTCTTTTAAGTATAAATTTCTAAAATAACCNGATAAAATTCGTTTGTTGTTTAAAACTGGTATGGAATTATTATTGATTAATATAGAGTCAATATTATTATTCAGCAATGAATCATAATCACTATTTCCTAAATCAACAGCTTTGTTGTATAGGGCTGTTTTTATTGTTGAAATATTNAGNGTNTCTACATTGAAATTCTTTTGTAAATAATACCATATTTCTCTTTGGCTATAAACAGTTAATTCTCCATGACCTTGTAAAAAATTAATATGGTATTTCTCAGTACCAATCAACTTATCTAAACCAACTACAAGGTTTTGTTCTATATGATCAGTAAAATAATTTGTTATCGCTTGATTAATAGGGTAGGGATTGTCTCTTGAAGATGGAGATAACAATTGTATAGAAACTGTCTTATCTCCCATTTTTAATACTAAACCTGGCCAAATTTCAACTATTTCTCTTTTATCATCTTTTAAAATATCAATGTAAGCTGGTTTTATACCATTTCCATTGTCAAATACTTGTTTTTTGTATTCCTCAGCTAATTCAGCGTCTTCATTTAAATCAATATAATTTAATGTTAAATTCTGTCCTCCATAAACACGAAGCTCTTCTAATTTTTCTTCAAGACTTTTTTCTAATTTTTCAATTTCAACTGGGAAATCCCCAACTAAAAAGACATCAATATTTAGGTAATCATTTAGCTTTATTAGCTTTTCTTTAGTGTAACTAGATAATTCATATTTTTTATCTTCTGATAAATCAATTCTAAAAAACCAAAAGGAAAAGAAGTAATTAATTACTACAAGAAAAGNAACAACTGCAATGAATTTTATGTAGTTATTNTTTCTCATTTTTTTGAANCGNAAAANAGNTTNGTAAGNANNATAAAAAANACNGNTANAGAAANATAATATANNACATNNCTNGAATCGATTATACCTCTTTCAAATGACTTAAAATGTTCNAGCATGCTAAATTTTGATAAATAATAGTCAATAGGTTGAATAACCAAATCAGCTAATAAATACAAACCTTCATAAAATATATATATCAATACTACTGAAACTATAAATGCTACAATTTGATTCTTAACCATTGAAGAGCTAAACATACCTATAGAAACGAAAGAGGATGCCAATAGAATAAGCCCAATATAGCTNCCTAATGTAGAAGAATGATCAATATTCCCAACTTCTTCTCCTAATAAATAAATAGAGAAGTAATAGACTAATGTTGGCAATAATGTAATTAATGAAAGTAGAAATCCAGANATAAATTTTGCTGTAACNATTTGCAAATCAGAAAGTGGTTTTGTGGCTAATAATTCAATAGTTCCAGTACGCTTTTCTTCGGCAAATAGCTTCATAGTAAAGCTTGGGATAAGAATGAGGTATATATAAGGAGTCAATTTAAAGAATGGTATCAATGATGCTTCTCCTAAATTTAAAATATTGAAATTACCAGGTATTAACCACAAAAATGTTCCAGTGATGATAAGAAAAACTATTATGGTAATAAATCCAATAATAGAGCTNAGGTAGGAACGAACTTCTTTAAAAATTAGTGATTTCATTTACACTGCAAACATAATTATAAGGTATTAAATGACAATTTTATACCTATAATTTTTAAAAGATTAACATTTATTATCTAAAATAAAATTTTAACCACTTTGCTAATGACTATTCTTGAATATATTTGTTCAGATGAAAATTGATTTGTCNTTAGTAATACCACTCTTCAATGAAGAGGAATCTTTNTCAGAACTGGCNAACTGGANTAAAGAAGTTTGTGAAAAANATGATATTTCATATGAAATTCTTTTTATTAACGATGGNTCAAATGATAGCTCATGGGATGTTATTTCTAGTTTATCTAAAACCAATTCACATATTAAAGGGATATCTTTTAGAAGAAATTATGGCAAATCTGCAGCACTCAATGTAGGTTTTGAACATGCAATAGGTAATGTAGTCATTACCATGGATGCAGATTTACANGATTCACCAGACGAAATACCATCATTATNTAAAATGATTAAGGAAGATGGTTATGATATTGTATCTGGTTGGAAAAAAGATAGAAAAGATCCCCTTTCNAAAACAATTCCAACTAAACTATACAATGGTGTNACNAGAAAAGTTTCNGGTATTAAATTACATGANATGAACTGTGGGCTNAAAGCCTANAAACAAGATGTAATTAANAATATNGAGGTNTANGGAGANATGCACAGGTATATTCCTCTAATAGCTAAATGGGCTGGATTTCAAAATATTACAGAAAAACCTGTAGTTCATTACCCAAGAAAACATGGAGTTACAAAGTTTGGATTAGAACGATTTATTTTTGGATTTTTAGATTTATTTAGCATTACTTTTATGGGTAAATATGGAAAAAGACCCATGCACCTTTTTGGNAGTCTTGGAACACTGATGTTCTTTATAAGCATTGCATTTCTGANTTANATGGGAATTGACAAACTATTTCTCAACAAAGGGGCAAAACTAATAGCAAATAGAACGGAGTTCTATATNGCATTAACAGCACTAATTTTGGGTGTTCAATTGTTCTTAGCTGGATTTATTGGAGAAATGATTTCTAGAAGNTCACCNAAAAGAAATATATATCAGATAAGAGATAAAGTCAATATTAATGAGTAAAATCGTAATTGTTGGTCCTGCTCATCCACTAAGAGGAGGAATTGCTGACTTTAATGAAGCTTTTGCTGAATCGTTGATTGATGCTGGACATCAAGTAACAATCGTTTCTTTCAAACTCCAATATCCAAGTATTTTATTTCCAGGAAAAACACAATACAGAGTAAATAGAGAGAAGCATTTTTCATTTGAAATAAAACACCTTATTAACTCAATTAATCCTATTTCATGGATTAAAACCTATAAGTATATTTTAAACTTAAACCCAGACAAAGTATTTATTCGTTTTTGGATGCCTTTTTTTGGACCATGTTTAGGTTACATAGCAAAAAGATTNAAAAGAAAAGGTGTAGAAGTTTGTGCAATAGTAGATAATGCTATACCTCATGAAAAAAGAATTGGAGATGTAAAATTAGTGAGATACTTTATTAATCAGTGTTCAATGCTTTTTACTCTAAGTAATAAAGTAGCTGATGAAATAAATTCAATTAATCCCTCAGCTAAAGTTAAAACGCTGTTTCATCCAGTTTACAACACATTCGGAGAAAAGCCAAAAAAAGAAGATGCACTAAATTTGTTAAATATCCAGGATGGTAAATATATTTTGTTTTTTGGCTTAATAAGGAAATACAAGGGATTAGACTTGGCCATAGAAGCCATGAGTCATCCCAAAATAAGAGAAATGAAAATAAAACTCATCATAGCAGGTGAATTTTATGAAGATAAAACCAAATATGAACAATTGATTAATGAGCTTAAATTGGAAAACATTCTCATATTTGATCACTTTATACCAAAAAAAGATGTTCCTAGTTACTTTGAGGTAGCTGATTTAATTATACTCCCATATATTACTGCAACTCAAAGTGGTATTACACAATTAGCTATCTATTATCAAAAGCCTATGATTGTAAATGAAGTAGGTGGATTACCAGAAGTAGTAAATCATAATGAAGATGGTTTAGTTTCAGCTCCAAATTCATCTAATATTTCAAAGCATATTATTGAATTTTTCAGTAATGAAGAGCTAAGGAAAAAGATAAATAATGGCGTGAAATTAAAAGCTAATGAATATTCTTGGGAAAAATTTAACAAAGAAATTTTAAGTTAAATTTCATCATATTACATCTTCTTTTTGATGTTATTTTATATATACAGAGTTAGCACAAATGCTAATTATTCTTATTTTACAAAGAATTTATTTTAGTATTAATTAAAATTAAGTTTTGAAAATAGGTGTTCCAAAAGAAATAGTTGCTCATGAAACTAGAGTTGCTATAACTCCAACAATTGTAAAACAATTTACGAAAAATGGATTTCAAGTTTTAGTTGAAAAAAATGCCGGTGAAGGTTCTAATTTCACTGATGAAAACTACATTGAAGCAGGAGCTGTTGTAGCTTCTAGAAAAGATGTTTACGAATCAGATGTTGT
>PBXW01000074.1 GCA_002727735.1 Crocinitomicaceae bacterium
CAGCTGTACTCCTAGCCGCCAACGCCTCCAGCACTAATTGCCGCGCCCCTCAAGCAACACAATGGTGTGCAAAAAAAAACAGCAATCAATAATGTTATGTAATAGGTAGTTCTCAATGCTGGTTTTGCAAGTAGGATATAATAGCAAAGATAATAAGTAACGCACAAAAGGTAATAACGACTATTCGTCCCCAACGTTGTTTTATTAAAGGAGATCTAAATTCTCCTAAAGTTTCATAATTTAATTGCAAAGCTTTTTGATTATCTGTTTTTCTAATCCCAAAAAGATAAACCACTCCTTTATTAGAATTTTCTTCACCCCGCTCAAAAAATAGGTTATTTTCAATAAGTAGTTTTTCAAAATATAACGCTTTATCCTCTTGATAAAAGAAGAAAACTTTATATGCTTTATTAGTGGGGTGGTCTTTGTGGTTGGTTAATTTTAAAAACCCTTCATCCATATCATCCATAATCCAATAGTTTAGTTATACCACTCTGTAAGGTATTCTATAGGCTTTCTTTGTCCTTTAGGCCATTCATCATTGGGATAACCTAGGTAGATAATTCCCATACATTTATCTTCATCACTAATTTTGAGAAAGTCATTCATTTCTTTAGTATAAATGATTTTGGGTGTAGACCAGAAAGACCCAATTCCGTATGCAGTGGCAGTTAGACAAAGATTTTGAATGGCACATGCAACTGATGAAATTTCTTCTATTTCAGGTATTTTAGGGTTGTCACCTCTTTTCATGTAAGCAACTATGACGGCAGAAGCTTGAAATGGTCTAGCTTGCATTTTGGCAAACTTATCTTCTCTAAAGTTTTTAGTTGGTGTAAGCTGTTTATATAACATAGAGAGTGTATCACTTAATGTTTTTCGGCTTTCTTCAGTAAACACTTTGAATCTCCAGGGTTGAGTCATGCCATGTGTTGGNGCCCANGTAGCATTTTGTAATAAATGTTCTATNATTTCTTTGTGTACTTTTCTTGAAGAATAGAATTGAGGGTATATAGTCCTTCTATTTTTAATTATCTCTGTAATTTCGCTTAAATTATATTTCATGATTATTTATCAGAATTAAAAATGTAATATTAAATCTCATTTTCTTATTAATTAAATATTTAGAAGAAAATATGATAAAATAATACCTTTGTTAAACATTATACGTGATGCAAATAAGTGCTATTATACCTGTTTTTAATGAGGAAGATCATATAGTTGATGCTATTGAATCAGTAAGTTGGGCTGATGAGATTATTGTGGTTGANTCATTTAGNACAGATAAGACTTTAGCACTTGCTCAATCAAAAGGAGTTAAAATTTTGCAACGAGCTTACCAATATTCTGCTTCCCAGAAAAATTGGGCTATTCCACAAGCAAAATATGATTGGGTNTTTATTTTAGATGCAGATGAAAGNGTAAATGANTCTTTGAAAGAAGAAATATTAAAACTCAAAAAAGAGANAACTACATATGANGCCTTTTGGATTCCTAGACAAAATCATTTTATGGGCAAGAAAGTTCGTTTTTCAGGTTGGCAAGGAGATAAAGTNATTCGATTANTACGNAAAGANGTATGTCAATATGAAGANAAAAAGGTTCATGCTGAAGTAATATGTTCTGGTAAAGTAGGGAAGATGAAATCNCCACTANTGCATTATACTTTTAAAAGCATTGCNCANTATATGGAAAAGTGGGATAGGTATTCTACTTGGAGNGCTCAAGATCATTTAAAAAGTAGACCACCTCATTTTTTTCATTTTATACTTAAACCAGCATTTCGGTTTTTNAGAGATTTTATTCTAAGGGGTGGGTTNTTGGATGGAAAAACGGGTTATATCGTATGTAAACTTTCTAGCATGGGAGTATTTATGCGCTATGTAAAAATCCAAGAGAAATTAAACCANTAGAAATACTACCATTTAGCATCAGGGTATAGTAAGGGCAAATGTTGCATTTCTGCCAGTAAGTANCCCATGTATTCGGTNTGAAATCCATCTTTACCGTACTGTAATGTGTANGGTATGTTTTCAGGAACAATTAACCCACCTTCTTCAAGAGCCTTAGATACNGTACTTAACCAGTCATTTTTTAAATCTTCATTAGATATNCCAATGCCAATTTTTATCATTTCTTTNTCCACTTCGTTGTCATAAAACAACTCATCTGTATACATCCACAATTCATTAATTGCTTCTTGTATTCTCGTGTTGCTTTCAGCAGTTCCATGACCTAATCTTATTATCCAATCTGTACTACGCTGAAGGTGATATCGAACTTCTTTTATAGATTTTTTACTTATGCCTGATATTGNTTCATCTTTGCTTTCAGNAAGACCTGNATANAGTANGTTGTGNTATACGTCCATAAAAAATTGTCTTGCCAATACATAGGCAAAATCAAAATTTGGCACTTCTACAAGATGCAATGACCTAAAGTCTTTTTCTTTCCTTTTAAAGGCTAAATCATCAGCTGATAAATCACNNTTTAGACTTGCAGCATAGTTTAGGAAATTCTCTGCTTGNCCTAATAAATCAAGACCAACATTGGTTATGGCCAAATCCTCTTCTAAGTGAGGGGCTTTACTGCAATATTCACCAATTCGTTGACTTAGTATTAAGGCGCTATCACCAAGCCTCAAGCAATATTCGTATAAATTTTGGTTCATTAAATATGTTTTACCCCATCAGGAACTTCATAAAAAGTAGGGTGTCTGTAAACTTTATCATTGGATGGATCAAAAAAAGCTTCATCGTCAACNGATTGAGACGAAATAATATCATCAGCTTTTACTATCCAAATNCCATTACCTTCATTTCGTCTTGTAAATAGATCTCTTGCTGATTGCATAGCCATTTCTTTATCATAGGCATGTAAACTNCCCACATGTTTAAATGGTCTACCTGCTTTTACTTGAATAAATACTTCCCATAATATTCCCTGATTATCTTTTTCCATTAAGCTGATTTTTGAATATTATTTTTTTTATTGGCATAAGCTATAGCAGCTTCTCTNACCCAACTACCCACTTCATGCGCTTCTTTATGGTGTGCTAATCTTTTTTTATTACCAGCACCATATCCTTTAACCACGTTCCAAAATTCATCCCAATCAATTGCTCCAAAGTCATAATGNCCTTTTTCTTCGTTCCATTTAAGATCTGGGTCGGGAAAAGTAAGCCCTATGTGAAGGCCTTGTTCAACAGTCTTATCAATAAACTTTTGACGCAATTCATCATTGGATTCTCTTTTGATTTTCCATTTTAGGGACTGATTAGAGTGCGCGCTATCTGCATCATGTGGTCCAAACATCATAATAGAGGGCCACCACCATCTATTTAATGCGTCTTGTGCCATTTCTTTTTGTTCTTCTGTTCCATTAGCTAAGGTTACCATTATTTCATAGCCTTGTCTTTGATGAAAGCTTTCTTCCATACAAATTTTAACCATTGCCCTTGAGTAGGGGCCGTAAGATGTTCCCTGTAAAGAAACCTGATTTACAATGGCAGCACCATCAACTAGCCATCCGATGGCTCCAATATCTGCCCATGTTAAAGTTGGATAATTAAAAACGCTAGAATACTTTGCTTTTCCTTCATGAAGCCATTCTAAGAATTGTTCTCTTTTAACACCTAGTGTTTCTGCAGCACAGTATAAATACAATCCATGACCAGCTTCGTCTTGAATTTTAGCCATAAGTATTTTCTTACTTCTTAAACTTGGGGCTCTTGTCAGCCAGTTGCCTTCAGGCTGCATTCCTATGACTTCAGAATGAGCGTGTTGTGAAATTTGTCTAATTAAAGTTTGCCTGTATTTTTCAGGCATCCAGTCTTTAGGCTCAATTTTTATATCAGCATCGATTTTAGCTTGAAAAGCTTCTAATTTTTTAGCGTCTTCCATGAGTTAAATTTCAATTTCGTCAAAATTAGTAAGTATTTCGTGACCTTCTAAATTTTGTTCACCCCAATTCTTCATTTCATTGGCTGACCATAATTTAGGAAAAAACACCCTACGTTGGTATTTTGGATGCATGTATTTTTTCCAATCACTTCCGCCAGTAGCTTCTTCTTTTTTCTTCCCACTTTCTAAATAATGGCTAGCTGTGTTGTAGTGTTCCATGACCCATTTTACATTAACAGTGTGGTCGTAATGTCTCAATGAATTGACTAATTTCAGATTTTCCTTTTCGTTAGAAGGAAGGTTTTGAAAAAGTGTCCAAATGTTACGGGTGTTATAATCTTTCATAAATCGAATGAAAGTATCCATGTACTTTTCCTCGAAAAGACGAATCATCAATGATTTTTCTCCTGTTTGGTGGTCTTTACCAGCAGCTTGCCAATACAAGTGTTCAAAAGCATGTCTAAAAGGAGTATTTCTATTAATGGTAGATCTGAATCTGTAATCAATTAAATTAATTAACTCTGTACTTGCAAATTCAATCATCCTGTATTGAGCACTTTGAAAACCACTTGCTGGGGCTAATGTTTTTCTGAACTTCATATACTGCTCTACATCCATGCCTTCTCCCATAATCTTAAAAGAACTACTCAACATATCAAAATAGCGACTGATTCGATCTAATCGGCTACTGAAAAAGTCAGCCTTGAGATCTTTTTTAAAAGCCACTTGCTCAATTTCCCAAAGAATCATTTTAAATAATAGTTCATTGATTTGGTGGTATACGATGAATACCATTTCATCTGGTAAAGTTGAGCGTTGAATTTGAAGATTTAGTAAGGCATCCGTTTGAATATAGTCCCAATAATTTAAGGGTTTGCCATGCAAAAGTCCCTCAAAATGAGTCTCTGCATTTTGTCCCAATGCTTCAAACTTTTTAGAAATATCGTTTATGAGTTTATCCACTTGCTAAATATTAAAGAGTACCTCTTTTTTCTTGTTCTCTTTCTATCGCTTCAAATAAAGCTTTAAAATTACCTGCTCCAAAACCTAAAGCTCCCATTCGTTGAATAATTTCAAAGAAAAGAGTTGGTCGGTCTTCAACAGGTTTTGTGAAAATTTGCAATAAGTAACCTTCTTCATCAGCATCTATCATGATCCCTAAACTTTTTAGTTTTTCTATATCCTCACCTAGTTGATGGTTGTGTTCTTCTAGCCTCAGCGGGACTGCTTTGTAATATTCATCTGGAGGAGTACTTAAAAATTCTACACCTCGTTTTCTCATTTCTGTAACGGTGCCAATAATATCGTTTGTAGCTACGGCAATATGTTGAACTCCAGGACCTTCATAAAAGTCGAGGTATTCTTCAATTTGCGATTTCTTTTTACCTTCTGCAGGTTCATTTATAGGGAATTTAATTCTACCATTTCCATTACTCATTACTTTGCTCATGAGTGCAGAATATTCAGTATGGATTTGGGTGTCGTCAAAAGATAAAAAGTTTTCAAATCCCATGACATCTTCATACCATTTTACCCAAGTATTCATCTCTCCCCAACCTACATTGCCTACCATATGATCAATGTATTTTAAACCAATAGAAGAGGGGTTATAATCAGATTCCCATTTTTTAAACCCTGGCATGAACGTTCCATTGTAATTTTTTCTTTCCACAAACATNTGNATGGTTTCTCCGTAAGTNTAAATACCTGCGCGAACTACTTCTCCATCTTCATCNGNTTCAACAGTAGGNTCCATATANGATTNNGCACCTCTACTTGTGGTTTCTTCATATGCTTTTCTTGCATCTTCAACCCANAGCGCTACCACTTTAACACCATCTCCNTGNCGAACAATATGTNCGTTNATTNGAGACTTGGAGTTTANNGGTGTAGTNAATATTAGTTTTATTTTATCTTGTTTGATTACATAGGAAACAGAATCTTTACTTCCTGTTTCTAGTCCTCTGTAGGCAAATGATTGAAATCCAAANGCAGTTTTATAAAAATGNGCTGCNTGCTTNGCATTTCCTACATANAACTCNACNTAATCNGTNCCTAATAAGGGNAAGAAATCTTGAGCNCCNTCAAATATTTTTTCTAATCCGTAATCGATGTTTTTAACTTCTTTCATAATTTTTTGTTTAATGTATCCAAGATTTGTAATAATCTTTNATCTCNATGTCTAATGCTTGTTGNGTTAATTTTAATGGTTTNAANGTATCTACCATAACGGCCAATTCCTCTGTAGATTTTTTACCTATGCTTCTTTCATAAGCACCTGGATGAGGTCCNTGAGGAATTCCTGCTGGGTGAAGGGTGATTTGCCCCATTTCAATATCATTCCTGCTCATAAAGTCTCCATCTACATAATAGAGTACTTCATCAGAATCAATATTACTATGATTGTAGGGAGCTGGAATAGCTTCAGGATGATAATCATATAACCTTGGACAGAAGGAACAAATAACAAATGCAGGTGTTTCAAAGGTTTGATGCACCGGTGGAGGTTGATGTACCCTTCCGGTGATTGGTTCAAAATCATGAATAGAAAATGCATAGGGAAAATTGTATCCATCCCATCCAACTACATCAAAAGGATGACTAGCATAAATATAGTCGTGGAGTAATCCTTCTTTCTTGATTTTGATTAAAAAATCTCCTTTTTCATCAAATGTTTCCAATTCTTCAGGCACTCGCAAATCTCTTTCACAAAATGGAGAGTGCTCTAGTAATTGACCAAACCAATTTCGATATCTCTTGGGAGTGTAAATTGGATGATTGGATTCTATAATAAAGTGCTTATTGTTTTTAGACTCAAATTCCATTTGATAAATCATTCCTCTTGGAATCACTAAATAATCTCCTTCAAAAAAGGGAATGTTACCTAGCTGAGTTTTAAGTTTGCCTTTTCCATGATGGATAAAAATAACTTCATCTGCATCTACATTTTTATAAAAGTAATTTTCGTTTGCAGAAGTTGGCTTCGATAGGTGAAGTGTAACATCATTATTGGTTAAAACAGGAACTCTTGATTGAAGAAAATCATCATGACTTGGAATATCAAATCCTTTTAGTGCCCTCATTTGCATATTGTGCTCTACAGCAATTTTGGGAGAAACATCAATATGACCTTTTAGTTCTGAAACTTGAGTAGGAGGGTGTAAATGATAAAGCAACGATGACATACCATCAAAACCAATGGTGCCAAATAATTGTTCGTAATGTATACTGCCGTTTTCTTTCTTGAAAACAGTATGTCTTTTATGAGGTATTTTGCCTAATTTATGGTAACGAGGCATAAGTGTAAGTTTAATGGGTTAATAAGATATAAAAAATAACGGGGGAAATCAATATTGATTTCTTAAAAGCGTGATAGAAAATATCATTCAGGATTACGCTTGATGTAATCTTTTTGGGGTATAATACACACAGAGAAATTAATATGTAGGAAATAATTCATCTAGAATGAAGCCTTAATTTTTCTTTTTTGATGCATATTAATAGTTCGATAAGATTTTGCTGCATTATTGAACTTTTTATAAGCCGAAAGGGTTAAGAACATATAACTATCGTCATTTTCTGGATTTCCTCTTTGGTCCCCAGGTTTTGTGTAATGAAACCCATCAATATAGTAAACACGACCTCCAATTT
>PBXW01000075.1 GCA_002727735.1 Crocinitomicaceae bacterium
ATTATTTGGAATTGTAACTGTAGAACTGAAAACAGAAGATAATTCACCTTTTAATTGATTTCCTGTAATAAAATCCTGACTAAAATTATCGAATTCATTAAGTAACTTATCAACTGAAACTTTTTCCATTTCCCCATTGACTTTTAGTTTAATTCCTTCTTTGTTATCATTTATATCAATTTTACTAAATCGATAGCTCCCACCTTGACCCTCTGCAGAAACAGTCTTTATTTTGATGTTTTCTTGGTAAGAAACATCACGCATTTGAACATTTTTAAATGTTGCGTTCTCATAATTCAATTTATCAGCGTTGAATTTACCCTTAAAGGAGACATCGTAATTAGCTGACGAATCTGAAGGTTCTGAAATTTTTGATACCAATGCTAACCAAGTTGACGAGTTAAATTGATCAAAGTTAAATTCACCCAAAAAATTTAATCTCTTTGAATTTTTAAATAGTACATTTTGCCAATCAGATAACTTTAACGAAAGTGAAAAATCATCTTCTTTTATTTTAATCTTGTTGGCAGAAAAAGCCAATTGATTTGAAGGAAAATCTATAAACAAGTCGTTAAACTTCATATCCAAGTTGTAAGGTAGATATTTTATATCGCCAGCTGGAATAGTTAAAGTGCCACTGCATTTTTTGGGTATAATTTTATCTTCCATTAAGTGCATGTTCAACTGAATTTCGAATGTAGAATTCCCAGTCATTTTTAGCTCATTACTATTGGTGAAGAATGCTGCTTTATCTAATGATAAATCACCACGTAGTTCAGTGCTAATATTTGGATTATCAAAACCGTGTACTAACAGTTTCCCACTTATATTGTCTCCTGCTAATCCCCCCCTAAAAGAAGATATGTCAAGTGTTTTTTGTTGATTGTTAAAACTTCCATCTAAACTGATATCAGAAAATTCAATATTATTTTCTCTATCTATAAATTCACCATTTTCAACACTGAAATCAGCTAAAAAGAATAGGGGTTTATTGTTGGATAATTCGCCTTGTAAATGAGCATCAAAAACTAAATTTCCTTTTGAATGATATCGATTAAGTATATATAAATAATCTAAAGGAAAAACACTGAAAATTTCCTCCAACTTGATAGCATCACCCTTAATGTGTAAATCTAAATTTTCATTTGATTTTAAATTATAGTTACCATTAACTGTGAAATTCATTGCTTCTATTGCCAATATTCCTTTTTTAATTTGAACGCTTGTGGGATCATTATTTACTTGCAAGATTAATTTTAAATCAGCTTCTTTTTTAGAGATGAAATTCACATTTTCTATAAGAAACTGATCTACCAATAAGTTAGCTTCCGTTTCTATTTCAAAACTGGCATTATTAAACTCTCCATTTAACCTTGACTCTTTAATGACAAAAACATAATCTTGTTTGAGAAGTTTGTTGTCATATTTAATATGAAAATCATTGAAATTAAGTTCTTCTAACAAAAATTTAAATTGTTGGTTAGAATTGGTTTGTTTGCTATTGAAAACACTGAAATTATCCTCTCCCTGTTTGTTAACTTTTAAATTGCAAAAGCCCCTGCTTATACCCATATTCCTCACATTATAATTTCGCTTAATCATATCAATGATGTTGAAATTCAGATAAAATACCTCAGCATAAATTAATGTATCTTCATCATGTTGTGGTTCATTTAAATAAAAATCTTCTATCTCAAGGGAAACCATTGGAAAGTGTGAAAGAACACTAATTGATAATTCCTCAGCTTGTAATTCCGTTTTCAAATTATTATTGATTTGCTCAANAGCCATTTCCTTNAACTGATCACTGTAAAATTTTGAAATAATAACAGATAAACCAAGAAGNAATAAAAACAGCAAGGATAATAAGACAATCAAATACTTGATTATCTTCAAAATGAAATCATATAAAGACTTTTTTCTCACTAATATTTAATNAATTTTTGAATTTTAGTTGTAGAATCATTCGATAATGNAACAAAATAGGTGCCAGCTTTNAGTGTTGTAATATTTAGATGCTGATAATTNGTNATTTCATNACATNATATTGGTTTNCCCAANNAATTATACAAGCAATAATGGTATGACTTATTTTTTGACTCATTTGTAACAACAGCTAAAAAATCTCTTGAGGGATTTGGAAATAAAATATATTCTAAATTATNTGAAGCTGNATGTAAATATCCATCATTTATACAATATAAGTAAGATCTATAGTTTCTAAAATATGTTNGCATTCTCTGTGCTTGTTCAATGGAAAACTTATCTCTACAACTTTTTCTTGAGTAAGACATTATATTTCTCGCATCTGGCAAATAAGCATCCCCATCGGGGTCTTGAGCTNCACCAATATATTGGCAATTGGCATTTACATTGACTTCTGATAAGGTTGGATCAGCTGGAGTATCACAAAACTCATCTCCTAATACACTGCAATTAACCCTGGCTACTAATTCAACACCATTAGTCGTGTCATGGGTATGCAATAAAGAAAAGTAATGTCCAATTTCATGTGCTAAAGAAGACCCATTTGCTGCACATTGATTTGAGATGATAACTCTATTTTTATTNCCTAAGTAGTAGGTGTAACCACATAATTGAATAGTTTGACCATCATTATCTCTAAAAAGTTGGGGGACAAAATAAAGATTAAGAACATTTGGGAAATCTACAATATCGCAAATGACCTCATCAACCTGTTGCTCAAAATAGGCATAGTTATCACTGTATATAAAATTTATAGGGTTACATTTTAAAAAATACATTCCAGCTGGAGCATAATGTTGATTGACCCTTTCTAATTCAGTCATAATTGTTGCCGAATCTATTGCACCTGTAGAATCGCTAAATCCAATGATNTGTATATCAACTGGAACTACTGAGTCTANATNGTTTCCATTTTTAANAGGTGACGATAATATTTTTTGAATTAAGTCTTTTTCTCTAACAGAAAGGTTAGTACCGCATTCAACATTAATTTGGGCAAAAAACAATGTTGTAATAAACATGAAAAATACAGTTAACCATATATTGATTGAGTTAACCATTTAGGGGTCAAGTTTATCTAAATTCTTTCTCAACACTAAAATGTCTTTTAAATATTTTTCCTTTAATGAATCCGGTATAGGATCTTTACTTGGAATATCCATTTTAAGTGGGTCAACAGGTTTGTTATTAATATATACTCTGTAATCTAAATGAGGGCCAGTGCTTAACCCAGTGCTGCCAACTTCTGCAATCTTTTCACCTTGCTCAACAAACACCCCCTTTTTTATTCCTTTTTGAAATTTACTCAAATGCAAATATTTGGTTACTACATTACCAAACGTATGTTTGATTTTTATCATGTAACCCGCACCAGGAGACCACCCAGCAAATATCACTTTCCCATCTCCGGTAGTCACCACTTCTGTTCCTGTAGGAGCAGCATAGTCAACCCCAAAATGTGGTCTATATATTTTTTTTATTGGATGAAGTCTTCTGTGAGAAAATTTTGAAGATATTCTAACATATTCTAATGGAGCTGACAACAGCGCTCGCTGCATACTTTCTCCGTTTTCATCATAATAATGTTCTACCTTATCCTCAGGAGATGCGTAACGAAAAGCATACATATCTTTACCCTTATGATTGAACAACATAGCTTTAATTTTTCCTACACCAATAAATTGACCGTCAACATATTTTGCCTCATAAATTATTTTGTAATAATCATCGTTTTGAATATCAAAAAAATCAATAGTCCAAGCATATAGATTAGCTACATTGGATACTAAAGCAGGAGTGAGATTGTTTTTAATAAAAGACTCCCAAAGACTGTATTTAATGACCCCTGCTGACTCTTTTAGCTTTATGGTAATAGGCTTATTAACAACATAAAGACTTACAGAATCTATAAAGTTCATCACAACAAGCTCAGTTGGCGAATGTTGATAGATTAGTTTTGCGCTTTTCAAACTATCTTTTGTTCTTAGGGTGTAATATTTGTCACCTGGATAAATCCTTCTTATATCATAAACATCTTTGTAAGTGGTACTAAGCTTATTGATACTGGAGTATGAAATATCCATTCGTTGAAGAATTTCCCCAAAACTTTCACCAGATTTCACAAAACTACTATCAAATTCATAGTCCTTCTCACTAAATCCATGGATGTTCTTGTAAACTACTATGGGCTCTTGAACTACAGCTGTTACTTTTTCATCTTGATTTTTCTCTTGATTACAACTAAAAACCACAATGACAATTAAGATGTAGGTTGATTTTAATAAATAATGGGGCATTTTCATAGGATACAATATTAAAATTGATCACTCAAAAAATTAGTTTAAATGAGGAATAATTTTAAACAAAATGATGTTGCTTAAATCAATAAAAATTAGCCTTGTGAATAAGTTTAAAATTTTCCTTTGATAGGTTTTTATTAAAAAAAACAATACCAATTGAAAATAAATCTATGGTTAATGTTGTTTTTTGATGATCAACAATATTATTCCAAGCTTCATTCATTTCTTTTGACCAATAAATGTCATCAAAAATAAAAACATCATTTTCCTTAACCTGTTCTAATGCCCAACTAAAATAATTTAATGTTGCTTTTTTAGTATGATTCCCATCAAAGTATATAAAGTTAAAATCATATTTTGAAAGTTTTGGCAAGACGGATTCAAAGGATGCATTGATTAAATTGATGTTTTTAATTCCAAGCGATTTTAAGTTCTTTTGCGCTAAACGATAAATATGTTCATCTCCTTCAACACTAATTACCTTACTTGATTTATTTGCATTGGCTAAATAAGCTGTGGTAAAACCAAATGAAGTGCCTAATTCTAAAATGAATGTAGGATTAAAATAATTTACCATTCTAAATAATAACTGAGCTTTTTGTGGACTAGATTGACTGTGCTTTAAAATTGTTTTTACCTTTTTACTTTTATCACCACCATATTTAGACCCTGCTCCTAAGTCATCGCGCTGGATTTTAATATTCATTGTACCCATTTGATTTCTCACGTGCTCAA
Source organism: Crocinitomicaceae bacterium (assembly GCA_002727735.1). GTDB lineage: Bacteria > Bacteroidota > Bacteroidia > Flavobacteriales_D > Parvicellaceae. The sequence continues at coordinate 5,022 of PBXW01000075.1, forward strand.
CTGCAGGATAACAATAAAAGTCTCCATCATGAACCAAAACCTTATCAATTAATTCATGAAAAAAAGGCGAGTGAATGTTATACTTCGATTTCCCATTCACTAAAAATTTGATGTATGAGGTTAACTTATAAATCATGTATTAATTGATCTTACAAATTCAAATATGTGAATTTATACCATACATTGTTTTAGATTTGCACACATGAGTGAAAATTCTCAAGAAAAAGAA
>PBXW01000076.1 GCA_002727735.1 Crocinitomicaceae bacterium
ATATTTTTAAGGTTTATATTTTTTAAATTAACTAATTGACTCCATGGACCGTTTTGAATCAAAAATCCTTTCATTCTTGTCATGGCGTAAACAGGTGTCTGATTGGATGACATGACTTCCCTTCCTAAATACATCAAACCTGTATAATGCCCAATATGTGCATGAGTTATAAATATACCATCGGGTAAATCATGATGTTGAAATCCACATAACTCATTTAACCAACTGGCTTGTGTAGTAAAGTTGGGTGTTGCTTCTAACATCCAATATTTTTTTTCTAACGGGTCTACTATCCCTAAACTCACAACTTTTCTTGATGGGTCGGGTGATGAAAATAACATTTCACAACACTTTTTAGAGCATCCTAAATGAGGAGAACCCCCATCTTGTGTTGTCCCTAAAACCACTAAAAATGGTGATTGAGCATTAGAGCATAACAAAATACACTGAAAAAAAAAGCAACATAAAAGCACCTTTATTTTCATCTGTAAAGAATTTTCTTTCTAATTCTACCATCAGGAAACTGATGAAATTGCAACTCATTGTACTTGAATTTCACTTCTTGGCCTAAAGCATTATAAATCTTAAAATTCTTTTGAAGAATAGAATAGTTAAATTCTGAAATTCCGGTAGAGGATAAATCATAATACAATGTATCAGCATAACAAAAGTTCATATCATTTACAACAACCCAATACATACCAGGATTTAGATTGGTAATGTCTTGTGTAGTCTCATTGGTATTCCATAAATAAGAATAAGGTGGATATCCCCCATTTACTTGAGCTGATAAAGTATTATTCGTGTACATTATGTAGGCAGAGTCCAGCTTAAAATAACAACTGCTGTCATGAATAATATAGTTAGGGTCATAATTACACGCCATAGATTCTGTACATCCTACTATTGAAGCATCAAAAAACCAATCAAACTTGTGAGCACGATATATATTTTGCCCATTAATACATTCTAGTTGAAATACAATTTGATTATTGGTGTCAACTTCAGTTACTATAGCTCCTAAATTCATTGAACTTAGAGAACCCCAATTAATTAACGTATTTCCATTAGGCAACCGTTGAATACTTCCAGTAGCAGGTCCGTACAGTGAGTCTGGATGATAAAACTCCCATTTTTTCTCCACAGTCATTAATGAAGTATCCATTAAATACTCTACTCCCCTAGATAAATTATGTCCTCCTAAATATGGCGAACTAAAATTTCCATTGTCATAGAGAATGTATCTATTGTTACCTAAGCTTCTTATGCAATGTTGATAAGTAAAAGGATAATCATTGATGAAATTAAACTCATTTTGAGAGCCTCCCCAACGCCAAATAACTTGACCNTTAGTTCGATGAATCTTTGTGATTTCATCTAAGTTTCTTGAAGAAATTAAAAAATGTCCATCAAAATCTAAGTCAATGGCATTGCAATGTATAAACGGAAATTGGTTACCTAAAGTATCTATATATATNTTGTCCAACACATGAAAATGATCCCAACTTCTCCATTGAAATAATAAGTTTTGGTTTTGATCCAATTCTTGGATAATAAGTCCCTCAACTGTAGCATTTGGATCTCCACCTACTACAACTGTATCCATGGCGTAAGGTTGCTCATCATAAGCAAAAAGNATATAGTGACCGTTTGGTAANGCCATNAAATCATGATTATCTGCNATAAATCCATTTTTACAAAAAACAGTATCTAATACTTGATGATACTCATCCATAACAANCCAAGCCTTAATTTGCCTATCAAAAAAAGTAATTTTGTTATTCAAATTTACTTTCCAGTCAAATCCTTTCTTNGGNCTAAACATGGAATACAATAAATTACCAGAAGTATCAACAATGTTATCTGGCTTTTGAGGTGGTCCTCCCACTTTGAAAAATAAATTNCCATGCCATGGATTNTTATTTACAGTAATGGTATAATCAGGNACAATGGAACGATGATTTTCTATTGTTGTATTTTCCTCAAAATCAATTGGCTTTGTAATGGCTTTAGGAGAGGTTTTAAAAGACAATGCTAACACCAATTCATTGGAGGATTTATTTATAATTTTTAATTGTACGGTTTCATTATTTTCGAATGCTCTGATTGGATGTAATACTAAATCCGTTTCATTATTGCTTATGGTGAAATCAATTTTATGATTACTTGATTTTGAGCCATNAAGTTCAAAACTGTAACTTTCTNTTAGATCAGCTATGTTCAACTTTANCCGATTTTTAATCAAAATATTTGTTTCGGGATGATGTAAAATAGAGTGATCTTTTGGNCTAGTAGAAATAATATCCCAACTAACTTCCTGATTTTGAGCGAAAGAAAGACCAGTANAAAAAAGTAAAATAATTGCAGTGAATTTCATATTGTATAGTGGAATAACATTTTGCATAAGATAAATATCGGAAATTTACGATTTTGTAAACCAATATGCTAAGCCAATAAATACGAATTGTAAAGGTAACCTTACCCATGAAGCCATAAATGGAGATATTCCCAACGCTATTTGTGGCGTCTCATTAAACGCTAAATAAATATTTGCTGGATAAACAGCAATTAATAAAAGTATCAATCCCCAACCTGCAAAAAATCTAAGTTTTTTGAACAATAAGCAGANNCCTAGTGTTATTTCTATGAATCCACTGGCATAAACTAATGGTAAGTGATAAGGNAGGTANGGTGGCATTATTTTAAGAAAAAAGTCCGGNTNNATGAAATGCAANAAACCNACATAAANATATCCAANANCAGAAAGGTATAANGCAACCNATTTNACCNATTTCATCAATTATCTTTTTCGTTTTTTGGTTNTAGCTTCTTTAAGAAAATTTACCTTACTAATGATTTTAGGTGGCACAGTAGCGTGAATTTCTACGGGTTCGTGTTTGTCCATATGTATTTTAGGAGTTGGCCTTCCTTCAGATACCCCTTTGTTTTCACGTTTAAATAAAACTCTTGCGTGAGTAATATAATTTTGCATCTGCTTATAATCTGCTTTACTACTGAAATAAGATTGATTATATTTTTTATGTGCACAAGGTAAAACCTGATAGTGTATTTTATTTCCTTTAGAAAACTTATGAACCCAAGTAAGAATAAATTCTTTATCCTTTAATTTTACTTTTTTATTCTTCTTATAACTACACCTAAAAAGAGCTCCACCATCTTTTCTTACATCTCTTTGGTTTGACACAAAATTACCTAATGAATAANCAGTTAAAAATTCTTTATTATTTGCTTTTTGTCTTTCATAGAGCATAGGTTGAACTACATGTGGGTGAGCGCCAATCACCATNTCAACTCCTTGGTCTTTTAAAAATTGATTGTATTTTTTTTGGTATGAATTGGGAAGATCTTTGTACTCTGCTCCCCAATGCACAAACACAATTAATTTATCAAGATTTTGTTTATGAGCGTTATCAATATCTTTTTTAATTAATGTAGAATCCAATAGGTTAACATAGGTGGGAGAACTGAACTTTATTCCATTTGTTCCATAGGTGTAATTCAGNAAACCTACCTTNATTCCTTTTTTTTCAAGTATAAGTAAGTTTAAACTATCTCTTTCTTGNATNTTTTTAAANGTTCCTGTATGNTGAATACCTAANCTATCNANCACNTTNACTGTTCTAATAATTCCATTAGATCCNCTATCACAAGANTGGTTATTTGCTGTNACCAATACATCNATTCCGCTNTTCTTNCANGCTACNGCTAAATCATCTGGTGANCTAAATTGTGGATATCCTTTGTAAGGGGGGCCTGCTAAGGTTACTTCTAAATTTGCAATGGCAAAATCAACAGATGATATTAGTTGCTCAACTGGNTGAAAAACCTCATCATAGTTGTAACTNTTTANNGAATCNTCCCAAGCAGCTTTAATTTGAGGCCCGTGNCCCATAATATCGCCTAAGAANAAAAANCTNANCTCTTGTGCAATCGTNTTTTGNACAANAANTAAACANAAAATNAACTTTAANGTTTTTNTATAAAAGATGCTTANAGACACCATAAAAAGAATTAATTCTTCTTGAAAATAATTTTAATTTTCTTTAGAAACGAAAATTAGTGAAATAGAATTTACACAATGTCTTGTGTTTTTGTCTGTGAATCCCTCCCCATAAAACACATGACCAAGATGTCCATTACAATTATTACATATAATTTCAGTCCTTCTACCATCTGCGTCAATTACCTTTTTTACTGCCCCCTGAATTTCATCATCAAAACTTGGCCAACCGCAATTGGATTTGAATTTATCTTTNGATAAATAAAGTGGCGTATTACATCTTTTACAGAGATAAGTGCCATGATCATANTGATTATTGTATTTCCCTGTGAAAGGATATTCTGTTCCTTTATNAAGAATAACACGTTTTTCTTCTTCATTTAAAATATTAAATTGACTCTCATCCATAATCTTATTTTTTTCTACGTTAGAATTTTGACACTTTATTGAGGTAGAAACCAGTAATAATATGAACAGTATTTGTCTCCTCATAAAATGGAAAAATCAAGATACAATTTATCAATAGAAACAGCTAAGTCTGTATCTTTTTTAGTTAGCGAATTACTNTCAAAAGTAAATAANTGAANATGTAATTTATTGTAATTAATGCTGATTAATGGATGATGNTTTTGCTCATTNATTTTTTCTGNAATTAAATTAAGAAAATGAATGACTTCTTCGTAATTTTCAAAAACATACATTTTAGTGAGTTTGTTGTTTTTTAAANCCCAACCTTTATTTTTGATTAATCCATCAACTTTATATTTTATATTTTCTTTATCCTTATTCATTCATTGTAGAAATATAATTTTCGAATTTTTTCATTACATAATAATGTGACTTAGCCTGGGTAAATCGATATATAAACCAAGGGAGTCTTGGGACAAATTCATGAATAGCNGTTATGATATAAGCTCCATTAAGAATGGATCTAAACTCCAACCAGCCCATATTATTTCTTTTTGTAAGAAAGCCACCAGTTATATAAAATAGTTGACGATTTTCATCACTTCTNTTTTTTATATGCTCTAATTGTAGAAGNCATANTCCTAAAAAAGTGAACTTTANTAAAGGGCCATTTTCCTCAGCATCAATCAACTTACCAAATTTTGAACTAAGCCATTTAGGATAATTGCTGGCTACCCACGGTGCCGATTTTCTAGAAGGGTTTTCCATTCGTTGAACACTTCTAACCGTGTTTTCTGGTTTGTTTTTAAAATATTTGAAAACAGGATTTTTGGGAATTAATTGTTCATTTGTTAATGCATTATTTATGCTATTNTTNAGTGAAATATCCTTTTGAATGTTAAGCTTATTATCAGGATTTAGTGTCATCTCATGTTTTAAACTTTCAATTAATGGAGAAACAAAATTGGTGCTTGATCCGCTAAATAAACCAACCCATAACTTAGACATTCCCAATGAAAAAAAAGGAATTGAGAAAATCCATCTTGTTTTATTCATTTCAAATGCAGTTTCTTTCAAAATATCCATATAAGTAACCACCTCTTTACCTCCTATTTCAATAAATTTCCCAAAATAATTTTCATTGCCAATAACAACATCAATTGAATGTAAGGCTAATTCTAAATCGGCTGGTTGATTNTTNGAAAGTGTCCACTTAGGACACGCCATAANAGGTAAGTTTTTAACTAATTTTTTTACAATGTTAAAAGAAGAACCTCCAGGACCAATAATAATGCCAGCCCTTATGGTGGTTAGTGGTGTATTTCTAGAGCCTAATACTCCTTCTACTTCATATCTTGACTTTAAATGTTTAGATAAATTTTTATTGTCTTTAGGTAATATACCTCCCAAGTACACTATATGTTTTAATTTACATTNTTGTGCAGCTCTAGCAAAGTTATCTGCAAGAAGTAAATCTGTATCTTCAAAATTAGCCTGGTTAAGCCTNGTAGATGGCTGCATGGAATGCACCAAATAAATAGCATAATCCACCCCTTTNAGNGCATCGATGCTACTNGAAATAGAAAATAAATCAACTACCCTCCATTCAACTTCACTGTCATTTTCCAATACATTTTTTCTCGACAAAGCTATAATGTCATACTTTTCCTTGTAGCGATCTATAAACCACCTCCCAATAAACCCTGTAGCTCCCGCAATAGCTATTTTTTTTTTCTGCATTTCCATCTTAGCTTATACATAAAGCTATGAAGAAAGATTTTTATATGTCTTTTTGATTAAGAAATAATCAAGCTATAGCATGAAGATTAAANTAGCTCTATTCTAAAATTTTTTGATANTCTNTAGTTTGGGTTAATACATCAATCGCTTCTAAAACCCATGGATCTTTCTTTGAATTATACCTNTAAAGACCTTTCATGTATTGATCATACAAAATTAATTTTTGGAGTAAAATTTCAGCTATTTCATTCTTTTCTCTGGAAATCTGTCTCTTTTTTTCTCTAATCAAATGTTTTTGAAACTTTTTAGCATTATATGAGCTCCATTGATTTGTTTTAATGAATTCTTGAANTTTNTTTTCATTCTCTAAATAAAATTGATCACAATTAGATCGAACATATTGTATCCANTCTTTAGTTATTTCATCANTCTTACTAAANAGTTCGTTGCCATATTTCCTCTTTGAATAAACAGCAAAATCAAAAATCAAANTTGATTTTTCAATAGCCTTAATNANGTNTGATTTTGAAGGTTTTACTAATTTTTTGTCAGGTGATATACCATCACTTGAGCTAAATATTCTTCCATTTTTAGATTTNAAAATTTCAGATTCTAATTTAGATGACNGTTGTTCTTNTTGGGAGTAGTTTTTTCTATAATCTTTTTTTTGAATACATCTCCCTGATGGTAGATGATATCTTGCTGCCGTTATATATAAGCTAGATCCGTCTTTAAAATAGCGTGTACCTTGAACTAAGCCCTTTCCATGTGTTTTTTGTCCCAATAAAACTCCACGGTCTAAATCCTGCAGCGCTCCTGTGAAAATTTCTCCAGATGAAACAGTCTTATTATCTATCAACATAACCAGTGGGATAGTAGTTGATAGAGGTTCATTTTTTGTGCTATCAGCATAACAAGATTTTTTGTCTTTACTTTTAAGTGTATAAACCACGGTTCCTTTTGGTAAAAAAGCACTCAGAGATTTTACTGCCTCAATAACCAATCCTCCAATATTTCCTCTAAAATCTAATACCAACTTATTAGCTCCTTTATCCAATACTTCTTGAACACTTTTTCTAAAATCATCTCCAGAACCTCTTAGAAATTGATTGACTTTTATAAGGCCAACTTCTTTTGAAATGGTGTCAGCAAAAGAGATCGAATTAGATATTATGTTTTTTCTTTTGATTGTCTTAATTAAAACTTCCTCTTCTCTTAAAACAGTTACGTTTAATGTTGTTCCATCCTTACCTCGAAGTAATTTTATCAACTGATTTAAATTATAGTTCGCACAATCTACACTATCCACTTTTATAAAAATATCGCCTGGTAAAAGACCCGCTAATGCCGCTCCATAACCTTCTTTACAATAATCAATTACAACTCCTTGATCCGTTTGTTTTATCATTGCACCAATCCCTGCATAAGAGATTCCTTTCCATGTTTGATTTCGTTTATCTGATTCTTCTTTAGTATAAAAATGACTATGAGGATCCAATTGTTGAATAGTCCTTTTTTTTGTTTTGATTATAAAGTTTTCTAAATCAATTTCATCAACGAAATTATCGTTCATCTTATGAAAGAAATTTCGGTAATCATCAAGAATTAGATCAATGTTTGGATTTTGAGAATATAAAAACGTTGATGTAAGTAAAAAAATACCAAAAATGAAATGCTTCATATTTACTTGAGAATGATTCTTATTTGATAAAATTATTAAAAAGAAATTCAAGTTAAATATAGCTTCAATAACTTTCCTGATGTGTTTTAATTGCTCTTCCAGAAGGGTCATTCATTTTTTGAAAAGAGCTATCCCATTTTAATGCTGTTGGACTACTACATGCCACAGAAGGAACAGAAGGAACTGTTTTTGCAGCAGTGTCAGAAGGAAAATGAGAATTAAAAATAGTTCTGTAATAATATTCTTCTTTATTCATGGGTGGATTAACACTAAATTCTTTTTTAGCTTTTGCCATCATGTCGTCTGAAATTTTATCCTCCACCAGTTCTTTTAGTGTGTCTATCCAGCTATAGCCTACTCCATCAGAAAATTGTTCTTTTTGCCTCCAAGCTACTTCTTCGGGTAATAAATCTTCAAACGCTTTTCTCAGTAACCACTTTTCCATTTTTTCAGAAGTAATCATTTTATCCTTGGGGTTAATATTCATGGCAACATCCATAAATTCCTTATCTAAAAAAGGTACCCTTCCCTCAATTCCCCAAGAGGCTAATGCCTTGTTTGCTCTTAGACAATCATATTGGTGGAGTTTATCTAACTTTCTGACTGTTTCTTCATGGAATTCTTGATCATTAGGTGCCTTATGAAAATATAAATAACCGCCAAAAATCTCATCAGAGCCTTCTCCTGATAAAACCATCTTTATTCCCATTGATTTAATAACT
>PBXW01000077.1 GCA_002727735.1 Crocinitomicaceae bacterium
TTTACGGTAACTCCAATTCTCAATCCAATTTCCAACTAAGAAGATTTGACCCATTCAATTGGAACAATGGTTCTGCTAATTCAACTTGGTACAATTATGATGCGAGTAATGTGGGTGATTGGTTTTCAACAGGAAATTCAAACACATCACTATATGTAGGTTTTGGTAATGATAATCAACAAGGAGATTTTATCCGTGTATTCACTAGATCATTTGTATGTACAGGTTCAATAAACGGAGCTGCTGATGATTATTCCATTTGTAGAGATGCTACAGCTCAGCTGTCGGTAGATACTATTATGCCTGGTTATACATACTCTTGGTTGCCAACTACAGGACTATCAAATCCAAATATTCACAATCCAGTTGCTACGGTATCTACAAACACTACATATACTGTTACGGCAACAAATACCTATTGTATTTACACTGATACAGTTGGTATTTCAATTTTACAAACACCAACTGTGAATGTAGGTCCTGACACTGCTTATTGCGAGGGGGACGCTATAAACATTGATGCCAACGTGACTTCACCTTATTCTAATGCTAGTCTAACCCATTTATGGACAACCAATGCTGTATTAGATACTTCTAATTGGGTTTCTTATACTACTGAAGATGTTTCTATAACTGGTTCAAGTGGAACAGATCACATTGGTGATTATATATTGACAGTTACAAATCCTCTAGGATGTTCGTCATCTGATACCACATTCATTAATGTAAATAGTATTTTTGTTTTTGCAGCTGCTAATAGTGCAACCATATGCAAAGGACAATCAACCGTAATTACAGCAAATGGGGCAGACACTTATACTTGGACACCTGGTGGTACATTAAGCGATTCTTTGGTGACCAATCCAACAGCAAGTCCACCATCTACTACTACTTATTTGGTTACAGGAACACAAACAGCTACTGGTTGTACGGCATCATTTCCTGTTACCGTTACTATTGATTGTATAGATACGGATGGGGATGGAATTACGGATGATAACGATATTGATGATGATAACGATGGAATTACGGATGTGGAAGAAGGTTTTGATTGTGCAACTCCTTCTAGAAATATATATGGAGAATGGATAGGAAGTGACACATTGAAGTGGAGTGATCATTATAGCCCTGGAAATACTAATGCAAATTCTGGCGATGATCCAGTTGCTACTAATCCGGTCATTAATATTAATGGAACTCAAATTACCTTGTCTAGGTCTACTTCAGGAGTCCTTTCAAATAGTTCCATTACAGAAGAATACAGAATTAATCAATACGAACCGCCTGATAATAACAATGCAGATCAAGTAGTTTACAACATTTACCAGTTAGCATCTTCAAACGGGGTTTCAAGCCATACTTTTACCTTTGATCCTCCAGTCTATAATTTAGCTTTTGATCTTCACGATGTTGACCAAGAGAATAATAAATGGAAAGATTATTGTGTTTTTACTATAACAACTAGCGATGGGAATGTTCATAACCTTAGTGCTTCTGAATATACCAAAGCGTCACAGACTTATATTACGCCAAATACATTTGAAGGAGCATCGCCTATACTTCAAAACAATGGAGATGATATTTCCATTAATGGATTAAAAAATTACATATCATCTATTAAATTAGAATATTCTAATACTGAACCTCCAACAAGTTCTTCTCAGGTAGTGAGTTTTAGTAATATGGTATTCTGTCCAACTAGAGATACAGATCAAGATGGAATTCCAGATCATTTAGATGTGGATGCCGATAATGATGGTATTTACGATGTGGTTGAAGGGGGTGATGGTGCTCAAGACACTAACAATGATGGTGTAATTGATAGCAACGATACTGGATTTACGGATGCTGACAGCGATGGAATGGCGGATAATGCGGAAGCTACTGCTCCAATTGATACGGATGGAGATAATATTGGCGATTTTCTTGAAATTGATTCAGATGGGGATGGATGTACGGATTTAGTTGAAGCTGGTTACACAGATGGTGAGGGAGATGGAATTCTTGGAAGCAGCCCTGTTACAGTTAATGCAGTTGGTAAAGTAACTAGTGGAACGGATGGATATACAAATCCACTAGATAACGATGGAAACAGCACTTATGACTTTCAAGAGGTAAATGGTAATCTTTCATCTACTGTTGATACAGTAGCTTGTCAAAGCTTAACTTGGAATGGTAATACTTACACAAGTAGTGGTACTTATTACTGGTATAGTGAAAGTCCTGGTGGAGGATGCGATAGTGTAGTTACCTTAAATTTAATTCTTAGAGCTGATTCTGTTAGTGTAACAGCATCTCCTGAATTAATTTGTTCGGGTAGTTCTACTACATTAACTGCTAGTGGTGGATCAGCATACTCATGGAATACTGGAGAAACCACAACTAGTATCACAGTAAGCCCATCGGATACTACAACCTACTCCGTACAAATTCAGCAGCATGCTACATGTACAGCTACAATACCAATAACAGTAAACACTATTAATCTTCCAACTGTAAATGCTGGTAATGATCAAGCTATATGTATAGGTTCCAGTGCAAATTTTTCAGCTAGTGGAGCATCAACATATCTGTGGACACCTACAGCTACATTAAGTGATTCGGCTATTTTTAATCCAGTTGCTAGTCCTACTGTTAATACTACTTACATTGTTGAAGGAACAGATGCTAATGGGTGTACTAATACTGATACATTAGAAGTAACTATTAATTCATTACCAACTGTTACAGCAGGAACGGATTTTTCACTTTGTATAGGTGAATCAGGACAGCTAAATGGATCAGGTGCAACTAATTATAGCTGGTCACCCACTTCTGGTTTAAGTAATCCAAATATTAATAACCCTACTGTAATAGTTTCGGCTAATCAAACTTATACTTTAACTGGAACTGATGCAAATGGGTGTAGCAATACGGACTCAATTACAATAACAGCAAAGTCGGTTCCTGGACTTAATGTCACCGCTCTCCCAGCTATCATTTGTAATGGGTCTTCATCCATAGCATATGCCTCTGCTGGGGATGGGCAGTTTACTTATTTGTGGAACGATGGTTCTACCACACAATCCTTAAACGTTACCCCCACAGTTACTACTACATATAGCGTTACAGTTACAGGACCAAATGGATGTTCAAGTAATGGCTCTGTGACTATTACCGTAGAGCCTAACAATTTGACAGCTGATATTGGTGGTGATAGAGCATTATGTTTGGGAGATAGTTTAAATTTTGATGCTCTTATTACTGGTTGTACCCCTTCAACTACCATAAATAGCGAATTGTTTTCAAGTTCTTCTTATGGTACAAGTCGAACTAGTTTTTCTTCTACACCAACTGGTTTTTGGCAAAATGTAAGTGGTGATGATGAACAATGGTTTGGAGAGAGTGATGCAACAAGCACTAGTGGCACAGGTCCCAATGGTCCAAACTCAGGGAATGATTACATATATTATGAAGGAGATAGAGGAGTTACTAATGATGTGGCTTATTTAGAGTCAGGTACCATTTCATCAACAAATGTGGTAGTAGATTTCTACTACTTCATGTATGGATACCAAATGGGAACTCTTGCGCTACAATATTACGATGGTACTTTTTGGAATACCATTTGGTCCAGATCAGGGCAGCAACAAACTTCAAGTGCTGCAGCTTGGATAAACCAGGAAATTGATCTATCTGGTTACGCAGTTACCAAATTACGATTTATTGCCACCAAAGGTTCAGGTAATAGATCTGATATTGCATTAGACGACATTACGGTGACTGACCCTGGAAGTGGTTGTGTATTTACATGGACCACTAATTCTTCTAACGGAACTTCAGGATGGAGTGCTACGGATACTGAAGATATTATTGCTACTCCTTCTGTTACTTCAAATTATGCTGGACAATATTATTTAAAAGTTGAGAATTCTATTGGTTGTGAGGCTTTTGATACGGCATCCATAACTGTTAATCCGGTACCAACAGCTAATGCGGGTAATGATGTAACTATTTGTGAAGGTTCAAACACCCAACTTTCTGCATCAGGAGCAGTGAATTATTCCTGGTCGCCAATTACTGGCCTAAGTAATCCTTCTGTAAACGATCCTATTGCAAGCCCTTCAGTAACAACTACATATTCTGTAACTGCTACGAATTCGTTTGGGTGTCCTGATACCGATCAGGTTACCGTAAATGTTATTCCTTATGCTGTAAGTGTAAGTAACGATACTACCATTTGTTCTACGGATGTCATTTCTTTGACAGCATCTGGTGCTGTCTCTTATGTTTGGAGTACAACCGAAACCACTCCAACAATATCGGTAAGTCCTACAACCGAAACCACATATACAGTAGTGGCCACAGACAGTTACGGATGTCTAAGTACAGACTCTATTTTAGTTAGTGTTAATCAACTTCCAAATGTCGTCCTCAATTCTGGAAATGATACTACCATTTGTGTTAATGACTCTATCTCACTTACTGTCACTGGTGCTTATAGTTATTCATGGAATGTAGGCACACCAAATACGGTTTCTAATCAAAATTTGGAGGCTCACTGGAAAATGGATGAAAATTCAGGAATTATTGCCTATGATTCTTCAGGAAATTCCAGAAATGGTGCAATTTCAGGAGCTACTTGGACAACGGGTAAATTAGGTGCTGCATTGTCTTTTGATGGAGTTGATGATGAAGTTGTAATAACTGGCTATAAAGGAGTCTTAGGAACTACTCCTAGAACAATTTCAGCATGGATCAGAACTTCAAAACACGGGGTTATAGCTTATTATGGTGGAACTAATCAAAATGGGGGAAGATGGGGACTTAGAACACAAGGAAGTAACGGACAAAGTGGAGCAATTAGGGTAGAAGTAGATAATGGATATGTTGTTGGTTCAACTGTAGTAACTGATAATATGTGGCATCATGTTTGTGCAGTTTTACCCAATGGACAAACAAATGTTGATCAGGTTTTATTATATGTTGATGGTCAACTAGAATCTTATTCTGCTCAAAATAGCGAACCAATTAATACACTTTCCATTAATGATTTTAAAATTGGTAATGACCACATCAACAGATATTTTGAAGGTTTAATCGATGATTTAAGATTCTATAGCAGAGCTCTTACCATTGATGAGATAAACACCCTTCCAGGTTTGCCTCAATCAGCTTCTTTTACTCCCACATCTAACACCGAAGTAATTGTCATTGGTACGGACACCAATGGGTGCCAAAATTCTGATACTATAACTATTAATGTTAATCCTTTGCCAAGTGTGAGTGCTGGAAATGATACCACTGTATGTTTTGGGTCAAGCTTTAATTTATCAGCTTCTGGCGCATCAAATTATTTGTGGACACCAACATCTACACTAAGTGATTCCACTATTGCGAATCCTGTTGCTGTACCAACTACGAATACTTCATATGTGGTTTCTGGTACGGATGCCATTGGATGTACAAATACCGATACAGTTAGTGTTACCGTCAACACTCTACCTCTTCTTTCTTTGCAAAACGATACATCAATTTGTACTGGCGATACCATTACCCTTACTGTTTCTGGTGCTTCAACATACCTATGGAACACAGGAGCCACAACCACTTCAATTACAATAAGTCCTTCTACCACCACTACTTATTCCGTAACGGGAACAGATGCTAATGGATGTATTAAAACAGATTCAGTTGTCATTACGGTAAATAGCTTGCCTATCATATCTATAAATAGTGGGGTTGATGCCGAAATTTGTTTAGGTCAAAGCACTAACCTTACTGCAGCTGGTGGCAGTACATACGTTTGGTCTTCTGGTGCCACATCAACTTCTATCAGTGTTTCGCCAACAGATACCACCAATTATTCGGTCATTGGTACGGATGCCAATGGTTGTATTGGGTACGATACCGTCAGTGTAATTGTAAATCCATTGCCTGTTGTATTTGCAGGAAATGATACAGCTTATTGTGCTGGTGATAGCGTGACCTTGTCTGGATTTGGAGCGTCTTCTTATACTTGGAATAATGGAGTAGTGAATGGAGTTCCTTTTATACCTACACCTCCATCTGTTGTAGATACTATTATTAACCATGATTTTGAAAGCAGTGCTCACGGATGGTCTAACACTAACTCTCAAAATGGTTCCTATTGGCAACGTTCTAGCTCTCTTGGTAACTTTGCATCTGGAAACAACAGCAACTATGCAGTCATATTACGCCCACACAATAATTATGGTAACAATAATAGATCACATTTTACAAGTGGAGCTATAAATATTTCTGGTTATGAAGACCTAGAGTTTTCATTTAGAATGAGATATGAAACAGAATCTTGTTGTGATGCTTGGGCTATTTATTATTCAACAGATAATTCAAACTGGAATGTGTTAAGCGGTAATGATATGAGTTATCAAAGCGCCAATTCAACTGTTACGGGAAGTTTTTCTGAACTTTCTGGAAGTGAGGTGAACTGGAGAGGAACTTTGAATAGTTGGACGACAGTTACCACTTCATTTCCAGCTTCTGTAAATGGGCAATCTTCACTCTATCTAAGAGTCTATTTTCGGTCTGATCAGAGTGTAACACGTGATGGAGCTGCATTTGATGATGTAGTTATTACTGGAACCAATTCAAATCCAACTTCAGCTATTTCCTATATTGTTACTGGTCTGGATTCCAATAATTGTGCGAATACAGATACAGTTAACATAACGATAAATCCTACTGAAGACGCATCATTTGGTTATGGAGGAAATATTTACTGCGAAATAGATGCTGATCCTACGCCAACAGTTAGTGGCGTAACGGGTGGAACTTTTGCAGGTTCTACGGGTCTTGTGATTAATACGACCACGGGTGCAATTGACCTTGATTCCAGTTCCATAGGAACCCATACCGTTACTTACACCACACCTGGTACTTGTACAGGAACAAGTAGTATTAGCATAACCATAAAACAAAGTGCTACAAATTTATCTTATGCACTGGATACCGTATGTACTAACGAAGCAGCGCTTTCTCCAACCATTACGGCAACACAAGGTGGCATTTATTCTTCTTCTACAGGTCTTGCTTTGGATAGTATAACTGGTGTCATTAGTCCCGAAGGTTCAACACCAGGTACCTATGAAATTACGTACACACCCGAAATTAATGGACAACTAGGCCAAGACATAAATGGAACAAGTTCAAATTATCGACTGAGCTATTCTNATNNTGGATCTCATGCTATAGCCATGAATGCGGCTGGTGATAAAATGGTAGTGGGTGCTATGTATCAAAATCGAGTNNTNGTTTATGCTTGGGATGGTTCCANTTGGGATNTAGAACAAAACATTGGTNNAATGGNTANAGTTATTTTGGANGTTCAGTGGANATGAANGCTGCNGGTGATCGAATTGTAGTTGGGGCATACNACTCNAGNAGAGCNNTTACATANTCTTGGAATGGNTCTANTTGGACACAAGAGGCTAATTTAAGTGGGAGTACTNACTTTGGTTGGGATGTNAGCATGAGNAATGGNGGAGATACCATTGCCATTTCAGAACCTTATTACTTTAACCAAAGGGGATACGTGAGAACCTATGCCTGGAATGGTAGTTTATGGAGTCAATTTGGTAGTACAACAACCCTTGGAGAAGATAATTCCGAATATTCTGGGAAATCAATTTCTTTAAACGGAAGTGGAAATAGACTAGTTGTAGGTTCATACGNAAACGATGATGGTGGTANTAATGCTGGACAAGTTCGAGCTTATGAATTGAGCGGCACATCTTGGGTAAAGATGGGCTCAGACATTGAAGGAGGTTCTAGCGGTGATTTATTTGGTTGGTCTGTGGATATTAATGATGATGGTAGTCGTATTGTAGTAAGTGCTAGAGATGAAGATAACGGAGGAACTAGTTCGGGTTCAGTAAATGTTTACGATTGGGATGGCAGTTCGTGGTCACTTGTGGGCTCACAAATCAATGGGTCAGGCTCTTCTGATTACCTTGGATGGTCAGTTTCTATTAATAATACAGGAGATAAAATTATTGTGGGAATTCCACGTGAGGATGAAGTTGCCTCAGATGCAGGTCAAGCAAGAATTTATGAATTCTCTAATGGTAGCTGGGTACAGTCTGGTGCCAATATAAATGGCAAAGCCAGTACAGATTATTTTGGTCAATCTACAGCGATGAATGCTTCTGGAAATCGCTTTGCTATAGGAGCTTACTATAATGACGATGGTGGCAGTAATGCTGGTCAAGTTAGGGTTTTTGAATACGATTATCCATGTCCTCTTCCTACTACCTTAACCATCATACAAGGCGTTGATGCATCTTTTTCTTATCCAACCTATAACTATTGCAGCGATGATACCGATCCAGTAGCCACGTTATTGGGAGATACAGCTGGTACATTTACCGCAAGCACGGGATTGAATATCAATAGCTCTACAGGACAAATAGATTTAGATGCCAGTACCATTGGTACACATACGGTGTATTACACGGTTTCCAATACCAACTGCACAGATGTAGATTCTGTTCAGTTTACCATTGATCAAGCTATTCCAGGATTTACTTACGGAGATACCGTGTTCTGCACCAATCAAGATGACCCATCAATAACCCTTACCGTTCCTGGAACAGGGACCTTCAGCAGTACTCCGTCAGGTCTTTCCATTAGTTCCTCTACCGGAGAAATTGATTTATCAGCATCTACAGCTGGAGATTACGACATTACTTTTACTCCAACCATTGATTACAGTCAAATGGGTGTTAATATAGATGGAGAAGGAAGTTCAGATTATTTTGGATACGATGTAGATATCAATGCTGCGGGTAACAGAATGGTGGTAGGAGCACCTTATGATGATGCAGTTTCTTCTAATTCTGGACATGTAAGGGTATATGAATGGAACGATTCTGTTTGGGTTCAGTTAGGTGCCGATATGGATGGAGAAGGTAGCTCTCATTATTTCGGATGGTCAGTTGCCATGAATGATGCAGGTGATCGAATTATCGCTGGAGCTTACAATGCGAATAATGGAAGGGGGTATGCCAAAATTTATGAGTGGGACGGTTCCTCTTGGAGTTTAATAGGTGCAAAATTAGAAGGTACGTCCGGTTCAGATCAATTTGGATTTAGTGTGGCCATGTCAAACTCTGGTAATAGAGTAGCTGTAGGAGCCCGTTATGATGATGACGGAGGAAACAATAGTGGTTCGGTTTCCATGTACGATTGGAACGGAGGTTCTTGGTCTCAAGTAGGTTCACAAATAAATGGTCCATCATCAAATTATTATTTTGGATCATCAATTGCCTTGAATGGTGCTGGCGATCGTCTTGTTATTGGGTCTTATAATTCCAACAGAACATATTGCTACAGTTTTAATGGATCCTCCTGGTCTCAGATGGGAAGTTATTTGTCTGGAAGTACTTGGTTTGGTTGGTCTGTAGATATGAATGATGCCGGAGATGTGATAGCGGTTTCTGAGCCATCCTATTATAGCTACAGAGGTAGAACCCGATTATTACAATGGAACGGTTCCAGCTGGGTGAATTATGGAAATAGTTCGGGTTATATATATCCCTATGAA
>PBXW01000078.1 GCA_002727735.1 Crocinitomicaceae bacterium
CCTAATTCTTTTGGTTTGGTATCAGGATTGATTAACGCTTGAACAGTTTTTGCTCTATCAGCTGCTGAAATTCCAGTGGAACAGCCATCACCAATTAAATCAACAGATACAGTAAATGGAGTATCAAAGTGAGAGTTATTTGAATCAACCATTAAGTCTAACCCTAATTCATCACATCTTTCCTCAATTAATGGAGTGCAGATAAGGCCCCTTCCATGTGTGGCCATAAAGTTTATCAACTCAGGATTTGCATTGCGGGCTGCAGTAACAAAATCACCTTCATTTTCCCTGTCTTCATCATCAACTACAATGACTAGTTTGCCTTTTTTTATGTCTTCTAACGCTTCTTCTACTGAGTTCATTTGATTGTTTTAGGCAAATTTAATATTTAATTTACTTCTGCTTGTCACCTTGTTTAGATTTAAATATTGAATATAGTTTTTCATTAGCTCTATTCCAATTGTAATTTTTCTCCACAAATAATCTTCCTTCTTTTCCAATTTGATGTCTTAGGTCCTTGTTTTTTAATAGTTCTGTGATATGGTTGATGTAATCCTTAACATCATTTCCAATAAAAATATTTTGCATATGTAAAGCGTGCAAAGACCTATTGGCATGAGCTGAAGTTATGGAGGGAATTCCAAGAGACATGGCTTCTAAAAGTTTGTTTTGAAGTCCTGTGCCAATAGCCATAGGTGCAAAAAATATTTTGCCGCTACAATAAGCATCTCTTATATCGTTGAACCAACCTTTAACATCTATATGCTGGTTTTGTAATTTTAAAACTTTAGATGTTGGGTTACTTCCAGCTATTAGTATTTTAATTTCAGGAAATTCAGTTAAAATTGATGGTAAAATTTCATGGGCAATAAATGTTGCTGCATGCATATTTGGTGGGTAACTTAGATTTCCAATAAAAACCAAATCATACTTTATTTCAACATCTTTTGAGTCGTAGTATGCTGTATCAATGCCATTTTGAACTACTTGAATGGTTTGATTTTTTTCATGAAAAATATCATTCCTATCAACAGAAGAGATAATAGTATGATGATTAAAGAATTCATAAGCTAAGTTTTCGAAATTTTTAAGTCTTGTAAATTCTACATTTAAAATAGGTTTCATCCAAAATGGAGCTATAGGTATACGTCTTTCTATTCCTTTTGATAAAGCATCCATATAGTCTAATGTGGAGGGAATATGATGTTGGTCTTTCATGTAAAGAGCAGTTCTTATCAGTTGACAAAAGATGTGATTTGGCTTTATTTCTTCTATGAGCTTATTTATTTTGTTTTGAAAGGAATAGGTGTAGAAGTAATTGACTTGGAAAGGTTTGTTGTTGAAAAAAGCTCTAGTTAAGTTTAATAACCTTCTCCATAATGGTAAATATAAAATAGTAATGCTTTTGCAGTATTTTTCTAAATGTTCTACTTCATTTTTGTTAATATGAACATCTGTTAGAGAAACAAGATGAATTTCGTTTTGTTTAGAAATTTCTTTTATCTGATAATAGGCTCTTAACTTGTCACCTTTATTTGTGGGATAGGGAAATCTTGATGTAAGAAAAAGAAGTTTCATATGGAATTACTACAGAATTCAATCAATTCATTAACTATTCTCTCATTGTTGTAAAATGATGAAACGTGTTGTTTTGCTGACTGACCAAGTTTTAAAGTTTCTTTCGGATTATTAACTAATGACAATGCTTGTTCTAAAAATTCATCTTCATTGTTGGCAATTTTTAGATTTTCATTATGTTCAATTCCTTCTGCGCCAATAGAAGTTGATATAATAGGCTTGGCTAGGGCCATACCTTCAATTATTTTTACTCTAATACCACCTGCTGAAAGTAGGGGTACCAGCATGATGTCCATGTCATTCATAAAACCAACAGCATCATCTACTTTTTGGTGATTTATAATTCCTTTGTAATCACCATTAATTAACCAGTTGGGCATATTTTTTCCAGCAAGATGAAGCTCTGAATTTGGAATATGTTCCATAATTTTTGGCCAAACATTTTGTATCAACCACCCAACTCCTTCAAGATTTGGTTTCCAGTCCATTGCACCTAAATGGAAAAATTTAATTATTTTATTTTCTTTTAGTTCTCTTTTAATTGGGACATAGTTATTTGTGTCAATTCCAAAAGGCATACATGCTAAAGGTATGTTAGGGTTTAATTCTTTATATTTTTTTTCATCCTCTAGACTTATACAGGCAATACCATCAACATCGTTAATTACATTTAATTCGTAGTTCTTTAATTGATTAGACAATAAATTCAGATATATTTTTTTTGCTGGATTTTGTGTTTCATTAGCCAATCTCTTCCATATAATATGTTCTAAATTGTGTGATCTTAAAATTACTTTTGCGCTAGAATAAGAGCGTAGTGTTTGGATATAGGGTGTAGTGAATAAACTTTCTAATAAAATAACATCAAATGTTGCTGACTTTAATGTTTTTATGATTAGAGCATTAAAATCTGGAGAAAAAAATCGAGAAATATTGTAGGAATCATAGGTGACTAGATTTGAAAAAGCATCAACTATATTAAGTTTAGTATCAACAAAAACATGTTCTAATTGGCTTTTCTTTATGAAGTTTTTAGGGTACTCATTTTCAATAAATGGATGTTTTAGTGTACTTATGGTTAATAGTTTAATGCTACCAAATTTTTGAATTAGTCCTTCGCTGATGTTCTTAATAGCAATACAGCCTCCATCAATGAGAGGGTAGGGTGGTTTATGGCAGATTTGTAAAATTTTCATTTCCCAACTAATTTCCTAAGCATCTTAGTATACCATTCTGTGTCGAATATTCGAGCATCTTGGTTGGCTTTGTAAAATATAAAAATAGATACTGGAGTGATACATATTGCACTAAGCCACATGCCTAAATTTGGTCCCAAGTTATAATTAGCAGCCATTTCTTCACCAGCTCTCGTAAGAATAAAATATACTAGAAAGATAAGTATAGCAGTAATTACAGGCCATCCTAGTCCACCTTTTTTGACAATAGCGCCTAAAGGTCCTCCTAGGAAGAATAGCATTAATACAGCGTAGGATAATGTAAACTTTCTATTCCATTCAATTTTCAAATCACTTAAATAGTCTTTTGAAGATTTTTCTTTTGATTTTGCAATTCTAATGTGGTTTTTTAATTGATCTAATCTTTTGGTAGCCACTTTAAAATTTTTCTTTTGAAGTTTTTTAGACTGATTACTGAAAATCGATTTGAAATTGAAATTTAATTCTTGGTTGTTTTCTAAAGAAGAATCCTTATTGAGATAAAACTCATTACTAATGATCTGAGCAATCTTGTCATATCTTTTTTTTCGTTCAATATTTACAGAGTCATTAAGTTTATAAAGTTGTGATAAGTTTAATAAGTATTGTTCTTTTTGATATGATTTTTCACTTGAACGTTGAAATTCAAAAGCATTCATTTCAAAGGAAATGGTTGTTTGTTTAAAGTTGTATTTTGTAAATGGGATATTAGATTCTTTAAAAGATTTTGGGTCCCATTCTTGTATCATATAACCATCTTCTAGTTCTAAACTAAGTTTAGATTTATCTTCTGGGTTAACAAGTTTCCCTTTCTTTGCTCTTATAACTCTTTTATAATCTCTTGGATCACTTTTATAAGACCATGCCCCAAGAGATTGCCTATTCATGTTGCTATGGTCATATATGAGAATGTCAGAAAATTCGTTTCCTCCTTTATTTTTATCTCCTATTCTTATGGAGAAATTATCCGATTTAAAAAAAACTCCAGGCTGTAATACAAGTGCTACTTTGGTGTTTTGAATGTCTCTCAGTAAAACTCGCATTTTAAAATTTGCTACTGGCCATAAATTATTGGTGAAATAAAATGCAAAAACTGCAATCATAAAAACAACAACAATTAGTGGCCTCATAATTTTAAATAAGGAAATTCCCGCAGCTTTCAGGGCTAATAACTCATTTTTTTCTCCCAAACTACCAAAAGACATGATAGATGCCAATAAAACAGATAATGGTAAGGCTAACGGAACCCAGTTAGCAGATGCATACAATAGTAACTCAAGTATAATGTTCCATTCCAACCCTTTGCCCATCAAGTCATCTACATACAGCCAAAGAAACTGCATGTCTAAAATAAGCATCCAGATTATAAAATTTAGTAGGAAAGGACCACTAAATGAGGATATGATCATCCAACCAATTCTTTTCATTTCAAAATGATTAAGTTAATGAAAAGTAATTATCCTCCTATAGCTTTCTTTAAATTATCAATGTTGTTATCCCACATAAGTTGGATTTCATCCTCTTCACCTTCATCTGCAAAATCTGTAACCAAAAGAGCAACATCTTTGGTTAAATCGTCTATTCTAATAGTCATTTCGAAAAAATAATCTTCCCCTTCGTCATCTTCCCATTGGAATTTAACCGATTCACTTTTTCTAACTGTTTTAAGTATAGCAGTTTCTTCACTGCCATCCCAAAAAAATGTGTACCTATCATCTTTAATATTCACATCATCTGAAAACCATTCAGATAGCCCACTTGGTGTGCTGAGGCAGTTAAAAAGTATGGTCGGAGAGGTTTTTATAATGTATTCTAAATCAATTCTGACTTTATCCATAGCTGTTTTGCTTTTCTATTCTTTCTTCTTCAGTTGGCAATATAGAAAAAATTAAATACAAACTATATAGATTGAAAAAAATGATAAAAATAAAATTTTAGAAACCAATAAATAGGATGAAGTTACTTATGTAAATTTATCTATATTTGCGCCTCTTTTGGCGCGGTAGCTCAGACGGTTAGAGCGCAGGATTCATAACCCTGAGGTCGGGGGTTCGATTCCCCCCCGCGCCACCAATTCCTCAAGTTAATTAATGGCTTTAAGATTATACTTAGAGCCTTTTTTATTTATCAGTGTTGTTTTTTAGTTTTAGTAATGCTCTGGCATTCACTAAAATTTCCCATAGAGACAAGTCTTTTTTTGCATCATTTTCCATTATTTCTTCTGATAATTTGATGACATCTTGTTCTGCATTTAGGTAATTTCCTGAATTAAATATTGGATTTGGATCATATTCAATAGAAAGCTGTGCTGCCTTAGCCGCTTTTTCTCCTTTTAATTCATTAACTAGAAATAGGGCCATATCAATTCCTGCTGAAACTCCTGCGGCAGTAATGTATTTACCCTCACTTACTATTCTTTCTCTAACTGGATTAACCTTAAATTGAGTCAACATATTTACAGCTTTCCAGTGAGATGTTGCCTTTTTGTTTTTTAAAACTCCAGTTGAAGCTAAGATAATAGACCCTGTACACACTGATACCGTTTTCTGAGTACTCAAATCTATTTTTTTAATCCAATTTAAGACTTTTTCATCCTTCATTTCTCTTACAAAAGCAATGGAAGAACCAGGAATGATTAATACATCTGCTTTAGATATTTCATCAATGCTATACTTGGAATTGATGTGAATAAAATTTGTATCAGCTTTTATTTCTCCTTTTTCTTTTGAAACAAATTTTATATCAGTTTCTTTTACATTTCTTAAAATTTCATAAGGTCCAATGGCATCAAGCATAGTCATACCATTATAAACGTAGATTACAACATTCATTTTATTGTGTGAAATATACTAATGCAGCTGTAACAGCTAGAATTATAAATGCAAAAGCAACAATTTTTATCCAACTATAAGGCCTTTCTCCTTGAATCTCGCCAGTTCTACCGTTAACTAAAAACTGATATAATTTGTTCTTGTACTTGTATGCACAAACAAAAACAGGTAAGAGTAAGTGTTTGAACTTTATATTTTCATAATTGGTATTCAGCAAAATAATTCGTTGATCATCTCCACCAATATCTCTTTTCACTAAAGTTCTAATTTTAACATCGGCAATATCTTTAGCTATTTCAAATCCTTCACTTAGATTAATTTGATACTTCTCTGTTATAAAACCACTTAAATAACTTTTATCAAATGCNACTAAATTGTCCAAATCCCATGGTTCTAATTTATTGATGTATTTTTTATTTAATGATTTAGTTGCAACAGTTAAAATATCATCAAAAAAATGTTGTACGTGTCCACTTACATTATACCATCTTGTTTTTCTTACTTGACGTGTTTTTGTTACAGTTTTTCCATTTTCGGTAGTGGTGTATGATTCATTTACGTAATAGTATTCACCNCGTTGTCCACTATAAGNAGTTTTAGTATCNGTATCATANGTCCAATATGGTATATANACNCCTTTAAAATGATCAAAATTGAGAGCAGATTTTTTTAAATCTCCTGGCGCAAACCACAATTTATTAATCCATTGTTTAAAATTGGTTTTAGCCTGATTTTTGTCTAATTTAAAGGGAAGAAGAGATTTTGGTTGAATTAAATTTTCTTGTTGGGCTTCTTCAATAACCAAAGGAGTAGCACAATAGGGACAAAGAGCAGATGANACATTTTCTGGCAAGGAGGANGAAGCTCCGCAACTATTACATTTTACGAAGTTTTCAACCAATTTATCAGCAGATGATGATTCTTNNCTTAAAAAGGTNTTGAAATCANATTCTTGAATGGGTTCATCTATNTGAGGAATTTCATTTTNNGTACCACAATAATCGCAATTAAGATGTGTTGTTCCNGGTTTGAATTTTAAATCNGCGCCACAATTTGTACATCCAAATGAATTNGCTTCAAGTGTNTTTTCCATTTTTTTAACTAATTAAGTGCCNGGAATNGGTGGTGGTGTACTNCCAAAAATAGANTTNA
Source organism: Crocinitomicaceae bacterium (assembly GCA_002727735.1). GTDB lineage: Bacteria > Bacteroidota > Bacteroidia > Flavobacteriales_D > Parvicellaceae. Next base: position 6,776 of record PBXW01000078.1, read on the forward strand.
GTTCTNNAACTTGACCAGCTTTAATCCAACTGGCCATTCCTTCTTTCCAAACCAATACTTCCTTGGTAATTTGTTTTTGTGCCACCATATTTTTTAAAGTATTTATATCAAACGGACCGGCTTGTTGACCATTNATAACTGCAAAAAANGTAACAGCTGTTGGAATNGGGGGAGGGNTAGAAGATTTTGGTTGTGGCGCATTGGATTGTTGTTGACCACTTGCAAAAGATTGCCCCATCTGATTAGCCATGGCAAATCCCATTCCCATTCCCATGCCAGCACCTGCNGTNCCACTTTCGTTNTCCGCTGCTTTTTCCATTGCTTTGGCTGCTTTCATCTGAGCTAATTTGTTTAAATCAATGGCNTTTAGNCGGCTAAGCTCAAATATTTCTTTTTTAATATCTTCTGGCATAGATACATTCTCAACNAAAAAAGAAGTGACTTCAATACCATATTTTTCAAACTCAGGTCCAATAACTTGGTGCACAAATGTGGATAGTTCATTTAAGTTTTTGGCAAAAGCTTCAACNGGAAAATCAGATTCTGCAGCAGCATCTGAAAATCGTGTAACAATTAAACTTTTTAGNTGTTCTGAAATTTCTTCTGTAGTAAAATGCCCNTCAGTCCCAACTATTTCTTTAATGAATATTGGAGCATCTTTCACTTTTATAACGTACGTTCCAAAAGATCTAATTTCAAGCATGCCAAATCTTGAATCACTTATTGTTATAGGATTTTTAGTGCCCCATTTTTGAGCAGTTATATTACGCGTACTTACAAAATAGACTTCGGCTTTGAAAGGACTATTAAATCCGTATTTCCATCCNTTAAGAGTAGATAATATGGGCAAGTTTGCAGTGGTTAGTTCATACATGCCCGGCTGAAATACATCAGCTATTTGTCCTTCATTAATAAATACCGCAACTTGACCTTCTCTTACTGTTAGTTTTGCTCCGTTTTTTATTTCATTTTGATAACGATCAAATCTGTATACNAACGTGTCATTNGANTCATCAGTCCATTCAATGATATCTATNAATTCTCCCCTTAATTTATCAAATAATCCCATAGTTTATAGTTGTATTTAAGTCTTTATAACAACCAATTTANAAAAAACTTATGATAAAGTTTATTGATTTCTATTTTGTTCTTGAGAATAAAAAATATTTATAGATTAAACTATTCTAGAATAGGTATTGTTTAATACAAGTAGTAAACGCTTTTTTAAGAATAAAAATGTTCAAAATCTTTCTTATAAATCTTGTGAATTTCTTCTCTTTGATTATCAGTAAGTTCAAATTCTTTCTTAATACCCTGATTTAAAAATTCCATCTTGTAATCTTTGATGTTTAGTCTATCTAAAACAAATTGAAAGTCTTCTTCAAAGTTTTCAAATTTCCCAATAAAGTCCATATTGTCTACATCTACAAGTGCAAGTTGACTTCTTAAATGTTCATCACAATTTTCTATGTCTAAAGTTTTAACCCAATTGATAAAATAGTCTAAATCTTTCATCTTTTCATATTCTTTATTGCTGAAATGAAAATAATTCTGACGTAATACTTTGTCTTTCCAAGCACTAATGAATCTAGATTCTGGATTTCTTACAAAGGAGAATTTAAAATAGTCTTTGAACATGTTGGGAAGATATGCCATGTCAGACCCATAGATGTAAGAACCATCTTCACAATTTGTTTTTAACATGTCATCTATTGTTCTGGAAGCTACTTTATAGGTTCTAAACCACAATGCCTTGTATTTATAATTATATGAAATGAAATAGGTTTTGCTCTTAATTAGAGAAATGAAGTACTTATTTAGGTAAAAATGCTTGAACTTATAAGGGTTGAGTAATTTCATCGGATAAATGTAACAATTAGTGCATGTTATTTACACAATTAATAAGTAGTTCTCTTCTAATAGATTCATTGAAGTTTTCTACTATGCGTTGTCTTGCTTTTTTACCTAAATCTTCTTTATTGGTTGTTGCAATAGCTTTTTTCATTATGTCTATTAAAAGATCTATTTTTTTTTGGTTTAATATAAAACCTGTATCACCAATTATTTGAGGAATCATATTAACAGAGCTACCAATAGGTATACATTCGCACAACATAGCTTCACAAAGTGATAATCCAAAACCTTCAAAAAGAGATAGTTGAAAATGAAACTGAGCTTCTCGATAGGCTTTTCTTAATTCAATATGATTTAATCTTCCAGAAAATGCTACATTATCTGGTGCTGAATGTAAATTATCATTGTCATCGATTCCAACAATTTGAAATTTAATTTCTGGGAAATGTTTAGCTAATTCAATTATTAAATCACCACCCTTAAGATAAAATTGAGATTTGGTAAAAACAGCAATACATTTATTTTCATCTTTAATCGATGACGATTCACGATTCCAAAATGTTTCATCTAATCCATTTGGTATAACTAAAAATGGCGTATTTAGATTTGGAAAGTGGTACTTAATGCCTTGATTGGAATAGCTAGAATTATACTCATTCTTTGACTGAATTAAGGAATCACTTACTGGAAATAAAATGGATGCTTTTTTATAAGATATTTGACATATTCTTTTCAATAGTTTTTTTCTCAAGCTTCCATAATTTAGATTGGGAATAGACGCACAATCAGTTCCATGCAAAATGATGGCTACTGGTTTTTTAAATATACGACCAATAATGGATGGCAGTAATGACCAAAAACCACCAAATTGTATGAGTACTTTGTCTGTGCTAGGCACCTTGATTATCATTAGA
>PBXW01000079.1 GCA_002727735.1 Crocinitomicaceae bacterium
CAAAATTTAGCTACTGCAGGACAAAGAGCAGTCACCATACAATTTTCAGGAGATTATAACTTAACAAAACAATTAATGTTGCGACTTTACTTCGATAGAAGAGTAAATACACCATTTATTTCAACTTCATTTCCTACAGCAAATACCAATGCAGGATTTGCTTTAAGATTCCAACTGAGATAGATGATTTGAATACCTTTTTTTTGTTTATTTGCATGAATAAAATTAGTTGAAATGAATATTCCTGAAAACTTAAAATATACTAAAGATCACGAGTGGGTTTTAGTAGAAGGTGATACGGCTACAGTTGGCGTTACTGATTTTGCTCAAAGTGAACTTGGAGACATCGTTTATGTAGAAGTGGAAACTTTGGATGAGACATTAGATAAAGAAGAAGTATTTGGCACCATAGAGGCAGTCAAAACAGTATCGGATTTATTTATGCCTGTTTCAGGTGAAATCATTGAATTTAATGACAAACTAGAAACTAATCCAGAAGTAGTAAATGAAGATCCTTATGGAGAAGGATGGATGATTAAAATTAAATTAAGTAATGCTGATGATTTAAATGATCTTTTATCTCCTGAAGAATATCAAAGTGAAGTAGCTTAATTGTTAATTAACAAACCTTTTTTTTTACACTAATTTTTTATTTTTAATTTAGCTCTTAAATGGAACCAAAAAAAAATCCTAACATAAGCAGTGAAGACACTAAATCAAGGTCTGTATTTATTCTTACAGGTTTAGTTTTAGTTGTTGCTCTAATGCTATGTATAGTCGAATACAAAAAAATAGATATTGCTGGAGCGGGTATTGAATCTTCACTTACTGCTTTAGAAGATGAAGAGGTAGTAGAGATTAATCCAAATACACCACCGCCACCACCGCCACCACCACCACCACCTGCACCGCCAGAAGAAGTGGAAGTGTTAGAAGAGGAAGATGAACGTGAAGAAACCAATACCATAATTATTGATCAGGAGGCTGAAATTGATATTGTAATAGAAGTTGAAGAAGAACCTGAGCCTGTTGTAGAAGAAATATTTGATGTGGTTGAAGAAAATCCTGAATTTGTAGGAGGAATGGCTAAGCTATATGAATATTTAGGTAAAAATATTCAGTATCCTGAAATGGCTAAAGAAAATGGTATTCAAGGAAAGGTTTTTGTTCAATTTGTCGTTTGGAAAGATGGCACCATTAGAGATGTGAAAGTGGTTAAAGGTGTTCACAAGACCTTAGATAATGAAGCTAAACGTGTGGTTAAGACTATGCCCAAATGGACACCAGGCAAACAAAGAGGTAAAGCGGTTAATGCAAGGTTTACTTTACCAATCAAATTTAGGATAAGTTAAATTTGGAACGATTCTTGTTTTCTACTATATAAAATAGAAAACATGATACCCAAAAAAGCCCCTAATTCATCAGAAGAAAAAAAGCTAAAGTTACTCTACACTTTATGTGGGTTAATACTCTCTTTAAGTTTTGTTTTATGTGTATTTGAACACAAATCAATCCAATATTTGGATACTGGTTTAAACACGACAACTTTGTTAGTTGATGATGAACCTGTTTTTGAAATTGAAAAAGAAATTATTCAACCACCAAAGCCTTTAATTCAACCACCAAAGCCACCAGAGTTTTCAAAAGTAGCACCTGATAAACCAAAAAAAATTGCACCTGAAATAACTAATGAGAAAAAACATGAAAATGAAATAATATTTCCTGATTTATTTTTGGAACCAGACACAGTAGTATTTATTGATTCTATTTTTGAAGTAGTTGAAGAATCACCAAGCTTTCCTGGTGGAGTTGCTNNATTATATGAGTTTTTATCAAAACAATTAAGATATCCTGAAATGGCCAAGGAAAATGGTATTCAGGGTAAAGTGTTTGTACAATTTGTNGTTTGTAAAGATGGAAGTATTAAAGATGTTAAAGTTATAAAGAGTATTCATAATACATTAGATAAAGAAGCTTCTCGTGTGGTAAAAAGNATGCCCAAATGGTCTCCAGGAAAACAACGTGGTAAAGCAGTGAATACNAAATTCACATTACCTATAAAGTTTAAAATCAGTTAAATCAAACGATCATTCCAGCTCCAACAGTATTGTTGGTAGCTTCGTCAATTAATATAACNCTTCCTGTATTTCTGTTGTCTTTGTATTTNTCAGCAAAGAAAGGTTGTGTTATTCTTAATGTAACCTTTGCAATGTCATTGCATTGTATTTGGTTATCATTTTCTAATCTATGAAGGGTGTTAATGTCAACTTTGTATTGNACATCTTTAATCATGCATCTTGCTTCTTTCGAAGTATGTTTAATAGTGTATTTNCCTCTATTAACTAATGGGTTTTCACTCATCCAACAAAGCATGATTTCTACATCTTGTGTNACATTGGGTTGATTCTTAGGCCTNACAATCATATCTCCTCTACTTATATCAATATCATCTTCTAAAGTAACTGTAACCGACATTGGAGCATAAGCTTCATCAATAGTCCCATTGAAAGTTTCAATAGATTTTATTTTAGACTGAAAACCAGATGGAAGTACAGTTACTTCATCACCAGTTTTAAATACCCCTCCAGCAATTCTCCCAGCATAACCTCTAAAATCATGATACTCATCTTTTTGAGGTCTAACAACATATTGTACTGGTAGTCGGCAATCTATGTGGTTATGGTCTGAAGCAATATGAATGTTTTCAAGCGTATGCAATAAAGTACTGCCTTCATACCAAGGCATGTTTTTAGATCTATTGACTACATTATCTCCGTTAAGGGCACTAATTGGAATAAATCTAAAATCTTTAGTTCTTAGTTTCGCACTGAATCCTACCAACTCTGCTTTAATTTTTTCGTAATGCTGCTCATCATAATCCACTAAGTCCATTTTGTTAATACAATAGATTATATGTGGAATTCCTAGAAGTGAAGCTATGAATGAATGTCTTCTTGTTTGCTCAACAATTCCATTTCTAGCATCAACTAATATAATGGCCAAGTTAGCAGTGCTAGCACCAGTAACCATGTTTCTGGTATATTGTATGTGACCAGGCGTATCAGCAATGATGAATTTTCTATTTGGAGTTGCAAAGTAACGGTATGCTACATCAATCGTTATTCCCTGTTCACGTTCTGCTCTCAAACCATCAGTGAGCAAAGCTAAATTAACTTTTTCTTCTCCCTTTTTTTGACTTGCTGTTTCAATAGCTTCCATTTGGTCTTGAAAAATAGATTTACTATCATAAAGCAATCTTCCAATTAACGTGCTTTTTCCATCATCTACGCTTCCTGCAGTCGTAAATCTCAATAAGTCCATTTCTAGATATTTATTACTCATCTAAATAAATTTAAAAGTATCCTTCTTTTTTTCTATCCTCCATCGCAGCTTCAGATCTTTTATCATCTGCCCTTCCTCCTCTTTCAGTAACTCTTGAGGCAGCTACTTCCTCAATAATTTTATCTAAACTATCAGCATCAGAAATAGTTGCACCAGTACAGGTAGCATCACCAATAGTTCTAAACCTTACTTGCATCTGCTTTATTTTTTCATTTGGTTTGGTTTGAATAAAGTCAGTTTTTGCCATAACAACTCCATCCCGAACAAAACAATCTCTTTGGTGAGAAAAATATAAACTAGGAATTTTAATATTCTCTTTTAAAATATATTGCCAAATGTCCATTTCTGTCCAATTGCTAATAGGAAAAACTCTAAAATGTTCACCAAAGTGTTTTTTACCATTAAATAGGTTCCATAATTCAGGTCGTTGATTCTTGGGATCCCATTGACCAAAATCATCTCTATGAGAGAAAAAACGCTCTTTAGCTCTNGCTTTTTCCTCATCCCTTCTTGCTCCTCCAATAGCACAATCAAATTTATGTTCTTCAATGCCGTCTAATAGCGTAGTGGTTTGTAGCTTATTTCGGCTTGCATTAATTCCTTTTTCTTCAACTACTTTTCCTTCATCGATAGATTTTTGGACAGATGCAATAACCAATCTTCCATTGGTTTCCTCCATTAATTCATCTCTAAATTGGTATAGTTCATCAAAATTATGACCTGTATCAACATGCATTAAAGGAAAAGGAACATTAGCTGGAAAAAAGGCTTTTCTAGCTAAATGATAACAAACTATAGAGTCTTTGCCTCCTGAAAATAATAATACAGGATTTTCAAATTGTGCAGCGACCTCTCTTAGGACGAAAATGGATTCCGCTTCTAACTCTTCTAAATGTGATAATTGATATTTCCCCATTTATTGTATTATTTTTTGTAATTCATTAACTAATAAATCCCCAATCTCTTTTATAGATTTATTTTCTGTGTCTAAAATTAAGTTAGGGTTTTGAGGTGGCTCAAAGGGGGAGGATACACCCGTGAATTCTTGTATTTCTCCTTTTCTTGCCTTTTTATAAAGCCCTTTTACATCTCTCTTTTCACAAGTATCTAAATTAGTTGATACAAAGACTTCGAAAAAATCATTTGCACCAACTATTGATTTTGCCTTACTTCTCATTTGATGGGAAGGACTCACAAAACAACAAAAAGTAACTACACCTGCTTCAACAAATAACTTAGCCACTTCAGCAATTCTTCTTATATTTTCTTGTCTATCTTCATTAGTGAAAGAAAGGTTTTTATTGATACCAAGTCTTATGTTATCTCCATCAAGTACCTGAGTGTAAATTCCTTTTTCGTGTAGCACTCTACTTGCATAATTGGCAATGGTAGTTTTTCCTGAACCTGATAAGCCAGTAAGCCAAATGCATATTCCCTTTTGTGCTAATAATTTCTCTTTATCAGCTCTTGACAATAAATCATCTTTTGTAGAATATAAATTTTGCATGTTCTGTCCCCAAATTATTGGACGTCAAAACTATAAAGAATCAATAATAATTCATCAATAAATTTTGAATTATTACTTTTGATATAATAATAAAGCTATTATGGCTTAATATTTAACTATGCAAACATTTGTAAGTCCTAAGGTTGATAAGGTAGGAATTGAGGACAGAGTAAATAGAATTACCAAAAGAAGCATCAAGAAAAAAGCGAAGCTTGAAGGTTTGAAAATGGCTTTAAACATGGTTGATTTAACCACTCTTGAAGGAATGGACACCACCAATAAAGTAACACAGATGTGTTATAAGGCACAACATTTACATGATGAATTTCCAAATTTACCAACAGTTGCTGCAGTATGCGTTTATCCAAACTTTGTTAAAATTGCAGTTGAAGCATTAAAGGGGTCAGATATTAAAGTAGCCAGTGTTGCGACTGCGTTTCCAAGTGGACATTCTTCATTGGATGTTAAAATTACAGATACTAAAATGGCTGTAGATTATGGCGCTCATGAAGTAGATATGGTTATAAGTAGAGGTAAATTTCATATGGGAGATTACAATTATGTCTATGATGAAATTGCAGCTATAAAAGAAGCTTGTGGAAAAACAGTAAGACTTAAAGTTATTTTAGAAACTGGAGAATTGGGAAACCTAGATAATGTCAGGTTAGCCAGTGATATTGCTATAGCAGCTGGAGCAGATTTTATTAAAACATCTACTGGTAAAATAAAACCGGCAGCAACTCTTCCGGTGACTTTAGTTATGCTGGAAGCTATAAAAGATCATTATTACAAAACAGGTGAAATGATAGGAATGAAGCCGGCAGGTGGAATTTCAAATGCTAAATTGGCACTTCACTATTTAATAATGGTTAAAGAAACTTTAGGAGTAAAATGGTTAGATAACCATTGGTTTAGGTTTGGAGCAAGTAGCTTAGCCAACGATTTATTGATGCAAATCATGAAACAATCTACTGGAGCATACCAGTCAGCAAATTATTTTTCAAAAGATTAATATATGAAGAACAAGATAAAGCCATTAGCATTTTCTGGTAAGTGGGATTTAGACCCTGCTCCTGAGAGTACTGATCATATTTCTATAAAAGATCAGTATGGATTGTTTATAAATGGGAAATTTAAAAACCCTAGTTCAGGTAATTATTTTCCTTCTATCAATCCTGCAACTGAGGAGAAATTATCCATGATTGCTGAAGCAAATGATAAGGATGTAAATGACGCTGTAAGCGCAGCAAGAAAAGCATATAATGGGGTTTGGTCCAAAATGACAGCTAAGGAGAGAGGTAAATACATTTACAGAATTGCTCGATTAATTCAAGAAAAATCTAGAGAACTGGCAGTAATAGAATCTTTAGATGGTGGAAAACCAATTAGAGAATCAAGAGATGTAGATGTTCCTATAACAGCGGCTCATTTCTTTTATTATGCTGGTTGGACTGACAAATTAAAATATGCTTTTCCAAATAGAAACCCTAGATCTGTTGGAGTTGCAGGTCAAGTAATTCCTTGGAATTTCCCATTAATGATGGCTGCCTGGAAAATTGCACCTGCATTAGCTACGGGTAATACAGTGGTGTTAAAACCTGCTGAAACAACTTCACTTACAGCGATTAAGTTGGCAGAAATCATTCAAGAGGCAGATCTTCCAGCTGGAGTAGTTAATATTATTACTGGTGCAGGAGCAACAGGAGCAGGTATTGTAAATCATCCAGACATTGATAAAATTGCCTTTACAGGATCAACAGGTGTTGGTAAAATCATCATGAAAGCCATAGCNGGCACCAATAAAAAATCNACTATGGAGCTTGGGGGAAAAGCAGCTAATATAATTTTTGAAGATGCACCTTTAGACCAAGCAGTTGAAGGAGTGATTAATGGGATTTATTTTAACCAAGGCCATGTGTGTTGTGCTGGTTCAAGATTGTTTGTTCAAGAATCTGTTTATGAATTGGTTTTAAGGAAATTAAAGGATAGAATTCAATCCTTAATTCTAGGTGACCCTCTTGATAAGAATACAGATATTGGTGCAATTAATTCTAAGGAACAATTAGCTACTATCAACAAGTATTTAAAAATTGGTCAAAAAGAAGGCGCTGAAATGTTTCAGTTAGATTGTTCTATTCCCAAGAAAGGATTTTGGTGTGCTCCAACATTNTTTACCAATGTGTCACAATCTCATGTTATTGCTAAAGAAGAAATTTTTGGACCTGTATTAGCTATACAGACATTTAGAACAATTGATGAGGTAATTACAAAGGCAAATAATACTCCTTTTGGACTTTCAGCAGGAGTTTGGACTGANAAAGGGTCAAAAATATTTAACCTAACTTCTCAAATGAGAGCAGGTGTAGTTTGGGCCAATACCTATAATAAATTTGATCCAACCTCACCTTTTGGTGGGTATAAGGAAAGTGGACATGGTAGAGAGGGAGGATTACATGGTTTAACCCCATATTTAAATTTTTAACATGGCAACTAGAATTGATGTTTTGAAAACATATAAAATATTTATAGGAGGTAAATTTCCTAGAACGGAATCTGGGCGTTTTTATCAATTAAAAAATGGAAAAACAGCAATTGCAAATGTGTGTTTATCTTCAAGAAAAGATTTGAGAAATGCTGTTGTTGCGGCAAGGGGNGCGTTTGAAAAATGGTCAGGAGCTACAGCGTATAACAGAAGTCAAATTCTTTACAGAATAGCTGAAATGATGGAANGCAGAAAGGAACAGTTTATANCTGAATTAGTGTCTCAGGGAATGGAAAAAAATAAAGCCAATCAAGAAGTAATGAAAAGTATTGATAGGGTTATATATTTCGCAGGTTGGTCAGACAAAATAAACCAGGTATTCGGATCAGTTAATCCTGTGGCTACAAGTCATTTTAATTTTTCATCCTTAGAGCCCATGGGTGTTGTTGGTTTAATTGCACCTGAAAACACGGGATTATTAGGNTTAGTAAGTACATTATGTCCAATTATTATTTCTGGAAATTGTGGTGTTGTATTAGCCTCGGAGAAATATCCTCTATCTTCTATTACGCTCGCTGAGGTNATAGCTACTTCTGATGTTCCTGGTGGNGTAGTTAATATACTAACGGGAAAAAAAGATGAGTTAATTTCTCATTTAGCTAAACATATGGATGTTAANGCAATATATCTTGCATCAAATGGAGAATTTAAAAAACAAATACAAGAGGATGCAATTCAGAATTTAAAGCGAATAATTGTTAGCGACAATGCTTCATGGGATGATGAAGATAATGAANACCCATATGCTATAGCGGATTTTATGGAAACTAAAACAACATGGCATCCTATTGAAATCATTTCAGGATCTGGAAGCGGATATTAATNAATACATTNATGGAAGGAAGTAAGAAAAGACACCTTGCCAAGACGATTACTTGGCGAATTACAGCTACTTTAACTACTATGATAATTGCTTGGATTGTTAGTGGTGATCCAATGACTGGATTAACAGTAGGTGGCATTGAATTTTTTGTAAAAATGCCAGTATATTATCTCCATGANAGAGCATGGTATAAATCTAATTTTGGAATAAATGGTAGAAGGAATTAGTGAATCTGCTTTATTAGCTCTNGCAAAAGAAGCTGCTCTNTTAGGTGGAAGAGAAATAATGGATGTNTATCAAAATGATTTTGATGTAGTNCATAAAGAAGATAATTCNCCCTTAACCATTGCAGATCAAAGAGCTAATCGTGTTATTGAAGAGCATTTAAANACAACTGAAATTCCAATTTTAAGTGAGGAGGGCATTCATTTAGATTATGATACNCGAAAAAAATGGGAATATTTATGGATTGTTGATCCNTTAGATGGCACAAAGGAATTTATTAAAAGAAATGGAGAATTTACTGTAAATATTGCNTTAGTTAAAAANGGNTTNCCNATTCTTGGTGTNATCTATGTNCCTGTTAAAAATTGGATGTATTTTGGNAATTCTAAAGGNTCNTTNAAAGAGATAAATAATGAANNAATTAAANTACCTTTTNCAGNTGCTCNTANNCCTTACACTGCNGTTGGTAGTAGGTCACANCCAAGCAAGGAGACAGCTGATTTCTTTGATCAACTAAAAAAAGAAAAAGGAGAGGTGAATGTGGTAAGTATGGGTAGCTCATTAAAAATATGTTTGGTAGCAGAGGGGACAGCAGATGTGTACCCAAGATTTGCACCAACCATGGAATGGGATACCGCAGCAGGACATGCAATTGCTAAATTTGCTGGTAGAATATTTAAAGATGTGACCACCCAAAAAGAAATGGTATATAATAGAGAGCAATTACGAAATAATTGGTTCATTGTAGAATGAAGAAAAAAGCACTAATTACTGGAATTACAGGACAAGATGGCGCTTATTTAGCAGAGCTATTACTTGGCAAGGGATATGAGGTTCATGGCGTAAAGAGAAGAGCTTCTTTATTCAATACGCAAAGAGTTGATCATTTATATCAAGATAAACATCAAGAAAACATAAATTTTTTTTTACAATATGGTGATTTAACAGATTCCACCAATTTGATTAGGATAATTCAGGAGGTGCAACCTGATGAAATATACAACTTAGGAGCACAATCACACGTTAAGGTTTCTTTTGAAGTCCCTGAATACACAGCCAATACTGATGCAATTGGCACACTACGATTGCTAGAAGCAATACGTATATTAAAATTAGAAAAGAAAGTTAAGTTTTACCAAGCATCCACATCTGAATTATATGGTAAAGCAGAAGAAATACCACAAAATGAAACTACGCCATTTTATCCAAGAAGTCCATATGGTGTAGCTAAGTTATATGCTTTTTGGATTGTTAAGAATTATAGAGAAGCCTATGATATGTTTGCTTGTAATGGGATTCTATTTAACCACGAAAGCCCAATAAGAGGGGAAACGTTTGTGACAAGAAAAATAACTAGAGCTGTAGCTAAAATTTCTTTAGGATTACAAGAAAAAATGTTTATTGGCAACCTCAATGCGCAGAGAGATTGGGGTCATGCTAAGGATTATGTAGAGGGAATGTGGTTAATGTTACAACAAGAAAAACCGGAAGATTTTGTTTTAGCTACGGGAAAAACTACAACAGTAAGAGACTTTTGCACTTTAGCCTTTAAGGAAGTAGACATTGACATTAGTTGGGTAGGTGAAGGAGATAATGAGAAAGGGATAGATCCTGTATCAGGAAAAGTTTTGGTTGAGATAGATAAAAATTACTACCGTCCTACAGAAGTTGATTTATTAATTGGAGATGCCTCAAAAGCAAAAAAAATACTCAATTGGGAGCCTAAAATAGAATTAGAATCGTTGATTAAAGAAATGGTAAAATCAGATGTTACCTTATTTAAGAAAGATATTCATTTAAAAAAAGGCGGATTCGATTCCCTAAATCAATATGAATAAACAAGATAAAATCTACATTGCTGGCCATAATGGTATGGTGGGTTCTGCCATTTATAGAAAAATTAAATCTCAAGATTATACAAATATCTTGGTTAAGAGCTCCAAAGAATTAGACTTAAGAAATCAACAGCAAGTAAATGAATTTTTTCAATTGGAAAGGCCAGATTATGTTTTTTTGGCCGCTGCTAAGGTAGGTGGAATTTTAGCTAACAATATGTACAAGGCTGAATTCATCTTTGACAATTTAGCTATTCAAAACAACATTATTGATGCTGCTCATAAATTTGGAGTAAAAAAGCTACTTTTTCTGGGATCTTCCTGCATTTATCCAAAATTTGCTGATCAACCTATTTTGGAAAAATATTTACTTACTGGAGAACTTGAATCAACCAATGAACCTTATGCAATTGCCAAAATTGCAGGATTAAAAATGTGTCAATTTTACAATCAACAGTACGGTAGTAATTTTATTTCTTTAATGCCCACAAATTTATATGGGTCAAATGACAATTATGATCTTGAAAATTCTCATGTCTTACCAGCATTAATTCGAAAATTTCACGAAGCGAAAATCAACAGTTCTTCTTATGTTAAATTATGGGGAACAGGAACGCCTAAAAGAGAATTTTTACATGTTGACGATTTAGCTAATGCATGTTTTCATTTTATGCACAATTACAATGAAAATTCACCAGTAAATATTGGGACAGGAAAAGATATTGCNATATCAGATTTGGCTTATTTAATCAAAGATATTGTTGGTTACTCTGGTGAGATTAAGTGGGACTCTACTAAGCCTGATGGTACNCCAAGAAAATTNTTGGATATTTCTAAAGCTAAAGAAAATGGTTGGACATACANCATAACTTTAGAAGANGGTATACGTATGACGTATGATTGGTATGTTAAAAATGAAAAAAGATAATATTCAGCTNATAGGGCTTTTTTTATTGTTTTCCTTTTCGAATTCAACAGNTNTTNCTCAGCTAAAAAATCATAGTTTNTCTTTTTTTTACCATGAAAATGACACCAAAACNCCTCATTCCTCAATTAAGCCATATTTAGAATCTTATCAATTTAGTACTGATACANCANTNGTAGAGAGAGATNAAAAATGGNAAAAAAANTTATTTGATGAAAGTTTACTTTNCATCAATGAGAACCAAATTAGACTAACAACAGACCCANTATTTAATTTCACTTTAGGTCCTCAAAATGCAGTAAAGGATTTTTTTTATTCNAGCAATGTAAGGGGATTTAGAATTACTGGAGATGTGACTTCAAAATTATCCTTTGAAACTCGATTTTACGAAAATCAATTTTTTTATCCNGATTATTTAGCTCAAAAAGCCATTCAAAGAGCAGAAGAAGAAAATTCAATTGATGCTGTAGCATTTGGTTTGGGAAGAGCTAAGAAATTCAAAGATTACGGAGTTGATGCGGGCCTGGGTAATGGATACATTAGTTTTTCACCTNTTAGAAATNTNAATTTTCAATTGGGTCATGGAAGACATTTCTTTGGAAANGGGTATCGNTCTTTAGTGTTNTCTGATTANTCNCCNGANTATCCNTATTTAAGTGGTCAATATTATCTCATTGAAAACAAATTACTTTATAAACATGTTCAAGCAAGATTGTATAATTTAAACAGGATCCCTATTTCAACTACGCCAGAATCCATGCTTATTCCAAAGTCATTTAGCTTTAATCAGCTTTCGTTGCAGGCAACGCCTGAGTTGTCTTTTTCCATTTTTGAAGGTGCTACTTTTAAAACTTACAGCTCAGATAGTGGTACAGTTCGTCCTCATTACAGCTTTTACATTCCAATTATGGGGACTAATTTATTAGCTATTGATTCTGTTAATAGTAATACGCTAATATTTGGTTTTAATACGAGCTATTCTCTTAAGGATAGAATTAAGTTATATAATCAATTTGTAATTAGAGATGAACAGAGAATAGGTGCTCAAATAGGTGTGAGGTGGAATTTCAGTGTTGATCGTAAACAATCCAATTCTTTTATAAATCTAGAGTTTAATTATTCCCCAACAGCATTATATTCCGTTGATAGTATTAATAAATACCAACAATTTAGTCATTTAAGTCATGAACTCGCACATCCATTGGGTTCAGGATTTAATGAATGGTTGATTAAGGGGCAAATAAACTATAAACGATTCTTTTGTCGATTTAGTGATAATATTGTCAAAATTGATCAACCAGGAAATAACCAACATTTTGCTAATCAAGTTTTTACACCAGTTGATTTAATATCGTCTGTTGATGAAACAAGTCGACTTATTTTTTTGAATAATTCTATAGGAGTATTAATTAATACATCTACTAAAATGGAATTTTCGATTGGGCATTTATCTAGGGCAGTTGATGGTAATTGGGATAATTACATTTTATTTTCTTGGAGAACTTATTTGAAAAACGATTATTTTGACCAATAATTTTAATATATGAGCGGTCTTTACATTATCATATTTGGGTTTTTAACGGCTTTCTTAGTCGTTCTTTTTTCCATGCCTTCTTTGATAAAAGTGGCTAAGCTTAAAAATTTAGTAGATACCCCAATGGAGGAAAGAAAGATGCATAGATGGAGTATCCCTACCTTGGGTGGTGTTGTGATTTTTGGCGCTTTAATTTTCTCATATACCTTGTGGTTCCCAGAAGAATATGATCACATTCCTGGTATGTTGATAAACTT
>PBXW01000080.1 GCA_002727735.1 Crocinitomicaceae bacterium
TGGCCCAGGACTGGGTGGACGAGCTTCGCCGCGAGGTTGAAGCCGAGCGGATGAAGCCTCGGACCTTCAACCGGAGGGTGGCCGCCATCAGCTCTATGTACCGATGGGCGTCTGACCCATCACGGTCGGCAGCGTCTGGGGTGCCGCGTAACCCGATTCCTGGCCGGTCCCAGCTTCACGCCGAGAAGTAGACCCGTGGCCTGTCTTATGAACAGATGGGCTTGCTGTTCGCGGCCATCGTCAGGGCTGCTCACCTGGACTCCAACGCCCAACGCGACTACGCCTTGATTAAGGGGAGTTACCTGCTGGGTTGCAGGGTCTCCGAGATCGCGGTTATCCGTTGGAAAGACATCGAGGCACTCGATGACGGAGGCCAGATTCACCTCTTCGGCAAAGGGTCTAAGAGACGCACTGTCCGCGTATCGGCGGCAACGCTCGACCTTTTTCAAGAGCTGGGCCGCGGCGATGAGGAGGATTTCGTCTTCCCTAGTCCCCGCGGCGAAGGACACCTCACGCGCCAAGCAATTGGAGATGTTTGCCGCAAATGGGGACGTGCTGCTGGATTCCACGTCCACCCACACCAGCTGAGGCATAGCCATGCCACGCACGCGGTTCAGAGAGGAGTCGATGTATTCACTCTCCAGGCGACGCTCGGGCACTCATCGAGTGCGACAACTGGTCATTACGTCGCTAGCAACCCTCGGGACAGTTCTTCTCTTCGGCTTGGTTAGAGATAGTTTTCTGGTTGAAGATTGAAGCCGCAAATGACTGCCTCCTTGTCGAGGCAATTTGTTTCCGGGAAATCTCTGGATGACCATTTGATAAGTCTTAAGTGGGCATCATGTGCAGTATATTTATTTTTTATGCAGTGAGTAAAGAAGATCGCAATGGCCTCCTCGAGTACGTCGGTTGAAAATAATTGCGTTACAGATCCGCTGGAGTGAGCGAGTAGTCCGAAGTAATGCATCTCTTGCCAAGGCGTATGCCTAAGTTATGTAAACCCTCCTCGTATGTGAAGTTTTCGTAAAATTGGTTGTCATGCCTATTTTTGGCCTTCTGTAGTCCTGGATACAGATAAATCTTGAGAGAAAGGAGGTGGTTCCCTTTTTTCTTCTGTTGTTTTGATCGATTAGTGGCACCGGCGCTGAAGATGGCATCAGCTGTATGTGCGACAACTGGTCATTACGTCGCTAGCAACCCTCGGGACAGCAGCTCTCTGCGTTTTGGTTGATTACGGGATAGCGCACCGATACCACGATGCGGCTCATTTGATCACCACCACGGACTCATAGGTACGACACTGCACGCATGCTTGGGGTGAGGATTCAAATGGAGTTTCGAGTCCTCCATCTGATGGTTCCTCGAATGACCATTGGGCGCTGTTTATCATCTGACTCCACTTATTGTGGGTAAGGGAGTCAGATCAGCGTTTCCAAGCTCTTAACTTTGCCAAAGCTCTTTTGATTCACGACTCAAGTTCATATGTACTGACTTTACCATTAATAGAAGTGATATTGGAATTGGAAGTTTCCTAGGCAGGAACCTTCCATCCAATGGTGTGAGCGATCACCATTCGGCGCTGATAACACCACTGACTTCCTTCTGGCGATGCGGGGAGTCAGATCAGTGCCATCCCATGATAAAACATTTATGAAACTCACCGTACTGGCAAGTTTATATCTCTGAAGGACTCATCCTCTTCGTTCATTCAAAACAGCTCTTCATCTTTGCAAGCAAAATCCAGTTTTATATACTGCAAATAACGGTTAACAGACTTATACGGCCTGCCGACTCATATTTAGCAAAGGAAAATGACCAATACATCATTGACTGGTAAGATTTTCAAGTAAGACTCCATTCATTAATGGCTACATTGGATCACCGCAAACTTCAACAATGACAAACATTGAAGCATTCGCACACATCATTGATCTCGCAAACCGAGCGACTGAT
The DNA here is from genome assembly GCA_002727735.1 of Crocinitomicaceae bacterium. Classification (GTDB taxonomy): domain Bacteria; phylum Bacteroidota; class Bacteroidia; order Flavobacteriales_D; family Parvicellaceae. The sequence continues at coordinate 1,954 of PBXW01000080.1, forward strand.
ACTGCTACTTACGAATATTTAATGAGAGAGGCCCAGGAAATCATGAGGGACAAAAAGACGGAGGATATACTTTATTGTGATTTTGCAGCATTAGTAAGTGAAAGACTTAAAAGCCAAACACTAAGAGCTAGACAGCGAGGATTCAATAGTAGTGAAAATGGGGACTGCCCACAATAGCTTTTCCATAAAATCTTAAATCGTGCAGCTAAATACGGGAAAACATTGCCGGCAGAGTCGTGAGATAATTATGCCGTAAAAAGGGTCTTATTGCACAATTAAAGTACTAAGAAATGAATCGTTTTGGAATATGCATAAATGCACAAGTCGCAACTATATACAGTCTGGAACAGCATCTCTTACCTAAAGGCGTAACAATCACAACCCTCCTGTGCGGCATTGGTAAGCCCTGATTCAATGTGTAGAGCGAACATTGACTCGAACAGTTCTTTCAAGCCGGAGCTGTTCAAACAATGAAGTCGATTCTGTCGANTTCATTGGGCGTCATCTGGCTCTTCTTCTCTCCAGGTTCAAGAGTCAGAGAGACGTTTATGAAAAATCGGAACAATTGACTGCTCTTACTCTTCTTCTATCAATGACTGGAGTNAATGCTTTTTTTAAATTCACCAACNACCTCATGGCCCGAAAAAAAACCCGTTTGACAAATCTTGATGCATCCGTTCTTGAAGCACAAATGCGCTGCGGAACTGAATGGCCAATTGGCTTAGTTGAGGCTATTGCAAAGGCCCATCAGACCTCAGTTAGATGTGTAATTGCGCGAAAACGTGCTTTGCGCGCTACGGGCCAACATAATCCTGAGTTCAACATCAATCTTTCGTATTGATTCCATTCTGCCCATTTTTATGTCACTATCCCAATTCGAAATAGCCGTTGGTGGAATTACATCTGTTCCACTCATGAGTAGTTTAGTTCTTGTTCTCTACAAATCATTTGGTGAAAAACGACTGGATATAGCTGGCCTTACGCAAAAGAAAGTATCAATCAGATCAACTCCACTAGTCTCTAATAAAAATAAGACTATAGAATAGATTGCCACTTTATATACAACAAAATACGTATTTCATCTGACAATCTTATGATCAGGATTCTCACCTCATTGTTCTTGACAACTNTTCTAAGTTCATGCGGTATAAATGATGCCCCACATTCGTTGCGAGAAAAAAGCCAGTGTCAAGATTCTGAGGAGCAAAGCATTGTCACAAGCGTAAGTACGCCTGATTCAGTCCGGAAATTTGATAACTCTTCGTTACTCGCTTCTCTCAAGGATGGAGGCTATGTGATTTATTTTCGTCATGCAACTACTGAGAAGGACTATGCAGATCAAGCTGATCCACTAATGAGTCTTGACAATTGCAATTCACAAAGAAAGCTGAGCCTTCAAGGTCAACGAGAGTCTTATGACATTGGCATGGCCTTTGCTTCCAAGGCAATTCCAGTAGGTCATGTCATCGTTAGTGAGTATTGCCGGTCATGGAAAACAGCAAATCTTGCCTTTGGGGAATGGACATAAAAAGACTCTCGATTAAACTTTTTGCCCTACGATGATTATACGAATGATCACATTGCATTGATGAAAAAGAACGTTATGCCGTTGTTGACGAGNCCTCCTCTACCAGGGACTAACACAATTATTATTGGTCATGATGATATTTTTGAGTCTGCAACTGGAATCTATCCGGAACCTCAAGGTGTTGCTTATGTCCTTAAGCCTGACGGAAAAAGGGGCTTCAATATTATTGCGAATGTGTTACCTTCCGAATGGTCTGCGCTCTGATGTTGACATTTTACTTTCATCCTGATCAATTAATTTGTTATATTTGTGAGATCTTTGAGATCTAAAATGTCTTTGGTTGNTTGTAGACATCTTTAATTGGTTAGGGCAAAGAAACTATCATTTTATCCATTGACTAAGTTCGATGCTTTGTTCTTCTCTTGCGTTAGTCAGCGTGAAGAATGAATCCAATTTTGTGAGCGAGTAATTTTTAGAGAGGATAAANCTGACTTCTAATTCCCAAAATCCTTCGNAAATCAATGATATTTAATGAATTCTGTGCTTTACGGGCAAATCACTTCCATGTTGCTGATCCTATTNTTTTGCCACGAAGACTTTGGGATTAATCTANTTCAAATGAAAGCATGTGAACTATTGGTGAGCGACTTAATGATCACTCACTGGCATCAAATGATCTGTGCCGATGGCTCAANGTTCTAGATCAAAGCGGCTCAAATCAATTGCTTCTTTTTGCAGTTAAATATGACTTACCCCTGCAANNTAATGTAAAAACTGATTAATTCTACAGTTGTTGCTTATTAGGTTTTGTAGGCCACATGTTTTTGAAAATGCAGTCTTACGGAAGTTCGTCAGTCAGTTATGACTGGTGGGCTGGTAATGCAGGAGTCGCGAAACGCTCCGGCTCTTTTATTGCAGCTCATGCAGCCCATGCTGGGTTAATCATGTTTTGGGCAGGTGCATTCACCTTGTTTGAGCTAGCCCGTTATGACGTAACGTTGCCAATGGGTGAACAAGGACTGATCCTGATTCCACATCTAGCCGGACTTGGCCTTGGCATAGGAGAAGGTGCGGCAATCATTGACCAGCAACCCCTTATTACAGTTGCAGCCTTCCATCTGATTTCATCTGCGGTACTTGGAGCTGCCGGAATTTGGCATACGCTTCGAGCGCCTAAAGATCTTTCAGAAGCTGAGGGCCGTGCCCAAAAATTTCACTTTGAATGGAGTGATGCCAAACAGCTCACTTTCATCTTGGGGCATCACCTGATCTTTCTCGGCCTCGGAGCCATTGCCTTTGTTGAATGGGCTAAGCGTCATGGTATTTACGACAGCGCCATAGGAGCTGTTAGACGGGTAGAACCTAATATCGATCTCGGAATGGTCTGGGGTTATCAGGCTAGTTTCCTTTCCATCAGCAGTCTTGAGGACGTGATGGGCGGTCATGCTGTCTTAGCCTTCGTTCTCACTATGGGTGGTATTTGGCATATCATCTCAAGTCCATTCGGACCCTTCAAGAAGATTCTGATATACAACGGTGAATCGATCTTGTCCTACTCACTTGCAGGAGTAGCTCTGATGGGTTTTGTGACGAGTATTTGGTGTGCGCAAAATACAACTATTTATCCGGTTGAGTTGTANGGTGATCCGTTGAAGTTGAGTTTTGCTTTCTCTCCCTACTTCAGCGATACGATTGCTCTTCAGGGAGAGGCTCACACAGCCAGGGCTTGGCTTGCCAATACCCACTTCTACCTTGCCTTCTTTTTCCTTCAAGGTCACTTTTGGCATGCCTTGCGTGGTATGGGCTTCAACTTTAAGCGCGTTTCCGAGGCTCTTGACAATATGGGTACGTCNAAGGTTACTGCCTAATTAATCTGCCTCTTTTNAATATGTCCCTNGTCTCAATGAGATGGGGGATTTTTATTGATCTTGCCGGTTAGAGGAAATGCCATCTTCAACAGTTCTTACTACCAGAGAGCGGCTAAAGAACGATGCGACCGTACTTTCCTTTTTGAGATGATGTAGTAATGGACACTTCGACCTTTTTAGTTCAAATGTTTCTAGTCCTTCAGCTCATTTGATTGGCGGCTTTGGATCGGTTGCTTTGACTAAAGCCTCTTTAGATCAATAAATAAGATCATATGCATAGTCGCTATTTGCATTAGTACATAGATTAAGGAACCCTTTTAAGTTTGGCATGCTTGTTGGTTCAACGATCCTCGAAGAATTCATTGATCATATTGAAAATGATGACTTGGTTCGTCTGCGTTGGCTCAAACGAATACGGCAGTCAGGTTTTGACCAAGCACTCTCGGAATATCGCGAGTCAAAAGATCATAAAAGGTCTGAGATGCTTTCAAACTAGAACTCCTCATACACTACATACTCAATGATCACTCACGGCGTATCTTATCTTACTTCAAGTTGAAGCAAGCTTAAATTAGATGCATGATTTGCTTGAGATCATTGATAAGTCAACTCAGAATCATGGCTTTCACCATTTTCTTTGCGACGTCAACGGGAAAAACTGAAGACGTCGCTGATCGACTCAAGGAGCTTCTTCCAGGAACCGAAGCGAAGGATGTTGATAATATTGATTCAATTGATGAGTTGGTCTCAGCTGAGTCTTTGATTTGCTGTGTTCCAACGTGGAATACNGGTGCTGATGAAGCACGTTCTGGAACNGCATGGGATGATCTGGTTCAGGANATTCCTGACCANGATTTNGCTGGNAAAGCAGTGGCAATTGTTGGCCTTGGAGACTCCTCCGGNTATTCAGACTTCTTCTGTGATGCCATGGAAGAATTGTATACAGCATTCCTTCAATCTGGCGCCAAGTTAATTGGAAAGGTATCCACTGCAGGATATACTTATGAAGATTCCAAGAGTGTCATCGATGGTAAGTTCTGCGGTCTTGCAATCGATGAGGACAATGAGTCAGAGTTAACCGATGAACGTTTGCAGGCCTGGGTCCAGCAAATTAATGCTGAGTCTTAACTAAATCCCCTTTTCTAGTTTTAAGCGCCCACTGAGGCGCTTTTTTTTATCGATGAATCCAATCCACNCGGATGTCCTTGCGCTGGTTGAGATACTTATCAATTGCCATCGCTGCAATGCAGCCATCGGAGCAGGCCACTACAGCCTGTTTAAATGGAGTATTGCGGATATCACCGATCGCCCAGACTCCTTCGATATCAGTCATCATGTCGTTGTTGACTCGAACTCCACCATTTGGGTTGACAGGGATTTGCTCTTGCAGGTAGTCGGTGATGGGGAGTGAGCCCGTGGAATAAACGAATGCACCTTGAACCAGAATTTCTTGCTCTACGTTGTCTCCGGATGATTTCACCNTGACACTATTGACTCCTTGGTCATCTCCTTGTATGGAGGTCAGTCTTGTTCTTTTCCAGTGCTTTAGATTATTTGCATTGAGCAGAATTTGAACTTCTACTGAGTTCATGTTTGGTTTACTTTTAGTAATCCAATGGACTGTCGATGCAAATCTTGTGAGTACGAGGGCCTCGTCAATTGCTTCTTGGTTGGAACCATAAACTGCAACTTCTTTTTGTTTATAAAATGCTCCATCACAGGTAGCACAGTAACTTACACCTTTGCCTAGATACTCGTTTTCACCGGGAAGTGTTGACGCTCTTCCCATTGCACCCGTTGCAAGTACTAAGGTCTTACCGGCAAATGTACCCTCTGGCGTATAGACAAATTTTTCAGACTNAGTCATTCTGATTCCATACACNTGGGCTTGCTTATACTTTGCTCCATAGCTGATCGATTGATCTCTCATTATTTTCAATAGTTCTTCCCCCGAGTAGTTACCTGCAACTCCCGGATAGTTAGCAATTTTGTGAGTGATCGCGAGCGCCCCAACAGCTGGGTTCTTGTCCAGAATAATTGTTGAGAGGTTAGACCTTGCCGTATACAAAGCACACGAGCATCCTGCAGGCCCTCCACCAATAATCACTACATCGAACTTCTCCATTTCAGTCATGATGGTGCATTGCTGATGTTTTAAGACTCCTAGAAAAATGAAAATCTAGGTCTTGGTTTTTTTCTGGTACCATCGTTATAAATGAATCGATAATCTTTGCGGTTTCGCTCCAGTCGTGGAATGGAAAGAAATGACGCCCATTCTTGATTTCCTTATAGCAATCTCCTGGTTTCAATTGTTGTTCCCAACGTTGACGGCTGTTTTTATCAACTACAAAATCTTTTTTGCCATTGACCACAAGTATTGGNGCATTAATTCTGCCGAGATTCTCAATATTTGGTTTTTCAATGATGGACCCGTTGACAAAATCATTGTCAAGGCATTTGACTAATAATTTTGTAATTATATCTTGGACATGATCCTCTTGGATTTCGATCAGTAACCGGCTTAAGTGGTTTAATATATGGAACCTAGAACATTGCAATTGACTTCTCATTCTTTGATAATGACTGGTCCATTGATTTGTCGACTGAACATCTACTGACAATAATGAGATTGATGAAATGTTCTTTGGATATTTTTGAGCGTACAGATGGGCGATTGTGCCGCTTATCCCGTGGCCCACAAGATGAACTGGGCTTGAAGAGTTTTCTATGGTTTGTCTCAAATGACTATGAACACTATCAACATCACACGACTCATCAAGATCATGCTCGAAAGACCACCGTTTCACTTCAAAATGTTGACCAAGATTTTGTGCTGTACGCTTGAAGAGACAATACAGTGAGGGTTGAAGATCAATCCAAAATAATTTACCGCGTTTCATGTGATTCAATTTTTTTTATCTTCTTATGTGTTTGATCAATACGTCTTACAATGCAGACATTTCGATGTATTCTTTGTTACATTAGTGATGTTTATATTTTCTTTGCGTTATGGCCCGAAAGTACAATTCTTCCTCGTCTTACTTGGTCCTTTACTCTTTTAATTAATTTTTGTTCTGCGGGATCTGCTTTTTCCTCGTAGTCCAGCATTTCCTTTAAGTCGCTTTGACTTATTGTGCTGAAGCAAGAGGCTTGAAGATACTGATCGATAATATTCAACTTAACTTCGTTTGATGCTTTCATGTGGCAGGCGAAAATAAAAGATCTCTATTTTCACCAAAGCTCTTCCTCGCAATCGGTTTTAATGATTAAGTCAGATGTCGCATATGCTACACATAGTAGTGCGTAACCCTTTTTTATTTGAATATCGTCAAGGAAACTCTGGTCTGACTGATCAACTGTACCTTCGACTATATTGCCTACGCAGGTGCTACATGCTCCTGCCCTGCAGGAATAACTCATATCAACTCCTGACTGTTCTGCAGCTTCGAGTATGTATTCATCATCAGGGCAAGTAAATTTTTTAATTCCATTAGGCATCCTCAATTCAATTTTGAATGATGCCATCACTTTAGTTTAAAACACCATAGTAATGTTAGATGTCCTTGACTCTGTTTATTCTTTTCCTCCCAGTGTTTCATTGGCTACAAGTGTGATTGACTTTTTTAATATGTCTAATCTTGCCCATGACAATATTTTGCATTAAGCGCAGTCATAATGCGCAAGGATTTTTCAAATTTGATTATAGGTTTTTGATTGAAGCTCTAATATCTCGAAAGCCACATGGTTTCCATGAGAATTTCGCATTATTTGGGAATGCCAGCCGGATGGCGTAAAAAGCGCTTGAAGATTGCCATGGCCTTGAGGAGCCAAGGCTGGACCCACAAACTTATTGCTCAATATTTAGAGGTTTCGCCCAAATCATTGATGCGTGATATTAAATGCTTTGTGATTGATCCTCAAGGCCTAAACCTTTAAACAAGGATCGACTTAGTCCCTTGAGTAGTGGGTTGAGTTTTCTGTTGGTTCTAAAATGGCTGTAGGCACAGAAATAAGAATATCTCATTACCCAGAAATATCCAGGCTTCCTTTCTGACTTGCTTCTCCAAGTTTGCTTTGTCACCAGTCTGTATTCACGGCTTTGGGTGTGTCACCCCAGGAGCCTCGATAGACTCATCAGTAAATTTGGATGGGTGCTGCTTCTGCTCGGGTGCGCGCTCGCATTGCCTTCCCCAACTTCAGTTGAGACGGACTGATGGAGACAATCCTCGACGGCATCTGTCCTGAAGGCTTCATTCTTGATGGCCTTGATGACTGGCCACGCTCAGCATCGCGAATGGAGTGGTCCCGCATCACTCGTGAGCTATTCGCTCGCACCATTGCCGACATGGACTTGGACCCTGCTGCTCTGGCTGAAGTCGAGGAGGCGTTTATCGGAGCTGGCTTGCTGTGACTAACGCCAGGGTCAGCAAGCAAGAGAAGCAAAAACGCCATGAATGGGCGATGAAGCAGATCGACAAAGGTGTTGGCTTCTCTGAGCTTGCGACCCTTGTGGCCGAAACATGGGGGTGTTCACGTCGACAAGCCCGTCGTGTCGTAGCTGATGCCCACAAAGAGTGGATGCATCTCTGCTTCGGCTCAGAAGATATTGATCAGCGTGATCTGCTGTTCCAGTCCGTTGCTCGCTTGGAACGCACTGCTCGTAAGGCGGAGGAGGCTGGTCAGTTCGCCGTTGTTGTCGGCTGCGTCGCTCAGCTCAACAAGATGATGGCTCTAGGTGCTGACCAGAAGGGTTTCCGTGGTCACTCAAACCACCACTACCGGCGCTAAGAAAGGACCAGCACAACCGTCCTTGCCGGTGGTCCGACGTCTCTTTTGGTCGCTGCCATTGCGTCATTTGGAACGTCACTGCATCCATCGCCTCAGCGATGGTGTCGACGGAAGTT
>PBXW01000081.1 GCA_002727735.1 Crocinitomicaceae bacterium
TGGCATGGATAGGACATAAAATTTTCTTCAAATTAAGAACTAAATAATTAAATAAATAGTAGAACAGAAAAACCAATTAAGTTTAATTATTAATAAATTTGAGTATGACAAAGCTAAAATACATTGGTGTATATTTTAGTCCTCTTCTTGCTCTTATATCTTTAAATTCAAGTGGAATAGGTGCTTTTACTGCAATTATTTTTCTTTACATTATAGTTCCAATTGCTGAGCAGTTAATTCCCCAAGACAAATCCAATTTATCCAAAAAAGAGAAAGAACTTGCCAAGTATGATAAATTTTATGATTGGGTGTTATACTTGCTAGTTCCTTTACATTTATACGTAATATTTCTCTTTCTCAATAAAGTATCTGCTTCCAACGTTCCAATCATAGATTTAATTGCATACACCATGACAATGGGTACTATACTTGGTGTTAACGGCATTAACGGTGGACACGAATTGGGACACAAAACTCATGAGCCATTAAAGTTATTTTGTGCTCACGTATTGCTTACCACAAGCCTACAAAACCATTTTATGACTTACCACAACAGCGGCCACCACCGAGATGTTGCTACCCCTAATGACCTAACTACAGCAAGAAAAGGTCAAAATTTTTATCACTTTGCATTTCGTTCTCAAATAGGCGGATACTTCAAAACATGGCGTTTAGAGGCCGAAAAACTACACAAACAAGGTAGAAAGGCTTGGCTCAACCCAATGATTATACTCACCATAATACCTTGGACATTTCAGGGAACTATTCTTTATTTCTTTGGTTGGCCAACAGCAGTAATGTATTTAATGGCTAGTATTTTTGGCATATCTATACTTGAATCTCAAAACTATTTTTCTCATTATGGGCTTGAAAGAAAACAAAAAGAAGATGGTTCCTATGAGAGAGTTAAAGCCATACACTCTTGGAACTCTGATCATTTAATTGGCCGTATATTGTTATTTGAATTATCAAGACATTCTGATCACCACTTTATGGGTGCTAAGCCTTATCAAATTCTTGAGTCTAAAGACGATAGTCCAGTCTTACCATTTGGTTATCCTGCTATGCTAATTTTAGGATATTTTCCATTTATTTTTAAACCAATTATGGCAAGACAACTTGATAAATACAGCCTATAAAAGCTGCCTCTAATACATTTCATTNTTNTAAACTAAAAGTTTAATTAAATNATTATAATCAATTGAATATANGTTATTTAACTTATAAAACTCCTATTTGTTTTGCAATGTTTTTTGCTTCGATAGTAAGAGTTTCTACATCTTCGTTTCCTGACTTTAAGATTACCCCCATNCTTCTGTAAGCTCTAGTAGATGGCTTTCCAAATAAACGGACATCNGTATCNTTTTCGCTAAGTGCCTTTTCAACACCTACAAAAACAGGTTCTGATAAGGATTTGTCCTTAGCTAAAATAACTGCAGAAGCTCCATTTCTAAATAATTTTATCTCTGGAATAGGAATACCTAAAATAGCTCTGGCATGTAATTCAAATTCATTTAAGTTTTGAGTTTTACCTAGTGTTACCATACCAGTATCATGAGGCCTTGGAGATAATTCAGAAAAGTAAGTAGCTTCTTTGGTGATAAAAAATTCTACTCCCCATATTCCGGCACCACCGAGGGCTTTAGTTACTTTACCAGCCATTTCCTCTGCTTCTTTAAGACGAACAGAATCCATAGACATTGGCTGCCAACTTTCCTGATAGTCCCCTCTTTCTTGTCGATGACCTATAGGGGGACAAAAAAGTGTTTTTCCATTTTGTTGAGTAACTGTTAATAATGTTATTTCATAATCGAAATCAATAAAACCCTCTACTATAACTTCTTGTAAATCTCCTCTTGATCCTTCTACAGCATAATTCCATGCATTTTCAATATCTTCTTTTTTTCTAATTACAGACTGTCCCTTTCCAGAGCTTGACATTAGTGGTTTTACCACACAAGGATATCCACAATATTCAACACCCTCCAATAGCTCATCATAGCTCTTTGCATAAGCAAAAGGAGCTGTTTTTAAGCCTAACTCCTTAGCAGCAAGATCTCTTATGGCTTTTCTGTTCATGGTATAATTGGCCGCTTTAGCACTAGGCACTACATGATAACCCTGTTTTTCGTAGTTGTAAAAACGTTCTGTTCTAATGGCTTCAATCTCAGGAACAATGTAATCGGGCTGATGTTTATCTACTATTTCGTCCAAAGCTTCTCCATCAAGCATGTTAATGATCTCAAATTCGTGAGCTACCTGCATCGCAGGAGCACCTGGATAACTATCAACCGCAATAACATATTGACCAAGTCTTTGACAAGCGATAACAAACTCTTTTCCTAATTCACCAGAACCGAGTAGTAAAATTTTTTTACGCATTTGTATCTATAATTTTAAGCTAAAGTATAAGAAATCCCTATTACACTACAATTTTTGACATATGTGTAATTCACAATTCATCAACAATGAACAAGTTGAAATTACTTTACATATTATCTAAACCAGATGACGAATCTTTTGGACTAGCAACAATAATGTGCAAACCTATCAACTAAGGTCTAATTTTATTCCAAATAAACTTTTAAGCCAATTTGGATTAGACTTAACCAGCTGATAATAAGGTGTTTGCTCTCCTCCAAAACCTCTTATGAAACGCTCAACAGACTCCAGCATTGTTCCTTCAAAGTCAAAATTATCTACCATTAATGAAGCTTTTTCTATGGCTTTCCACATCAATAAACTCATGGCCTCACTATTTCGATAGGTAGAATCTGATCCTCCAATTAAATAATAGGCTGAATGTTTATCCCAAACCAATAACAAAGCTGCATGATTATTACCATTTTCATCAGTGGCTAACATTATATCACCTTGGTTTTTCTCTTTGATTTTATGAAACAACTCCTTTATAACTTTAGACGAATATGGATTTTTCAAACCCTGTCTTGAAAAAGTTTGATTACTCAACTCTATCAAGGTTTCTACATGCTCAGATGATGAAACCTCAATATTTTTTGACGCCTTTTTAATATTTTTCCTTGTATTTGAGCTTAACTGTTCATAGATAGAACTTTCATTGTTTTTAATTGCTCTTAGTAAAAAAGTATATTTTACAGAAGAGGAGTATTTTTCCCATTGTAAAGGTTGCGTATTTGTAAAAGAAGGATGCAACTTAATAATGGATAAATGATGTTTTGGTAAATCACGAATTAGTCCCTGCATTACTTCTTTCTCAAAACCAAGTTTTGTATTTATTTTTTGACCTTCTGGGTAAATTACCCATGGACCTAACTGTGGGGTAAGTGTTGGAGGCAATAAATAAGTTAGACCAAATTTTCTTTTTAATTCGAATGGAAATACTCCAAAAACAGTTGTAGATTTTTTATATATAACTGTATCCCAACTTGATGAAACAATATCTAACCACCAGGGTTGGTAAAAAATGGGTAGATGGTGCTGTTCACAAAACTGTTTGTATTGTGCTTTATTGGTCATGACTACTTGTAAACGTAAAAATTTTTAAATTGATACATTAAGACCAATAGCGTTTCTTTAACTCCTTGATGATGATTTGGATTAATTTCTTGTCGTAGCTGAAATCAAAATCACTAGCAATCAGCCTTCTTACATTAAATGACCCTAAAGCCAATCTGATGAAAGACATATTTTCATATTTAACTGGCTGACCAATGATTATTTTTTTATACTCATTTAAATCATCTCTTTNCTTAGCACAAATCTCCATATATAATACTCTTAGTTCTTCATCTGAAAGCAGTGAACCGCCTGGATGTTTAACATTAAATGATATGATTGATCGATTTGTAATAGATTGATCTGGCATTAATTCAAAATAATCAGCATTAAGCTGTAATTGACTAATGACAAAAGCATTCCATCGATCTATAGCCGTTGTTACCATATCTTCACCATAAAACGANAANAGTTTCATTTCTGAAATAGCACATTCCCATCTAAGAAGTGTNCCGTAATTTTCATTTGCTCTAAACTTATTTCTTAANACAGGATGTTCTACAGGAATATCAGATGTGCTAAAAATTGTTTTGAAAGGCTCAACTGCCTCATCAGATATATTCTTCAGTTTAGATGAAATAGTCTTAGGCACTAATATTGCGCCACAAAATGGAGGGGATTGATAAAACTTTGAGCCTGTTAGAAGAACCATACAGTTCAATCTAATCAAAGAGTTAATCAATTTTGGAGTAGTTCTCATCTGACAAACATCAATAACCCAAAAAACATCACTATTTGCTCTTGGAATCATAGATATATTATCAACTATGCCAGATTTACTTCCTATGACCAAATTGGCAATAACTTGATGATCTTTACTCTTTTGATCAATAAGTTCAAGAATNTTAGTTTTATGATTTAATATGTTGCCTTCTTCATCACGAGCCGGGAATGCTTGTTGTATAATATTTACATCTGGATGTATTTGATCACCCTTTTCTACATTTTCCTCAAATTGATTGGTGCCAAAAAAGTATTTACCCAAGATGGCCGTATTGGAACCTGTNCCTAATTCTTCAGGNCAAGTAACNACACTAAAAATGGGTTTNTCNGGATTCATTATCCTAGAAAACATNATNGGAAAATAGCANAAATCACTACCNGANGGAGCNTAAAAAATATCAAAATCGTGTTCAGGNTTTTTATTGATTAATTTTTTNAGTTGTTTTTGCTGTTCATCCAATAACTTATCATAATCCTCTATCTTTAATCTATTCAGCATCTTGTCAACTGCTCTCTTACTATCTACATTAAGGTTGGACATGGTACATGAGCCTCTATTAAAAACCCCTTCATATATCAATGGATTTCCATGATATTTNTTTAGACCATGCTGATTTAAANTAATACGCTCATCTCCACCTTTTACTATATCCTCTAAATTCATGTTGTTGTTAATCTTTCACAAATAAAAATATTTTAATTTAGAATATAGAATAAGTTGACATAAATCACATACATTTATGGCTATACCTTTATTAGATGGGAATAGTATCACGACAATCCATAAAAGCTACCATTGCCACTTATTTGGCTGTTATCATAGGCTACTTAAATCTTGGATATTTTTTTCCAAAAATTTTTTCCACTGAACAAATTGGACTNATTTCCTTTCTANTAGGCACCTCTACCCTTTTAGTTAGTGTTTTTCAAATGGGTATTCCTACTACAATTGTAAGGTATNTACCNGTAGTCAAAAAAAATAATACTGAAANAGCATTTTATCTATTTTCTATTATTACTCCTTTGGTTTTTTTTATTGTAGTATTTGGAATACTCGCTTTATTTTCTTCNCAAATATTGAATACATTTTACCCTAACAACAAGTTAGTTGAAGAATATATATTTTACATTCCACTTTTTTCATTATTAATAGGTTTTACNGGNATTTGGGCAGCTCATAGCAATAGCCTTTTAAGNATAGTTGTTCCNACNATAATTGAGAAATTCATAAGTAGACTTTTAATTCTCATATTGATATTTTTGGTCATATCTCAAATNATTGATTTTGANCTGTTTATTGCTAGTTATGTGGTTGTTTATTTCATTTGTTTTCTCTTGACCTACTTTTATTTTCTAAGGATTAAAGAAAAAAGAAATTCAAATCAAGAAAAATTAACACCTNCTTTTAGAAAAGAAATACTTCANTTTGGTGCCATTAGCTTTCTNACAATGATTGGGGCTAAAATTGTAGAAAATATAGATGTAATTATGATAACATCTATTCTTGATTTAAGTAATGCTGGAATCTATAAAATTGCCTTTTACATAGGTGGAGTAATCATGATTCCACTTGGTTCAATTGGGCAAATAAGTTCGCCACTTTTTGCTCAGTTCTGGGAAAGTAAGTCCTATCAAAAAATTCATGATTTATACAAGAAGGCTTCTATAAATTTAATACTCATTGGAGGATTGCTTTTTGTTGGTATTTTCATCAATCTAGACAACATTTTCAAAGTTATGCCTAATGGAAATAATTTTTTGGAAGGTAAAATGGTGATAATTGTAATTGCATTAGGTAAATTAATTAACATGGCTCTAAGTGTTAATGGACATCTTCTTCAAAACTCTAAATACTATTATGTAAATACATACAGTATTGTTTTGCTGGGTATTTTAACAGTAGTAACCAATCTGATTTTTATTCCTAAATGGGGTATTTTAGGAGCAGCCATTGCCTCTGCCCTTTCATTGGTGGTTTTTAATTTGGTTAAGTTTTTATTTATCCTTTACAAGTTTAAAATGCATCCCTTTTCTCTTATGACTGTTCCAGCTGTCATCATTATATTACTCACATCATTTATTAATTTTCTCATCCCTGAATTGGACAATGTTTATGCCGATATTTTGTATCGATCAAGTATCATTTCTTTTGCTTTTGTTACTACTGCCTACTACACTAATATTTCCTCGGATTTTAATGCTCAACTAAATAAATTCACTTTCAATAAACTACCATGGAAAAGGAATTAATTGACTGGAAAGATTTTAGTAAAATTGACATGAGAGTAGGCACAATTATTGATGTCAAAATCAACAAAAAAACAAATAAGCCAGCCTATATTATATGGATTGACTTTGGATTTTTAGGTATAAAAAAGACATCTGCTCAAATTACTAATCTATACAGTCCATCTGAACTTACAGGGCAGCAAGTAATAGCTGTGTTGAATTTTCCTCCCAAACAAATTGCCGACATGAAAAGTGAAGTACTTTTATTAGGTGCCATTTCTGAAGAAAATAGTGATGTAATTTTTGTCAAACCCGAAAGAAATGTCAAAAACGGATTAAAAATAGGTTAATTTTAAAGAGGTAATTTAAATTTTATGACAACAAAATACACTTATTGTTGTTTTTACACTATCTTTACAATATGAAACGAATTGGAATTCTTACAAGTGGTGGTGATTGCG
>PBXW01000082.1 GCA_002727735.1 Crocinitomicaceae bacterium
GTCTGGAAGCTGCCGAAAAGCTGGCCGCCGGTCTGGACAATGTCACCCGCGAAGCAGGTGATGCTTGCTTCAATAAGTACGCCTATCTGCGCCAACCCGGTGAAGCCGGTGATAGCCAAGTGAAGGTCGACAAGTGCTATCGCGACCTCGGTCACTATCTGCGCTTGATCAACTACTGCCTCATCGTTGGTGGTACTGGCCCTCTCGATGAGTGGGGTATTGCAGGAGCACGTGAGGTGTATCGCACCTTGGGTCTTCCCACTAACGCATACATCGAAGCTCTGACCTACACTCGCGACCGCGCTTGTGCTCCTCGCGATATGAGCCCTCAAGCCCTTAACGAGTTCAAGAGCTATCTCGATTACGCGATCAACGCTCTGTCTTGATTTTTTCGAGATTTTCGGGAAAGCGGGGGGAGCAGTTGCTCCCCCTTTTTTTGTGTCAGCTAGATGGAAGGCATCGAATCAACCATCACAGGCAAGCTGTAATTGTATTAGATTTCTGAGAGGTTCAATTTTTTGATGACAACGTTTGTTCTTTCTCATAACCTACAAGTTCAGTCAGGCCTTGTACCAGTATTAAATTTTGATCAGCTGGCACAAGCACTTAAATCTATTTCAAAAAATATTTCATCAACAACAGTTCTCGATCACCCTCATTGGAAACTTTCAATATCAACTGATTTGCCGCCTCAAGAAATGGCTGCTGATTTGGTACAGGCTTGGTTGCAATACCGTCGTCAACTCGGGCACGAAACGAACCACGTTGTCCTGGCACTCGGTGGAAGGAAAGACTCTCAAGCTTCTCCTGGAGCTCCGCTCCAGGAAGGATATTGGGGTGTTGATTTGGTTGAAACGCCTGATGAAACCGCATTTCTTCAAGCGATCAACTGGGAGGCTCTCAAATCTGGCAGATCCGAAGATGCGATCTTTGAAGTTTCTTCAAAAGCCTCATAGATTTTGATTAGGATTGTTTCCGACGATTCCTGCGGCGGCTAGAGGCACTTTTGCCTTTCTTGGCCTCTGGTTTGCTTGAATCAGCTTCTTCTTTCTTGTTGGAAGAAGACTCCTTTTGAGGTGTTAATTTCTCGACCAGTTTTCGTACTTTAGACGTAGAGGCTTGTTTTTTAGGTGCTGGTATTGTGGGTTGATCGGCTGTGCTCCAGCCCACCGATGTGATCGGTGCATTGCAGCTTCTAAAAGATTTCATCCATTGCGCCATAAATCGAGTGTCAACACAAACTGCGTGGGTAGTCGACGGCCTGCAGCCGTCCATCACACCTGTGGAAATGTGGATTAATCGTCCTGGGAAAGGTCCCATACTTTCTGTAGTGGCTTAGAAGAATTTTGCCTCCGGTGTCGTCTGATGGCAAGCTTGCTATTACTTTCTTATCCCGACGGGCCCCTTTGATTGACGCACCTCAAGTAGAATCATTGAGATCCTGACCATTACTGATGTCTGGTCTTTTCGATAATATACATGCTGGCTTGAACCAACAGGGGGCCGTTGATATCTTGTCTAAAGAAGTTGATATTCTTGAGAGTGAGAGTGATTATTACATGGCTGTTTCTCACCTGATTAACTTTCCTGGTCCAACAACAAGCCAAGCCTTGTTGGCTTTTCTAGATAAGTGTTCTGCGGATGTACCTGTAGGTCTTGCACAACGAAAAGCTGTAGAGGTTCTTGCACGATTAGGGGTCGAAGAGGCTACGTCCAAAATTGCTTCCTTTTTAGATAGCTCTGATGTTTATATGGTTGAGAATGCGGCTTGGGCTTTGTCTCGTCTGAATTGTCAAGACCCTGAAGTGCATCAACGTATGATTGATTTGTTGAATGACTCTAGCCAGAATCAAAGAGTCTTAATTCAAAGTCTTTCAAAGCTTTCTGTTAAATCAGCAGTTTCGACTATTTCGGCTCACACAGGCCATGAGAAGTGTTCGGTGCGCGGTGCTGCCATCGCTGCAATGATTCATCTATCTGGAGATCATTCACATCTGGCCGATCTTTCAGATCATTTGTACGATTCCAATCAAATGGATCGACAGTCAGCTGTGCAGGATGTGATCGATGCAAATGCTGTTCAGCTTTTATCCGAATTGCTTCAGGCGCCAATTTCCCCTGCATTTCGGATGCGCGCTGTAAGAGCTCTGTTTGATTATCCATCAAATAAACTTTCAGACAATGAAGCGATATCAGCAGTTGATCAACTTTTGTTTGATGATCCTCGGTTGATCATTGTGCTTCATCATTACGGTGAATCTATGCCAACACAGCTTTTGGTAGAGGGACTATTGCATCCAGATTTTAGTCGTTGCTATCTTGCAATGCAGGAGTTGTTAAAGTGTGATGTTCGAGAACTTTGGAGTGCTGTTGAGAGTTTCTGGCAAGAAAAAGCTCACAATGACTACGGTGCACACTATTTTTTAATGCGTTTGTTTGGACTTGTGGAAGGTTGGACTAACGACGCTCTGCTTCAAATTCATAAAATTCTCTCTGATGCAATTGTAGATAAGCGACCACAATTTAGAAAATCTCCTCCAGCCGCCTTGCTATCATTTGCAAAACTATTCCCTGGTCAATATAATTGTTTTCTGGATAATTGTTTATCTCTAGACAATAGCCTTGGTTGGGATATGCGTTATGCAGGCCTTTTGTTGATCCAATCTGATCTGAGCGATCACCTGCAACTTCGATATCACCAGCAACTCCAACAGCTTGTCGAATCTGATGTCGATAGTTTGCTTCAACTAAAAGCACAGAGCGTTCTAGATCATGGTTGAGAATTAAGTAGGAAGCTCTTATGAGCCCCAGGCATGCAATGCTAATATTGAAGAATAAACGATTTAGTTTTTAAGTGAGCGGCGATTCCAGCATCCCATCAGTTGATGCACTGTTCGAGGATCTATTGCATCCTAATCCTAGGATTCAAGAAGAAGCCTGTTTAATCCTTTCTGAGAACTATCGTGAAGAGGCACTGCCAAGATTATTAGATCTCTTCTGTCATGATGATCCCAAAGTTTACCGAGCAGCTGTTAAAGGCATTGGTTTCTTTGGAAGCACTGCATTCGATCCTTTGATCGAGCTTTATGCAACAACAGAGAATCAAACTGCAAGGCGTTGTTGTCCAAAGGCATTCGTGCAGGTGTTCAAGAATTTTCCAGATCAGCCGTTTCCTGATTCAGTTATGGAAATGCTAGAACAAGGGATTGATGATTCAGATATGGTTGTCGTACAGGGTGCTCTGATGTGTCTTGGTCAGATCGGTAAACAACAATTCAAGTCCCAAGAAGCAATAAGGATTCTGGCAAGGTCCCTCAGTAGTGAAAATGTTGCTTTGATTTTCAGTGCATCTCAGGCTCTTGCCGATATTCCAAATTCTTTGGCAGAAGACGCTTTACGGTCTCTGCAGAACAAAAATGCTGATCCCTTGATTCAGGAGGCTGCACAATCTGCATTGGCACGGCTTCAGAATCTACTCAACTCAAAGGGTTAGATATTTTCTTCATCGAGGTACAGTTTCTACTCCTTCGTAATAACCTCCNGCGCGGAAGTCAAAACGTTCTACTTTGTCCTCTTTAGCACAAGTCGTCTGCGAATAATGGAGCAGTGTGCTGAATCCTTCCGGCACCATCTTGGGGCATAGTCTTCCGACATCATTGGCGAATGGGCAGAAGTACACTCCAGCCCAGCGATTCAAGAAACGCCCCTTTATTTCATCCGAAAAGATAAATCCATGTTCATCTGCAAGCCTGAGGATCTCCTCGGGCTCGGCTTCTTGGAAAAGAGATCTAAATGGCAAGTCTTCTTCTAGAACCTGAAGAAAGCGTATAAACTCAGCACGTGACATGAAGAATCAGCGTCATATCCATATCTTATCAGCAACTATCCGTTTCTTATCAGAGTTGTTTTACTTATTCAGAGCTGAGCGGGCCTTCAATGGCTTCAGATACCACCGCATCTTTCTTGCGAGGATCCTCTGCAAACAACAAAATTTAATCGGGTATAAATTAGTGATTGGATAATCTTGTTTGCCTGAATTCCTTTAGCGATTACTTGTCTTTTTGTGATTGCTTGCAGTGGTTTGTTTTTCTTAAAATAGATGTCCACTAATTCTCAATTGTTGGAGTGAATGGGTCACTTCTTACCAAATCTGATTTGCCGATCAATTTTCCTGTAAAAATTGAATATATGCATGTTACAAGGTGCCAAGTTCACAGCGATTTGATAATCTTTTTTCATGGATGGGTGAACAGCAAGCAATTGAGTTGCTTTCGCAAAATGTTAGTACTCTTGATAATCCTGGCATCAAATATATAGCAGCAACACGGTTGGGAGCCTGTTCTTCACGAGATTCTTTGGATGCATTAGTCGTAGCGGCTACCGGGGATAGAGATAATATCTTCGATTCCATTACGCATCGTAAGTCCATTGAGGCGCTAGGGCATCGTCGGGATCTTAGTACTTTGCCAACCATTTATGATGCTATGCATAGTAGTGATGAACAGACGATTGTGAATTCAGTTGACACGCTAATTAATTTTGGCATACCACTTGATGCTCAGTTTAAATCATCTCTTTTGAAGCTTATTCAAGATGGCTCCGATGTACTTAAGCGCGTTGCAATTCAATGCTTTACACGTTTAGAGATGAACGACTGTGATGGGATAATTCATGAGCAACAGAACAATCCAAACCTATTGGTTAATGGAGCATCAATAGCTTATTCAACAAGAGTTGAAGGTGACAAGAGTAAATTGCATCTCCTTGCAAATCAGCTCAAAGATTCCAACGTCATTTATCGTCGTTCGTCGGTCATCGATATTGGTGATGCCGGTGACCCCTCTCTTTTGTCAAATGTCTCAGAGGCAGCTGTGTCAATGCCACTAAGAGCTAAAAGTGCGTTCAAGATGACTGCAAAAGTTAAAAGCAAATCGCAAAGAGTTTTGCTCAATCAAATGTTGCAGGATGATTCACGAAATTTGCATTTTACGCAAAATTTTGATGCACTAAGTCTTGTAGAAGAAGTTTGTGAATTTCTCAAACATAGAGACGAAGAGCGCCAGTATTTTGGCGCCAAGTCCTTGTTTGGTTGGAGGCCATCTAGTGTAATCGACGCAGTCAATTCCATTTGGGAAAATCATGGCTCCGATTATGGTGTTCACTATCAAGTCAATTGTTTGATATCTCAACTTGGGCTAAAAGAGTTGTCTTTTATAACAAAAGAATCATTATTAGAGCCAGCCCCGCAGTATGCAAAATCAAAAATTGCCGCGACTTGGGGTTGTCTAAACCTAGGCTTATTGGAATGTCGTAGTGATATTGAGAATTTATTGATGACATCTACTTGGGAGCCCCTGCGATGGACATGTGCAGAGGTTTTACGTAAGCTATAGAGACTATTATTGTTGACTAATAATTTGTTTAGATAGGTAATTTATATCTTCTCGATTTTTCGATGGTCTGGCTTGGAAGTTCTCCGAATGCAGTGTNATAGCGTCGCGCATATCTTCCTTGATGTTTAAACCCATATTTAATCGCAATATCTCGAATTGAAAGGAGATTTAATTTTTGACGAGCTTCTTGGTTTAGCATAATCCTTCTGGATTCCTCAAGTCTAATTTGAGTCATCAATTCAATGATTCCCATGCCAAAGTACTCCTGGCATATGCGATATAACGATGCTTGGCTCGTATTTATATACTTGCATACTTCTAATAATGATAGAGGGGATTCCATAGTCTTCTCGTTGTGCGCAAGATTAATGATTTCTCTTAAGTGATCGATGTGTTTTGGTTCCTGGCTATTTTGCTCACTCATTGGCTCTTCAAGGCATGCAATGACCAGATCAAAATATTTTTGTTGGTTCTGAATTCCTGAGGATATTTCTCTTGCCGCTAATCTCTTTAATTGATTAAGAGCTTTGTTGTTGCAATAAAGCCCTTGATCACCAGTGAGACGTTCAAGTCCATCATATGCTTTGCAATTTTCGAGTAATTCAAGAAGGAATTGCTTCTTAATCATGCAACCTGTACTAGAGCATTNATTTGTATATTTTCCCCATGCATTCCCTGGCACTGGGTTAATGGTGCTAAACCCAGCCAGACTATTATTTGTCATCTCAAAACCATCACAGTATCCAAAAGCTCCTTGAGTATTCGATTTTGGCGTTATCCAATTGAAATCAATAGTTATGCCATTTCCCCATCCTTCATATAATAATGTTTTATTAGCGGATATTTCTGCAAGGGCGATCTTGTTAGCGCTTGTAGCCTGCATGGTATAAAAACCACTGCCACCTTCTAGTTGCGTAATTTTNGTGAACTGACCTAGTTTTGCAAGCTCTTCAGATAGCTCTAGTGGATCACGATATTCAATAGATGTTTTCATGTTTATTCTCCCTGCCATGCACTAAATGAATATAAACTCTTACTTGATCGATCTATTGTTTGGCTGGGTGTTTCTCCGAAATACAAAGAGTAGGAGGCTTCAAATCTANTCCAGTTTTTGAAACCGTAGTAAAGCGCTGTTCTTTTTTTCGTAAACTCCTTGAGTCCTGTTGAGGAATGTGGAGTTAAAAAAGCTTTGCGGGTCTGTTCCAAACGTACTCTTCTGACAAGTTCAATCACATCCATATTAAAAATTTTCCGGCATATAGTATTGAGAGACTCGGTTTTTGAATTTAGGTATTCAGTAATTTCGTCAAGTGTTATTGGTGGCATGCCATCCCTATCTTCGTGAATTAGTTTAACCATGTCTTCTATTAGGTCCGTTGACTCACATCGATGTGCATCAAAGGATGATTCACTATCTTCTCTGTCTAGAAATATGATTGCTAGATCGTAAAATGAATTTGGTTTCGTCGCTGACTTGCCATTGAAATGGCCATTAAACAATTTCTTGAGCTGAACACTTGTATCATCATTCGAGTCAATTCCAATGCATTCCTCAAGCCTCGCATAGGCATTAAATGCATTTAATTTGTTGATTCTCTCTTGTAATTTATTCCATTTTAGACTCATGCAGCAAAGCTCTTCGTTCGCTCCCACAATGTCCCAGATATTTCCTCCTGTTTTGTTGATCCGATTGAAGCCGGCAATGCTATTTTTTGTCATTTGGTGGCCACTAATGATTGTCTGTGCCTTCGTATCGTTTGTCGGTAATGTGTCTATCCAGCAGAATGATACTGATTGCGTGTTAGCTTCTTCTTCGTAGAGAAGCGTTTGATTCGATTTGAAAATTTCAAGATGTACATCTTGAATTGGCGAGCAAGTTGTCTTTGTTTCGAGCAGACCGGTGCTTAACTGAGTTACATTGCATCCGAAGCTTGATGTTGAGTGATATTCTTCAAAATGTGCCTTGCAAAACTCTTCCATCTCGAGCGTGTCGGAAAATATATAATTGCGTGATCGTTTTTTTCGCAAAATTTTTCTTCGTATTTCGGTACTCTATTGTTTTCCTTGGCTTTCGTGAAAGAATCTTAATGTTTTTCTGAATGATTGCTTTTTATCTTTTGGGTATCCACTTCCTATCAGATTGCATGACCTTCCTCTTCTTTGTGTTATTCAGTGAGCATGGTCTGTTGTCTGAACGTCCTTTCAGGGCTTTGTTTCCCTGAATTTTCTATTCGTTTTCCTGTTCCGCCTGTGAATCTCTGCTGAGTATGTTCACGGCAACATTAAAAACTGCCTTAACTGACTCATCTTTTTCCGTTAATTTTGCTGCTTCTATGCTTTCTATGGCATTAAATGCTTCGAGTTTCATCAGTGACATTGCTGTATTTTTGCGCACTTGAGTGTCTTGATCGGTTAGCTTTCTGACTAGTATGTCTTCAACATCTTCGGCATCACATGATTTTCCGATGAGAGTTACCGCTTCTGCTCTTACGTCTGCTGAGATGTCATCGAGCGCTTGAAATACTCTATTTTGTGCTCGTCGATCATCGCTCTTCTGTATTTGATCTCCCAAGGCTGAAATTGCAGCAACTCGAACTTCTGCTACGTCTGAATCAGCAGCCTCGAGCAATGCCTCCGGTGCTTTGGCACCGATGAAACTCAGAGCAAGGTTGATCAAACCAACCTGGAATGGTGTGCAATCTGGATTTTTGAGG
>PBXW01000083.1 GCA_002727735.1 Crocinitomicaceae bacterium
TATAACTCTTTCTCCACCATGTAATATAGTTCCCCCTTCCTCTTTTGCAAGCTCAATATAACTCATCACTTTATTCATATGGTCTTCTGAAACTAATGCGCCAATATTAGTATTTTCTAAAAGAGGATCTTGAATTGTTAACTTTTTTACCTTATCTAAAAAAGCTTCTTTAAAAGCATCGTAAATTTTTCGCTCAATAAAAATTCTTGATCCACACAAGCAAATTTGTCCTTGATTAGAAAATGAACTAAGCACAGAAGTAGATACTGCTTTGTTAAAGTCACAATCTGCGAAAACAATATTAGGATTTTTACCCCCCAACTCTAAACTCATTTTTTTAAACATTGGTGCAGCAACTTTTGCAATTTCTTTTCCTGTAGTAGTTCCGCCTGTAAATGAAATGGCTTTAATTTTTGGATGTTTTGTAATTGCAGCACCTACTTTTGCTCCATATCCATGTATAATATTTAGTACGCCATCTGGAAGACCAGCTTCTTTGCAGATTTTAGCAAATAAAAAAGCTGTCATTGGAGTAATTTCTGAAGGTTTAGCAATTACCGTATTTCCAGCAGCTAACGCTGGAGCAATTTTCCATGTGAACAAGTATAGAGGTAAATTCCAAGGAGAAATACAACCAACTACACCAATAGGTTTTCTTAATGTATAATTAATGGCCACATTGGTCATTTGATGACTTTCTGCAGATTCGTGAATTATAGCTGAAGCAAAAAAAGATATATTACTTGATGCTCTAGGAATATCAACTTTATTAGCCAAAGACCATGGCTTACCGTTATCAACACTTTCGGCTTTAGCTAATTCTGCTCTGTTTTCGTCAATCAAAGAAGCTATCTTATTAAGAATTTGAGAACGTTTTTGTATTGGAGTATTACTCCATGATTCAAAAGCTGATTCTGCAGCCTGAACTGCTTTTTCAACATCTTCAGAATTAGAATCAGGAATCAAACTATATACCTTGCCAAGCGATGGATCAATATTGTTAATCCACTCATTATTTTGAGGTTGTATAAATTCTCCATTTATATAGTTTAAAATCTTTTCCATAAACTATCTACATTTATTAATCGATTCTATAAACAACTTTAGTTCTATTGGAGAATTTTCAAGATTCCTTAAATTTTCCTTGAAAATCTGCTCACAAGAATCCATAACAACACTTCCTTTGTTTTCGTCAAAAGTCTTATGAGCTATTGTGTAACAATCACATAGTTCCTTTGCATTAGGATGACCATCACCACAAGAAAGAAATAAAAAAATTAAAGGTAATGAGGCAATTTTTTGCATGAGAACCAAAATTAGTCATAAAATTCGGGTTTAAATTTAATTATTGTTATCAAATTTGATGTTAGGTCCTGAGACAGAATTGTTTTTATTATGAGGTTAGATTGATCATATAGAATTTCTTTGTGTTTTACCCTTGTATTTTGCTTGTATTCATCTATAAACGTAACATTACCCCACTCATCGTAATTGTATAAAAACTTCATTCTAGGTATAGTGTCATCTCCGTCAAAAAATTGTTTTGACTTAATAAATCCTCTGTCATTATATTCAAATACTTCTTTAGTTATTTCATTATTAATTAGAAGTTTACTTTCTACTTTTTCTAGATATCCAAGATTATTATAAATCAATGATTGTTCCTGGTATGGTCTTCCGTTGCTATTTAAAATTAATCTAGTTTCAGATGTGTCATTTTTTGTAGTAGAATATCCTTCTTCAAAAACAACATATTGTTCACCTAGTTTAAAGTTAATTTTAGCCTTGTTTGCATTTTTTTCTCTTGCATATACCTTTTTAATCATTTCATCCTTTTCATTATAAGAATAGGTATAAGAATAAAACCCGTAAGAGTCACTATATCTTTTAACAGTTAAGTTTGATGACTCATCATACTCATAAAAAATAAAACTTGTGTCCCTGTTTTTTCTTGTCTTATAAAAACCTTTTAAGCTTCCATTTTTATTAAATAAAAAAGCTTGTTTTCTTCCTGTATTGCTAATAGTACCTAATTCCTTTTTGCTGGAAATTGTACCGGTTATTGATTTCAACTTTACCGATTTAATGAATTTTTCATTAAAAAAAGGATCGTCAGATAAAATGGTCCCTTTTTCGTTCTCCATCATTTGACNAATAGAACAAAATGGAATTATAAATATTAATACACTAATTATTTTCATTACTTAATTTTACNGCTTCCTCTATGGATTGAACAGGGNTTAAACATGCCCATTCATCGCATACATATATATTCTTTATAGTCCTATCATATTTAAGNTTAAACAAAGTAATAAGAGACTCTTTTTCAAGACAAAAGGTGTTAACTTGTCCTTTTGAAGCATGAATAAAATCACATATTTCCAAAAAATCAACATTATTTAAAACTACTTTCTTTTTTGATGCTTTGAATTTACTATTTACAAACATCCAATTGGCATAATTTGGAAGCCACTTTTTAGCCTTATTAGCAACTNCCGAAAACATNTCAAGTGCCAATTCTTGATATTTATTATTTTGAGTAATACCATAAAGGACTTGCAAATTGTAGGCCATTACTGAATTTGATGAAGGAATTACTTGATCTTCTACCTCAAATTTCTTTTTNTATAAATCTTTTGTATTAGAATATACAAATAGCTTTTTATTATCATCATAAAATAAGTTAATGGTAATATCAATCCACCTAATGGCTAATTCATGCCAATATCCAGCATTAGTAACTGAACCCACTTTTAACATGGCTGATATTATCCAAGCATAATCCTCTAAACAGCCAGTCACTTTTGAATTGGNATATACTAATCTATAACAAGTACTTTCATNAAGGAATAAATCTACCATATCTGACAGTAACTTTTCACCTTTATTCTTCCATTTGGTATTTTTATAGGCTACTGCTGAATCTATTAAAGCAATAACCATCATAGCATTCCAACTACATATTTTTTTATTATCAATGGCAGGCATATCATGGGTGTTTCTAATAAGTCTTAGCTCTTTTTCAATAGCTAATTTCGATGGTGAATTATCTGCAAAGTCTCCATGTAAATGCCAGCTTCCTTCCCATATTTTATTTTCATGACCTAAGTAATATTCTTTAAACTGTTTTTGTTGCTTTAAGGATAAATTTGAATTTATTTCTTTTGGTGAAAAAACGTAATACATTCCTTCACCATCAACGTTATCAGCATCTATAGATGAGGAAAAAAAAGTATCAAAAAAATGACTGAATAGAGAATCTATCGATTTTGACACCACTTTTTCATATCGTCTTTCACCATTAAAAAGATCAAAATTTGAAAGAACAGATAACATCTGAGCGTTGTCATACAGCATTTTTTCAAAATGTGGAATATGCCAATATTGATCCACACAATAACGAAAAAACCCACCATCCAATTGGTCGTACAAACCTCTATGTAACATTCTATTTAAGGTGAGGTCAATAAATTTCTTCCATGATTTTTCCTTTAGTGAAATAAAAAAATTCAATACAGTAGGCATTGGAAATTTTTGTGGGTGTTTTAATCCTCCATTTACTTGATCTAAAAATGGAAGCCAATCTGAAAAGCTGTCTTTTGAAACAAATTTTTCATACTCTGTTTCATCTTCTTCACGATAATTAATCTGTTCTACAACATCCGACACAATAGCTTCAACTTTTTTTGGATTTTCATTGTACATCACATAAAACCTAGATAGAAGTTGAATCCACTGCTCCTTTTTAAAATATGTTCCTGCATAAATTGGCTTTCCTCCTGGCAATAGAATACAATTTAATGGCCAACCTCCTTGACCTTTAGTCTCCAATAAAAAATCCATGTAAACATGATCTACTGCTGGTTGTTCCTCGCGATCTACTTTAATGGAAATGAAGTGCTTATTCATGATTTCAGCTACATTATTATCTGAAAATGTTTCTTTTTCCATAACATGGCACCAATGGCATGCAGCATAACCTATGCTGAGAACAATTAATTTATCTTCATTTATTGATTGTTGTAATGCTTTTTTTGACCATATATTCCAGTTGATTGGATTGTCAGCGTGCTGTTTTAAATATAGACTTTCTGATACTGCTAGCTTATTCATGATTAATATTTACTAGCCACCTTTTTTATTTCTGCTGAAATTTGATTTTTTAGTATTTCTGGTGATAATACTACACAATCACTACCAAAACCTAAAATGGTCATTTTTAGTTCATATGTCATTAAAAGAAAGAAAGAAAATACATGATCACCATTTTCTTTAATTTCTTTTAATATTTGGGAATGGTGTATAGGTTGTGAGTTTAAGTATTTAGATAGAATAGGATTTGTTTGAATTACTATTTCCTGAGGTTCTTCATCAAATACGGTAATACCAATGGAGTGCTCAAAGAAGTTTTCTGAATTAAACGTTCTATCAATATTAAATTTGTCTTGTAACAATTGCAACGAAGAAATTCTATCTAACCCAAAAGTAATTACCTTATTTTTTAATTCACTCTTAGCAATTAAATACCACCTATTTCTGTACTCTTTTAATAGATAAGGGTGTACTCTTCTTACTGTTTTTTCATCTTTAACATAGTTGTAATAATTAAATTGAATAACCAACTTATTTTTAATGGCCTCTAAAATAGATTCCAAATATTCATTACCCGTGACTGTAGGTAAAGATTCAAATTGAATACAATTTTCTGTGGACTTAAATTTTTCTTGAGATGATACAGCCCTGTCTAAAATTTTATCTATAGCAAACTGATACTGATTAAATAAAGTTGTGTTTTTAAACTGATGTAGAATAGTTGATGCGGCCTTTATAGCTGATATATCCTTTTCAGTTAAAGGAACATCATCCATAGTGAAATCAGACTCGGTATAATAATACCCTTTTTCTCTTTTACTGTAAGCAATTGGGGCATCATGCTCTAATCTCATTGCAAAAATGTCCTTCTCAATAGTGGAGTGACATATATGTATACCCTCACTGGTTCCAAAAATTTCTTCCTCACAAGCCTGTCTTAAATCTTCTTTTGTTGGATATGGTTTGTATTCATTTCTTATAGATCTGTCGATAATTCGGTATCTCAGCAAAGCGTTCTTTATGGCTGGCATAAATTAAAATTGAAAATAAATAAATGGTTGCAAACTTGTTGAAGCTATTTGGTATATTAAAAATACCACCAACAAAGATGTTAAAATCTGAACACTAATGTGCTGCTTGGCAAAATAATTTCTATACCAAATTTTGATGTTTTCAGGAATAAAATGAATTATAAAACCAAGTGTTATAACTAATATTACTTTGTAATAGGCTGTAAACACATCGGATATTAAACCCCAGTTAAAATCATATATTAACTGGTATAACATATCATTTGCAGTAAACCATTCTGAGAGAATGTTATGTCCTTCATCTAAATCTTCCCAAGAATTTGCTGATCCACTTCTAAACCAAATTCGAGTAAATGAAACAAAATTAAATGTGAGTATGATACCCCAAATTCTATTCCACCACCTTGCTTTATTTTCCCATGGGCTAAATCTTCGCCAAATTTTATAAACTACAATACCTAATCCATTTAAACCTCCCCATAATACAAAGTTCCAACTTGCCCCATGCCAGAGGCCTCCCAATAACATTGTAATCATGATATTTACATTAGTCAAGTACCACCCCTTTAGATTGGGAATTATTTCGCCTAATAACTGAATCAAAAATATAACTGATAAAATGGAAAATAATAGTGGCCATGAACCGCTTATTAGAAAAATAAATAATACAATGAAACCTAAAGCAACTGCACTAAATAACGAACCTCCTCTATTTCCTCCCATAGGTATATACAAGTAATCTTTCAACCATGTAGATAATGAAATATGCCATCTTTTCCAGAAATTTCCGCAATTATCTGCCTTGTATGGNGAGTTGAAATTCTTAGGTAAATGAAACCCCATAATTAAGGCTATTCCAATAGCCATATCCGTNTAACCAGAAAAATCAGCATATACTTGTAAAGAGTATCCGTACAAGGCCATTAAATTTTCAAGACCAGAAAACATACTTGGATTATCAAATACTCTATCTACAAAATTTACAGCTATATAATCAGCTAATAAAAATTTCTTTAATAGACCNTTTAAGATCCAAAAAATAGCTGTTCCAAACTCCTTTTTAGAAAGCTCATATGGTTTGTAAATTTGTGGTATAAACTCTGAGGCTCTAACAATTGGTCCTGCTACCAATTGAGGAAAAAAGGAAACATAAAATCCAAAATCTATAATATGAGAAACTGGNTTTAATTTTTTTCGATAGATGTCAATAGCATAAGACATGGTTTGAAAAGTATAAAATGAAATACCTATNGGTAATAATATTTGATCTACCCTAAATGATGAACCAGTAAGCGAATTTGTTGCTAATGCAAAATGATTAATTGGATGCCAGGATGAACCTAAAATGGCATTAAAAGAATCAGCAAAGAAATAAGCATATTTAAAATAAATAAGAACAATTAAATTAAGGCTTACACTTACAGCTAACCATAGCTTTGCTTTTAAATGATCTAGGTTTTGGTAAATCCGCTGACCTATTAAAAAATCTGAAACAGTGGAAAAGAGTAAAATAGCAAAAAAGAAACCACTTGTTTTATAGTAAAAATAAATACTAACTAAAAACAGAAAGACGCTTCTTAATCTTAACCTTTTATAAACAAATCCATAACCAAAAAGCACTAACAGAAAGAAAATCCAAAATGGATACTCAGTAAATATCATAGGGTGTTCCCCTTGAGTGTAAAATGGTGAAAACAACCAATTTAAAAACTGATATATCGAAAAATCACCCATTTTTTTGAATATAAGATTTATAAGATTTTATAAAGGCTTCAAAAAAAAGATCTCCCGATAACTTATAGCCCTTAGTGGTTAAGTGGATTTTATCTGTTTTTGCTAATCCCGCATCTTCCCATAATTTAATACTATTTAGGCCTCCCATTATATGAAAGAAATCCCATACAATCCCATCATGATCTTTTGCTAATTTATACATAACTTCTCTTGCCTTAAAAACGCGTTCGTTTACCATTTTTCTTTTATAATAACTGTCATTGTTTGTTGTAAAAATGAAATTTACATTGGGATATTGCACTTTTATATTTTGGATTAAAGTGTCGTAATTTCGGTAATACTCTTCTGAGCTAAACGTGGGTTCATAAGCATCATTAATTCCAATGGAAAAAATAACTAAGTCCGGCTTTACTAATTTTAATTGATCCATTAAATAATCACATCTTAAATAGCTTGGTACACTTGCGCCATTTACACCAATAGAATGGTATTTAATACCAGAATTATCCATAGAAAATTGAGCGCCATATAGATTAAATTTTCCTGTAGGGTTTTTCATTCGCTCTATTTTAATACATACTGAATCTGTTTCTTTAAAAAGAAAAAATGATGTCATATTATTTGAAGTTTCTATAGAAATAACTGAATCATTCATCAATTGAATACAATGGTTATCTAAAGAATCTTCATGTAGAAAATCTATTCTATTAAAATGACAATTTGNACAATGTTCTTTATTTACATAAAAGGAAATTGTAGAAACTGAGTCAATTAATTCTGCTCTTGCCCCAAGCAAACCAAATGGAGCTTCATGATAAGANACGGAGTTTCTATATCCTTTCCAGTTTCCATCATGTTTTGTTTTTAAATAGGGAGATCCATTAGATTTAATTAATCTAAAAGGGAAATACATACCTCTGCCTGAGCCATTATAGGGAGATATATGTTGAAAATATTGCCTCATCCTATTGGTCCAGACATCAGCTTGGATATGNGATCCACCAAAATGAATAATATTTATATCATTACCTCCAAATTGCCATTGATGATGTATTTCACCTATGAAATTTTGCCATTTTTTATCATTAAAAACTTCCAGTCTATTCTTTGAAATATCAATAAAAGAATATTGTTGATGTGCATGAGGATAATGTTGAGCATTTAAACCCCAATTAAAAACAATTAAATACAATAAACCATATGTTNTTTTTATTATCATTTATTGTTTTTATAAAATGTATAAGCATCCATTAAATCTTCAATGAACATGTCTGCTACTTTTCTAGCNCCTTTGTTGGTGAAATGAATGTAATCTCTTGCTGCTAATGGTGGGCTTAAGCCCACCCAATCTTGAATTGATCCTGATCCACCCATGTTTAAATAGGTATCCCAAAAACATGAATTTGTTTCAAATGCTGCAGCTTTCATGGCATTTCTAACTTCTTCTATAAANGGATAACTAACAAAATTGAGTTTATCTTTTTTGGCCATATCTGCTGGACCTATAACAATAACTTGAGCATCGGGGTTTATGCGTTTTAATTTTAAAATTTGGCTTTTGAAGTATTTTCCATATTTCTTACATCGTTCTTCACTCTTCATGTATGGAATTGTATTGCCTCCGAATTCCATCAAAAATAAATCTGGTGCTAAAAGTTTATGCATTTCTCTAAGACTTGTTTTATCTATTCTAGCAAATTCAGTACCCGANGCTCCTCTCATTGGGATATTATCTACTACAACACCATTATTGCCTTCTAAAGACATTCCATAAATTAATGGAGAACTAATAGCACTAATTTTTAATTCAAAAGATGATGGTGCACGATTAAATTTCAATGATTTTCGCTTGATATTTNATGTAGGTAGAATAGTATCTAATCGAATTATAGAGTCTTCTAACAAAAAAGTAAAAATGCTTGTATCTTCAGAAGTATAGTAAATATCGAATTTTCTGTAATCTCTACAATGTTTATAAGATTTAGTAGGCTTACCCACTTTTATTGAAGCTTCATACACCAATGATGAGTCCTTTACAGTGGGCATTATTTCACAAAAAGAAAATAATGCTCCATATTTTTTGTGTTTAACAGCTGTGTCAATATAAGGTCCAAATCCTGTCCTACGAACCCAGTTATCAGAATATTCATTTTTAATACTAATTTTTCGAGTAGCAGGAATAACAGCGTATGCTCCAGCACCAAATCCTCCAAATTCTTTTTGTAATCTTTCCCTTAACCTTCCCGAAATTCTATCTGCTTCAATTTGTGAATCCCCATAATGCATTATCCTAACCTTCTTGTTTTTTGCCTTATCAAGTTTTTTAAAAAATGAAGAAAGTATGGTAATATCATCATTAGGGAATTGAATCTTTTTTTCTGCATTTAAAACAGAATCTAAATACTTTTGCCTCAATAATTCTTGCTCTCTTTTAATGCTGTCTTCAATCATTTTATGCGCTGCTAAAATGGAATCTTTATTAATTTCTTTTTTAATAATTTCTTTTTCGATGATAGTGTCTGTAACATAGAAACGGCTTTTATCAAAAAAGTTGAATTGCAACTCACCTATTTGAATCCCTTGTTTTGGGTAAATGAAAAATAATATTGTAATTACCGAGAATAAAAAGGTAAAATATAATAAAGCGTAGTAGGGTGTTATGGACTTGTTGTTCTTAATGTTATTTTATGATTTTTAGATTTATATTTATTTAAGTAACCTAATTGCTTGACAGAAATTTGATGCTCTTTGGCTAATTCCCAGAAACATTTGGGATCCTCAATCTTTTTTTCTTGTATTTGTTGGTTTTCCGTACTTATTGTTTCAACAATTTGAAGCTTTTGACCTATATAAATTACAGTTGACTTAAGGTTGTTCCAGTTCATAATATCAGCTACAGAAACATGATATTTTTCAGCAATTATTCCAAGAACATCACCACTTCCCACAGTATGATATACTGTTTTTTTGTGAAATTGATGATTATAGAAAAAATTGCTTAGCAATGAGTCTTGAAAAATTGAAATTTCATGTTCATTCTCTACAAGAAATGCTCCAACTTCATTGGGTAATAAAATTGGATAATCTTTAGGAATAACATGATGTAATAAAAATGGGTTATCTATTAAAATTTCATAGAAATTAATTTCCTTAAAATCGAAAATTGCATCAAAGTAAAGATCAGTAGTTATAGTAAAATGGGATTTATCGAGTTGTTTTTCAACTGTCAGTTTATGAGCTGTTCTTTCAAGAATGGAATCTAACTTCAATAAGTAAAAAACCTTATTTACATTTGAATCAATAGCTTCAATCTGAAAAAGATCATCATACTTTAGTTTTAAATTATGAACATAGTTGGGTGATGTAATAAATGCCAAAGCAGCAGATTCTTTATTCTCATAAAAATTCAAGAGTCTTTTGAGTTCTTTTGATGCAGCAATGGTTGATTTTTCAAAATCATACCTTTCATCGATTAAACTATTCATTACCAAACCATTATTAAGTGCTGAAATATAACTTAAACCCCATGCACCTGCTCCACCATATTGAGTCTTGTGATTATGATTGTAATTAGAAATGATCAATGGAAGTTTACTAAAACACCACGGAATATTATTTAATGAAAAGACCGAATCAATAAATTGATTTTTTTCGATGTTATTACATAAAATAGCTTTAATTTTTTTTCTTTCCTTTTTAGATAAAAATGACTTTCTACTTGACGTATTAAAAAACTTAAAATTACATTCTTCATTTTCAATATAATCTAAGTTTTCAAATTGGTA
The DNA here is from genome assembly GCA_002727735.1 of Crocinitomicaceae bacterium. Lineage (GTDB taxonomy): Bacteria > Bacteroidota > Bacteroidia > Flavobacteriales_D > Parvicellaceae. The sequence goes on from PBXW01000083.1 coordinate 10,643, forward strand.
ATTCGGTGCATACTGCGCTTTTATCAACGTACATATGCTGATGAAAAAAAAGAATCCAAATAATTGCCATTTATACACTCTATAAATTTGAATCATATTATTCAATATGATTAATAAAAAGAGAAAAAATTTTTAACACTACCTAATGGAAAATCTCACTAAAAATAATTTTACCGCATTACTGGTTATTTTATTTACTATGCAAATGCTTACATTAAATGCTCAAGAGTTAAAAGAATGGCAAGGAAAAATAAGTTTACATGACAGCACATTTAAAGCAGACTCCAGCTATTGGAAAAAAGGATCAGTCATTAACCTAGGATTTAATAGAGTTGGATTATACAATTGGGCTGGGGGTGGTCAAAATTCCATGTCTGTACAAGGTTTAATGAACAATTTTTTATTCTTTAAGCATAAGAAAATTTCTTGGGTTAATCAACTAACGCTTTCATATGGAATCATTAGAAATGGTTTTGGTGACAGTATTCCTTGGATAAAAAATGATGATCGAATAGAATTAACCTCAAAATTTGGTCGAAAAACTTCTTATAAATGGGATTACTCTATTTTATTCAACTTTAGAACACAGTTTGACGAAGGCTATAATACGCCCAATGACTTTAATACAAATAATTACTTCTCTAAGTTTTTTTCTCCTGCTTTTCCCTTAATAGCATTAGGTTTTGACTATAAAAAAGAACAAGAAATTTCATGCTTCCTATCACCTGCAACACTTAAATCTACAATAGTATTGGATCCTTTTCTTTATGAACAAGGCGTTTTTGGTGTTGAAACAGGAAAAAAAATCAGACTTGAAGCCGGTGGATATCTCAACTTAAACTACAGGAAAAATAACCTTTTGGGGTTAACAGATTTAAACTTTAAAACAAATTTGACTTTGTTTAGCAATTATATCGAACAACCAGAAAATATAGATATTACATGGGAAACTTTAATATCATATAAGTTTAAGAAACTATTTAGTATAACCTTTTCTTCATATTTAGTATACGATCATGATACAAAATTATTAAGATATAATAGAGATGGAACTCCTATTTATCTTATAAATAATCAAGGTCAAGCTTATGTTGATGAAAACGGAATTCAAATTCAAAAAAGAGGTGCGATNACACAGTTTAAGGAAGTATTGGCTTTAGGATTAATGTTTTCCTTGTAGAATTATTGAATATATTCAACTGTTAATCCAGTATCGGTCTTAACTACTTTGGTAATATTTTGTTTGCCCAATGATTTAATTCCTTTATCCCATTGCTTATTTGAAAGCCCACATAAATCTTTTAATTCTACTAAATCCATTAATTTACGCTTGGATATGATATCATAAATGATTTGCTCATTTTGAGCTAATTCCAGCTTTTTAGTAGCAATTTTAGTTTCTGGTTTCATTTGAGGGAAAAAGAGCACTTCTTGAATTGAAGGCTGATTACATAAAAACATCACTAATCGATCAATTCCTATGCCCATTCCTGATGTTGGCGGCATACCATATTCTAGAGCTCTTACAAAGTCATGATCTATAAACATGGCCTCATCATCTCCTTTTTCTGCTAATTTAACTTGTTCCTCAAATCGTTGCTTTTGATCAATGGGATCGTTAAGTTCTGAATAGGCATTGGCTAATTCTTTGCCATTGACCATTAATTCAAATCGTTCGGTTAGCTCAGGGTTATCTCTATGTTTTTTACATAAAGGAGACATTTCAACAGGGTAATCAGTAATAAATGTGGGCTGGATATAACTACTTTCACATTTTTCACCAAAAATTTCATCAATTAACTTTCCTTTACCCATGGTTTCGTTAACCTCAACGCCTAATTCTTTACAAACTTCTCTAATTTGACTTTCATTTAAAGATGAAATATCATGTCCTGTATGTTCTTTAATTGCGTCAAGCATTGAAATTCGTTTAAAAGGACGTTTGAAGTTTACTTTATTATCCCCAATACTAACTTCTGTTGTTCCTAAAACTTCCATACAAATGGTCTCCAACATTTCTTCAGTAAAATCCATCATCCATTTGTAATCCTTATACGCCACATAAATTTCCATTTGAGTAAACTCAGGATTGTGAGTTCTATCCATTCCTTCGTTCCTAAAATCTTTTGCAAATTCAAAAACTCCTTCAAATCCACCGACAATTAANCGCTTTAAATACAACTCATTGGCTATTCTTAAATACAATGGAATATCTAAGCTATTGTGGTGCGTAATAAATGGTCTTGCTGCTGCTCCTCCAGGAATTGGTTGAAGAATAGGTGTTTCCACTTCCAAATAGCCTTTTGCATTTAAGAAATTTCGCATGCTAGACATAATCTTGGAACGCTTGATAAAGGTGTCTTTTACCTGTTCATTTACTACTAAATCTACATATCTTCTACGGTATCTTAACTCTGGATCATTAAATGCATCATGTATATTCCCATCCTTATCCACTTTAGGCATTGGTAAAGGCTTAAGTGCTTTACTTAATAAATGAAACTTTTGGACCTCAACTGTAATTTCACCAACCATAGTCTTAAACACAACCCCTTCAATGCCTAAAAAATCACCTAAGTCTAGCCATTTCTTGAAAACTGTATTGTACTGATCTTTATTTTCATCTGGGCAAATTGTATCGCGATTAAAGTAAACTTGAATTTTACCCTTTGAATCTTGAATAACACCAAAACTTGCTTTGCCTTGTATCTTTCTCCTAAGTAATCTACCGGCAATTATTACTTTTTCACCCTCATTGAAATTTTCTTTAATATCTGATGAAAAATGTGATCGATTAAACTCTTGAGCTGGATATGGATTTATTCCGTAATCAATGAGTTTTTGAAGACTCTCTCTTCTTATGAGTTCCTGTTCTGAAAGCATATAATTAAATAGATTATCTAACTAAAATACTTCCTGATGCTATAGTTGATTTAAGCGGGTTTAGGCATAATACTGGAATCTTTGCTTTGTTGGCTATAATTTCTTGCTGATAAGAACTGCCTAAAATTCCCATTAAAGAATTTTTTTGAAGATTCATAATAGCAATTAAATCCGCCTCTACTTTTGCTGATAGCTTAAAAACTCCTTCAAGTAAGTTATCTCCTTCATCCACTATTTGAGTAGTGAATTTTACTTTTTTACCTTTTAGATATTTAGCTGCCCAAATTCTATTTGCTTTTAATTTATTAGATAAAAATTCATCTGACTCATTAGGTGTAATAAGATGAACTTCAGAATCAAAATAGTGAGCAATATTAGCTACCATTTCGAGCTTTTGTTTGGTTTCATTATTTAAATCAAGTGGCACAACAATACTGTCATAACCTGTATCATTCATCAATTGATCTTGCACAACAATAAAAGGTACTGAAGAGTTTGTAATAACCTTTAAAGCGTAACTCCCAGTAATTTTTTGCCAACCACTTGCGCCATGAGTTCCCATAAAAATCATAGAAACACCTAATTCTGATGCAGCATCTCCAATGTCATCAAAGATATTACCAACTCTAACTATAGATCTAACTTCAATGTTTTCATTTATAGATTTAGCCCATTTTTCCTCATCAGCCAATTTAGCTGTTGCATTAGAAATATCATTTTTTTCTTTTACAACATTTAATAAAATAACTTCTGCCTGAATTATAACTCCTAATTTAACAGCATGTTGAATTGCTGAATGAGCTTCGTTAGTGAAATCAGTAGGTACAAGTAGTTTTGTCTTCATCTTTACAAAAATTTATGGGTTACAAATTTAGAATTAAAAATTGTAACTAATCTTGAAATTGAGCTTTATTACGCGGATTTTTCCTGTAGAACCTGTTCAGGTTCATTAAGTTTTTCCTCAGTATTAGATAAATCTTTCAAAACTGCACCCATTTTACAATTACCGGAGAATATTGCGCCTGGCTCAATAGATAATTTATTGGTAGAAATTTCTCCTTGGAGTTTAGCTGTACTTTTAAGAGATAATAATTCATCAACTTCAATTATTCCGTTGAGCTTACCTTCAATATCAGCATTTTTACAATAAATATTACCATCAATTTTGCCTGTTGGACCTAATACTAATCTACCCTTAACATTAATAGTTCCCTTGACATAACCATCAATTCTTATGTTAGAATCTGATTTGATGTCACCTTCAATGTGAGTTCCTTCCACAATGCGGTTTAACCTCTCTGGAGATTGGCTTCCATTTGAATAACCTGCCATAGTATGTTTATCTGATTTAAATACCATAATTTCATGCAAATATATAAAAAACGATTTTTATAGCTTTTTACAGGTAAAATTCTTTGAAGAATTGAGTGTAATTATCTATGTTNTTTTCCAAATAGAGCTCCTTAAGATTATTAGGAGTAAGAACAAAGTATATTTTTTCTCTGTAATTTTTAAGTCTACCGTTATTAACCTGAAAAGCCAGGTAGTAATCCATAGCTTTATTCGCATTTGGAAATGACTTTACCAAAATCATTTGGTCAGATGTGTTTAAAAATTTATTAGATGTTTTAAGATTATTAGCTGAAAAGGATGCTGCATTAAAATCAGCTACAGCAATTTTTGCCTTATTTATGTTAAAATCATCTTTTGGAGAGAATAAGATGAAATAATGTACGGTATCTGGACTATATGCAAATTTCCACTTTTGCTTTTCTAATGCATTTTTAGCATTAAATACTTTTAAAGTTTTTAAAATTTCATAAGCTTGATCACCTTGAATAGTGCCCATACATTTTTCTACTGTTTTTTTTAGCATCTCTATAAGTAATGTGTGGGTTGTATCATCTAACTCTGGAAGCTTAGCAAAGCTGTAAGCCATGAGTAAATTATAAGAACAAAATAATGGATTTAGTGAATCTTTTACTGCCTCAACTGCTCCTTCATAAGCTAATTGAAAATTCCCATTGCTATAATGATGGTACAAATTCTTATATTTTAAATTTTCTTCTTGGTATTTCTTATCAGCTGTATCTAAAGTATTTGTTAAAAGTTTTGCGTATTTGCTTCTTGGATATTTAGTCAATAATAATTCTTTCATTTCAGCNTGTTCTCTAGNATTATTCAATTCTTCATGAATTAAGTACAACTCATAAACTGATGCAATGGCCATTTCCANTGGTTGATAATTGGCCACTATTTGTTTAAAATAATAAGTGGCTTTTTTAAGATTCCCAGTTTCATAGTGATGAATTAGTCCCAAATTGAACATAGCTTCTAAAGAGGCTTCCTTCATTTGCNGTAACCTTGAACTNTCTTCACAAGGAAGTCCNGCCATTAGNTCTTCAAATAANTCATTATTNTCNTGATCTATTTCTTCATCTATTTCTTCATCTATTAAAGATGATTTCTTTGACGATCTTCTCCAATTGTCTTCTAATTTTCTTGAGCCCCATTTTGACTCAAAATTTGCTTTTCCTCTGTTTAACATTGTTTCGTCCCAAAAAAACATGGTTTGTGTAAATATTCCTAAATTTTTTGGAGTGCCTAGTCTATTGTTTGCGCTTGCTGTTAGTGCAGTAGATTCTTGTAATTCTTTCTGTTGTTCAAGAAAATCAACAACATCAAATAATTTTTTTCTTTTTTCATCAGCACTTAAAGCACAAATATTTATTAGACTATCGTTGTCATTTATAGTCTTGGTGTTTGAATAAATATTTGCTAAAACAGTATATCTTTTTATAGTAGATTGCTTAGCGATGCTGTCATTTTTCCATACTTGCTGAATAGTATCGTAATATTGATAGGCCAACATGTAATCCTCATTAGAATAATTCCAATCTCCCAGCTTTTGTAATGATTTAGTTTTTTGCTTTTTATTTTTTTTACTTACGCTTACAGACGTTTTTAAATAATCTATCGCTAATGATTCATTGTTTTCAGTAAAAGCAATTTCAGCTAAAGCAAAATATATTTGATCAAAGTAATCAATGTTTTTATCATCGTCTAACATTTTTAATAACTGGGCCTTTATTGCTTTTGCATCTCCACCACTAAAAGATAATGCTCTATTAATTTTGGCTTGAAACGCCATATCATATTCAGGGTTTCGATTAACAACCCATTGATAATAGGTAGATGCCTTATAGTTACCTTCTTTGTGGTATAACTGAGCAAGGATAAATATTAATCGAGTTTTAAAAG
>PBXW01000084.1 GCA_002727735.1 Crocinitomicaceae bacterium
AGGCCACCTTAATAATTCTGATTTTCCAATAAATGCAAAGTCATGAGGGATAATCAAATACATTAATACTATATCCAAATAAGACTTATGGTTAGGGCAGATGATGTAAGGCTGATTGAATGGAATCGCAGACTCCATTTTTGTATCATAATGAATGCCTACTAAAAACATCATCCATTTTGCCCAAAAAAATTTAATTTTTTGTGCCACTTTGTATTTTCCTTTACCTAAAACCAAGCAAAAAATAAATGGCGCTAAGAGCGTTGAAAAGAAAATGTAGACCAATGCGAAATAACAATAATATAGATATGAAAGGGCTTTTTTAAAAATTATAGTCTAATTTAAAATTTACAAAAATGAAGAATTTCTAAGCAATAATAACATTTCTATTTTTAGTTTTTAGCAGTATAAGACCTGATTTTATTAAACATAAATTAAAGTTTATTTAAAAAACAGGGTTGAGATATTTTATCTTATTTTAGCCTACTGAATGGCTAGAATTCTCACAGGTATACAAAGCACGGGTAGACCCCACTTGGGAAATATATTAGGGGCTATAAAACCTGCCATAACATTGGCCAATAAAGCTGAAAATGATTCCTTTTTATTTATTGCCGATCTTCATTCATTAACCCAAATTAAAAATGCTAAAGAATTAAAAAATAACACATTTCAAGTAGCAGCCACTTGGTTAGCTTGTGGGCTTGACGCCAATAAAACAACATTCTACAAACAATCTGATGTTACCGAATGTACGGAACTAGCATGGTATTTAAATTGCTTTTTTCCCTATCAACGACTAAAATTAGCCCATTCATTTAAAGATAAATCTGACCGCCTAGAAGATGTTAACTCTGGTCTGTTTGCATACCCTATGCTAATGGCATCCGATATATTGCTTTATGATGCAGATTTTGTTCCTGTAGGTAAAGATCAGTTACAACATTTAGAAATGACACGAGACGTAGCTTCACGTATTAACCATAAACATGGTGAAATTTTTGTACTCCCAGAGCCCATTCTACAACAAGATGCACAACTCATTTTAGGTACTGATGGCGAAAAAATGAGTAAATCTAGAAACAACACCATTGATGTTTTTGATGCTGAAAATGCCATTAAGAAGTTAATCAACAAAAATATTGTCACGGACAACACCCCTTTAGAAGAACCCAAAGACCCTGACAGTGCTACTGTTTACCAACTTTACAAACTATTGGCTACAGATGAAGAGTCAAAAACCATGGCTGAAAAATTAAAAGCAGGTGGCTATGGATGGGGGCATGCTAAGAAAGAATTATTAGATAAAATANTNTCTTCATTTTCAGAAGAAAGAGCAAAATTTGAGCANTACCAAAANAACCCCAAAGANNTNGAGGANGTNCTTATGGAGGGTGCNCAAAAAGCAAAAAAGGTGGCCAAAGCCACCNTAGANCGTGTTAGAAATAGCTTAGGCTANAATTAAATCTCAAACTTTATNCCTTGTGCTAANGGAAGAGAAGTTCCCCAGTTAATGGTATTGGTTTGTCTTCTCATGTAAATTTTCCAAGCATCAGATCCCGATTCTCTTCCTCCNCCTGTTTCCTTNTCTCCACCAAATGCTCCACCAATTTCTGCACCAGATGTTCCTATGTTAACATTGGCAATACCACAATCTGAACCAGCATGAGATAAAAATGCTTCTTGCTCTCTCATATTTGTTGTCATGATAGCTGATGAAAGTCCTTGAGGAACATTATTCTGAATAGCTATAGCTTCATTAACATCTCCACTATATTTTATTAAATATAAAATAGGAGCAAAAGTTTCATGTTGGACAATTTGAAATTGATTTTCAGCTTCAATGATAACTGGCTTAACATAACAGTTGCTTTCATACCCTTCTCCAGATAATTTTCCACCTTCAACAATAACGTTACCACCTTCTTCTTTAGCAGATTCAATNGCNTTTTCATACATCTCAACNGCATCTTTATCGATTAATGGACCAACGTGATTGGATTCNTCNAATGGNTTACCAATCTTAAGTTGTTTGTATGCACTCACCATAGCTTGTTTTACATTATCGTAGATACTTTCGTGAATGATTAACCTTCTTGTTGATGTACATCTCTGTCCAGTTGTTCCAACTGCTCCAAATACCAATGCAGGAATGACCATTTTAAGGTCTGCATCTGGAGTTAGAATAACAGCATTGTTACCACCAAGTTCTAGTAATGATTTTCCTAATCTTTCTCCTACTACTTGACCAACTGATTTACCCATTCTAGTAGATCCTGTAGCAGATACCAATGGTATTCTTTTATCAGCTGCCATTAATTTACCTAAGTCAGCTTCTCCAATAATCAAAGTGCAAATTCCACCATGTAAATTGTTCTCCTCCAATACCTCTGCCATAATCTTTTGGCATGCAATAGCACATAAAGGTGCCTTTTCTGATGGCTTCCAAATACAAACATCACCACAAATCCAAGCCAATGCAGTGTTCCAAGCCCAAACAGCAACTGGAAAGTTAAATGCAGAAATAATACCAACTATTCCAANCGGGTGATATTGCTCATACATTCTGTGAAGTGGTCGCTCTGANTGCATGGTTAATCCGTGCAATTGTCTTGATAGACCCACTGCAAAATCGCAGATATCAATCATTTCTTGAACTTCTCCTAATCCTTCTTGGTAAGATTTTCCCATNTCATAAGAAACCAATGCCCCTAAATCTTCCTTTTTTGCTCTTAAAGCATCTCCAAACTGCCTTACAATTTCACCTCTTTGAGGAGCAGGCACCATACGCCAATCAACAAATGCTTCTTGTGCTGAACGAATACAATCTTCATAATCTTTTTCAGTTGCAGCAGTTACCTCACCTATTAAATTACCATCTACTGGTGAAAATGATGAAATAGTGTTTCCATTAGTAGTTAACCATTTGGCCCCAATAGCGGCACCACTGTTTTTTGATTCAACTCCCAATGAGGATAAAATACTTTGAATATTCATGATGTTAAAATGTGATAATTATATTATGTAGAATTTTTGCGCAAATGTATAAAAACTAACAAATAATAATGCGCAATTAAAAAAACTTAGCTCTTACCTATAGCTTAAATCCAATAACAAGAACATCGTCTATTTGCTCTTGACTTCCTTTCCATTCGCTAAAAAAATATTCAAAGTCATTATATGATGTTTTTTTAGACATTACAGCTTCTTTTAAATAGTTTTTGAACCTATTACTNCCCATAGATTTATTCTTTGGACCGCCAAATTGATCATAAAACCCATCACTATACATGAAAACCCAATCGTCATCTTTTAGTTGAATTTCATGCATTTTATATTCTCTTTCAAGAGGATTGTGCTTTTTTGAATAAACACCACCAACGGGAACAGTATCTCCGCTGTAATTAGAAATTTCACCATCATCATGTATAATGTAAATACCATTCCTGGAACCACTAAAATTTAGCGTCTTTTGTTTTCTATCAATAAGACAAATAGCTAAATCCATACCATCTTGAATGGAATCTTTTTCCTGTTGTTTCAACAAGGTAACTAAACCATAATTGAGGTCCCTTAAAATAATTTCAGGAGACTTCAAAGCATCACCAGTTGAACTTTCAATTAGTAAACTTCCTAACATGGTAATAAAGCCACCTGGAACTCCATGACCAGTACAATCTGCAGCTATTAATATTGCTTTTTCCTCAAAAGTTTTAAACCAATAAAAATCGCCTCCAACTATATCCTTAGGAATAGAAAACACAAAATTGTCACCAAAATAGTTTTCCATCTTCTTAATATCTGGCAGCAATGATCGTTGAATATATTTGGCATAGTTCAAACTATCTACAATAGAATCTCGCTGTTGAGTTATTTTTCTTTGAAGTAGTGTCTTTTCTGTGATATCTGACATATAAGCTCTAAGAAATTTCATTTCCTTATTAACGTATAGGTTCAATGAAAAATAAGTGTCGTCAAGCACAAATGGTTGATCAAAAATGTATTTACCTGTTTTCTTATCCTTTATTGTCATATTTAGTAAATACTCAAACTTTTTTCTCAACGGATGTCTTTCATACATCAACTCAACCAAGTTTTCATACTTCATCGCAGCCTCATTACAATATTTTAACTTAAAGTCTAAATCCAATTCCAGAACAGGGTTTGGATCGTTTTCAGCAAAAGTGGCCATCTTTCGTAATTGTCTATTTTTCTTCCCCAAAGCCCACAAAGAGATTAAAAGAAAAATTAAAAAAATCACTAACCCTATGTAAAAATCTTGTCTGTGAATTTCAGTTTCTAACTGATCTTGACTTAATGGAATGCTATTTACTTTAGAAGAAGTTTGTTGTAGAAATACTTCCGTAGGAATAGAGAGAAAAAGAAACTTAAAACTGATATTTAAAATTCTGAACATGAGTGCAATAAATATAAGAATTAGCTTTTTATTTTAATATGATTATCCATTGGGAAGTAATATTTCAAAAGTTGTTCCAACACCCAATTTGGTTGATTTTACACTAATTTTTCCATTATGATGACCTTCCACAATTCTCTTAACCAATGATAAGCCNAGTCCCCAACCTCTTTCTTTTGTAGTATAACCAGGTTCGAAAATAGTTTTTTGCATTTTAGATGGTATCCCTTTACCACTGTCCTTAATTAAAATAGAGACNCCNTGATTTACTTTTGTCATATTTACTTCAATTTCTCCTTCTCCTTGCATGGCATCAGCTGCATTTTTTAAAAGATTTTCCACTACCCAGCTAAATAAAGGTGGATTTATTTTTGCCCATATTTCAACATCTTCAAAATTGGTAGAGATAGAAACAGTTGTAGGAATTCTCTTTTTCATGTATCCAATATAATCAGCAAAAAATTGAGCCATATTAACAGAATGCAGGTCGACTGATGATCCAATTTTTGAAAAACGTTCAGAAACTACAGTTAATCTATTTATATCTTTTTCCATCTCCATAAAAGCTTCGTGCTTTATTCCCTCCTCTTTTAATACAGCTATCCATCCTTGCAAAGANGATAATGGAGTCCCTAATTGATGTGCTGTCTCTTTGGCCATGCCTGCCCATACTTGATTTTGTTCTGCCTTTCTAAAAGAACTGAATGATAAGTAGGCAATTAAAAGGAATAACGCTATTATGATTAAAGTAAGAAATGGGTAATATTGAAGTTGAAATAAAATGGCTGAATTATTATAGTAGACTTTACCTTTGTTGTTTTGGCCTAACACCACTTCTATAGGTGGGTTGTTTTTGGACATGTTCATCATCTGAGTAGCTACATCTTCTTTTGGGGTGCTAGACCCAACGATATTTGAAGCAATCAAAGAGTCACCTTCATCGTTCCAAAAAATGACAGGAAGTTGTGCAATATTGTTCATGATTTCGTTAGAAAAAGCATCCAATAATGAATCTCTCAATAATTGCAGTTTAAAATAATTGGAAGAATTTGTGTAAAAAATCTTCTGTCTACGGCTTTCAAAATANTTTATTTCAATTGGGCTATTTTGTTTGCTCCATACATTACATAATGAGTCAACTAAATNCTGATTATCTGTAACTAAATCAAAGTTTTTATGAGAAACATACGCTCCTTTTTCATTGGTTAAAATCAATGGAATNTCTTTGTTATTTTGAATTATTTGAAGCGCAAAGCCAAAATCATTTAATGGTTTTTCCAATTCTTTTGTGGCTTGCGCCCAAAACAAGACTTTCTCACTTTCATTAATAGAAAGTTGATTAAATGCATCATTGGTTAATCTAACAAGTTCTGCTTTTTTCTTAACCGCTTGACTCCATAATTGTATTTTTTCCANCTCCGCTTTTTTTACATTGTTGGCAATAGTTGAGGTCAACCATATTATCAATCCCACAATGGCTACACCAATAACTAAAAGGATTTGTTTCCAACGCTGTTTATTTGAGTACAATTTCATAGTTCAAACAAATATAAATTTTAAAAACGTCTATTACCTAACGAATTTTAGTAAGAATATTACATGACTAAAATTACTTTTTTAATCATCTTAATTATTTTAGCTGTAATTAATGAAATATGATTAAAAAAAATCCCTCTTGGTTTATCCAATTCTACATTTTTATTTTCATTGGAATTTTATCATTTTCCTGTACTGAAACCAAGGACGAAATCTCTAATAANGACAAGCCTTCAGCCTCAATCAACATATGGAAAGCCGGACCATCGTTTAATGAAGATTCAGCCTATGTTTTCATTGATAAACAAGTGTCTTTTGGTCCAAGAATTCCGAACACTAAAAAACATATTGACTGCGGTGATTGGATAGTTAATAAATTAAATTCCTATAACCTTGAAGTCTATGAACAACTTGGAGAGGTAACCGCATTCAATTCTAGTAAATTACCATTAAGAAACATTTCTGCTGTATACAATACTAATGCATCTAAAAAGGTAATGCTTTGTGCACACTGGGACACTAGACCCTTTGCAGACAGAGATTCATTAAATACCACTAAGCCTATTCTTGGGGCAAATGATGGGGCTAGTGGTGTAGGTGTTTTATTAGAAATAGCAAGAATTATAGCCATGGATTCTTTAGACTTATGCGTTGAATTTATCTTTTTTGATGTTGAAGACTATGGCGCTCCTCAGCAAAATGGTAGCTTTTTTGATCTTCAAAGCATGAATGATACATGGTGTTTAGGTTCTCAATACTGGAGTTATAATTTAAAATCAGATTATAAAAGACCCAAGTTTGGGATTTTACTTGATATGGTTGGGGCTGAAAATGCGGTTTTTCCTAAGGAAGAAATATCAAGACGTTTTGCCGGATATCATTTAAACAAAGTGTGGAAATTAGCTGAGCACCTTGGTTATGGAAATTATTTTAAGAAAAAAATTGCTCCTCCCATAACTGATGATCATACATACATTAATCAAATAACAAAAATTCCAGTATTAGATATCATTCATTATGATGTGAGACCTTTTTCTGGTAGATTTGATTTTGGTAGTTTTCACCATACTCATGCAGATAATATGGATGTTATACATAAACCAACACTTAAAGCTGTTGGACAAACTGTATTAGACTACTTATATAACCAGTAAAAAATGCCAAAAAAACTCATATTACTCGATGCATACGCCTTAATATACAGAGCGCATTTTGCATTTATCAAAAACCCTAGGATAAATTCTAAAGGACTTAATACATCTGCAATACTTGGTTTTTGCAATAGCTTATTAGAAGTGGTCAATAAATTTGACCCATCTCATTTAGCCGTAGTTTTCGATCCTCCNGGNGGTTCTGATCGAGAGGGTGTTTTTGCTGATTATAAAGCTAANAGACAAGAAATGCCAGANGATATCAGAAATGCCATTCCATACATTTTTGAATTACTTAANGCCATGAATATCCGAATTGAAATGGAACAGGGATATGAAGCAGACGATGTTATTGGAACACTTGCAAAACAAGCAGAAAAAAAAGGTTTCACAACCTACATGATGACTCCTGATAAAGATTTTGGACAACTTGTGTCTGAAAATATTTTCATATANAAACCCGGNCGATCNGGAAATCCAAGTGAAGTATTAGGCCCAGAAGAAGTATGCGCTAAGTTTGAAGTTGAAAATCCTTTACAGGTGATAGATATTTTAGGTCTTTGGGGTGATGCAGTAGATAATATCCCAGGTGTACCAGGAGTTGGAGAAAAAACCGCTAAAAAATTAATTTCTGCCTATGGTAGTATTGAAGCATTAATAGAAAACACAGCTGATCTGAAAGGGAAACTCAAAGAAAATGTAGAAAATTTTGCAGAGCAAGCCATTTTATCCAAACAACTTGCCACAATCATATTGGATTGTCCCGTTGAATTTGATGAGGCATCTTTTGCAAAAAAGGAAGTAAATGAAAAAGCCCTCATTAATTTATTACAAGAATTAGAATTTAATCAGTTAGGAAAGCGAATTCTTGGAAAACCCATTATTCAAGAAAAACAAATGGATCTGTTTGGAGCAATGACAGAAGTTGAAGTTGAGGAAGAAGAAAAAAAATTAGATACTATTCATACCGTTAAAAAAAACTATGTTCTTATATCAACCTATGAAGAACACCATAGTTTTATTGAAACATTAATGCAACAAAAAGCAGTTGCTTTTGATACGGAAACAACATCACTAGAAATAGAGGATGCCACATTACTAGGGATTTCATTTTCATTCAACTATAATGAAGGGTATTACTGCAGTTTAAAAGATGATGAAAATCAACATATATTAAACTTATATCAACCATTTTTCCAAAGCGAAATTCTTAAAATAGCTCACAACTTGAAATACGACTTTGGTATATTATTTAACAATGGAATTCATATAAAAGGCCCCACTTTTGATACCATGATTGCGCATTATTTAATTGATGCTGAGCAAAGACATAATTTAGACCATCTCTCCAGAACTATTCTACATTATAGCCCTATTCCCATAGAAGAACTCATTGGTCAGAAAAAAAGTCAACAAATAAAAATGAGTGATGTAGACATTAACTTATTAAAAGATTATGCCGCAGAAGATGCTGATGTAACTTATCAGCTATACTTATCATTTGAAAAGAAACTTAAATCGTTAAACTTAGATCAACTTTTCAATAATGTAGAAATGCCATTGATTGAGGTGCTATTTCATATGGAAAGTGCTGGAATTAGCATAAATACTCAAGAACTAGAAGCGTTTTCTAAAATTCTCAATAAAAACTTAGAAGAACTTAAAGAAACCATGTACAGCGAAGCAGGTGTTTCATTCAATATTGATTCTCCTAAGCAATTGGGAGATGTACTATTTGGGCAAATGAAACTTGATGAGAAAGCTAAAAAAACAAAAACAGGTCAATTTAAAACTGACGAAGCTACCTTAACCAAACTCAAAGGAAAGCACGAAATTATTGATCATGTATTGAGTTATCGAACTCAAAAAAAATTACTTTCCACTTATGTTGATGCACTTCCAAAGTTAATTCATGCTAAAACAAATAGAATTCACACCAACTATATGCAATCAGTAACTGCAACTGGAAGATTGAGTTCTAATAGCCCTAATCTTCAAAATATACCCATAAGAACTGCTCTTGGAAAAGAAATAAGAAAAGCATTTTGTCCAAAAGATGACAACCACCTCCTTCTATGTGCCGACTATTCTCAAATAGAGCTTAGAATAATTGCAGGTCTTAGCGAAGATCAATCTATGATAGACGCTTTTAAAAACAACAGAGATATTCATACGGAAACTGCTTCTAAAATTTTTCAAACTACAGCAAGCCAAGTTGACAGAGAAATGAGAAACAAAGCTAAAATGGTAAACTTTGGAATTATATACGGCATTTCGGCATTTGGTCTCTCACAGCGCTTAGGTATAAAAAGAACCGAAGGTAAAATGATTATTGATAACTATTTTAAAGAGTTTCCACTTATCAAAACCTACATGGAAAACAACATTGAAAAAGCGCGTAAGTTAGGCTATGTCGAAACTATTTTTAATCGCAAACGTTTTCTACACAATATCAATAGTGGAAATGCAACCATGAGAAGTTTTGATGAAAGAAATGCAATTAACGCACCTATTCAAGGTAGTGCTGCAGACATCATTAAATTGGCTATGATTGACATTTACCAAGAAATGACTAAATTTAAAATGAAATCCAAACTTCTTTTACAAGTGCATGACGAATTGGTTTTTGATATGCATAAAGATGAAGAAGTAGAATTAAAAAATTTAGTAGAGGATAAAATGACTAATGCTATAGATTTTAAAGTTCCACTACAAATTGAAATGGGTATAGGTAATAACTGGTTAGAAGCACATTAATTTGAAAAATAAAATTATATACCTCTCTTTTTTACTTCTATTTAGCTGTAGTTCTAATAGTGAAAAAACNATAGTTATTGAAGAAGTTGAANATGANACTACTGTAATTGAAAATAATATTTTAGAAACCATCTATTACAGTATTCCATCTCCACTAGAAACTACCATTTTACTTAAAGATAAAGGGCCGAAATTTTCAAAAGATTTGTTATTCCCTACCATTGAATTAAATAATATTTCTCAAAAACAACATGTGGCTTTGCTATTAGGTGTGTTAAGTACCGATTTAAATTATGCCATGATTTATGAAAAACAAANTGAAACAAATCAGCTTTTGGAACAAGTCATAGATCTTGCNAAGTTAATTAACCTTTCTTCTGTTATAAACGATGAAACAAAGAATAGAATTGATCAAAATATCAATAACAAAGATTCTATGCAAATCATTATCAGTGACACCTTTTGGGAAATTGATAATTCATTAAAGTCTAATGAAAACCATGATTTAGCAGCATTGTTGGTTACAGGTGGATGGATTCAGGGATTGTATTTAGCCAGCGGACTTTCTGTNTTGGACTCTACAAACAAAGCCATTGAAGATATAATTGCAGATCAAAAAATTGTTCATGAAAATTTAATCAATTTAGCTACATCTTTNGAATATAANANTGANATTAACGACTANATCATAACACCATTAGTTGAATTAGAAGAAGTATTTGATTTAATTGAAATACAAGAANTAGATACTGATACCACTACGATTATATTCAANGATAATGAATATGAATTAGGAAATTATATTACCTTTAATTTTAGAGATGGAGATTTAAAATTAATCCATTCTAAGATTAATTTGATAAGAGAAAATATTTTAACACAAATACTATGAGATACCTATTAATAGTAGCTGCATGTATGTTTATTTTTCAAGCTAATGGACAATGCAGGGGCTTTGCAAAAACAAATTGTAAAGAGTCTCTTGGTGGTTATGTCTCAACTGGAGAAACCAATACAAGTGAACTTAAACCAGGTGAAAAACATCAATTTATGGCCACNTTTTATAAAGGTCAACATTATAGAATAGCAATTTGTTCTGATGAATCACTAGGCAACATGCAATTCACTATAAGAAATGCAAAAAGACAATTGTATTTTGACAACCATGGTGAAGAAATATCTAGTTTTGATTTTAAAGTTGCATCTACTCAACAACTGATNATATCTTTAATTGCTCCNGAAAATAACGCTGCAACTGAAGAAAATACTGAAGAATCAAAAGAAGAAATATCAGGCTGTGTTTCTGCAATTACTGGATTTAGACTTTAAAAACTTTTAATACCTTTGCAGCATGGAGAATATGTTTTTATTTGTTCAAAAAATGGGNCCTTGGGGAATAGTTCTCATTGTATTAGTTGTTCTTTTACTCTTTGGAGGGAAAAAAATTCCCGAACTTATGAAAGGATTAGGCAAGGGNGTAAAAGAATTTAAAGATGCCACAAACAAAAATGAAAACGATGCNGATAAAAAAGCATAATTAGNCTTGGACATTCCCTCTTCATTTTCTGAAATTAAACAACAAATTAATAATGGTCAATTGAATCTAGTTGACCTGTGCCAATCNTTTATAAAAAGGATAGAATCCTCCAAAACAAATGCTTTTGTAGAAATATTCAAGGANGAGNCNTTAAAAAGGNCNGNNCTCATAAATGAAAAAATAAACCAAAAAAAACACGGACTTTTAGCAGGTATGATTATTGGGGTTAAAGACAATATCTGCTTTGCTAATCANAAAGTAACTGCATCATCTAAAATTTTANCTGGCTTTGAATCCATTTTTAGCTCAACAGCAATACAGCGTCTATTAGATGAAGATGCCATCATAATTGGTAGATTAAATTGTGATGAATTTGCCATGGGGAGTTCTAATGAAAATAGCATTTATGGACCTGTAAGACACCAAATCGACAATAAAAAAGTTCCAGGTGGTTCTTCTGGGGGTTCTGCAGTTGCTGTAGCAGAAGGATTGTGTACTGCCTCCCTTGGTTCAGACACAGGTGGATCTATAAGACAACCTGCTTCTTTTTGTGGCGTAGTTGGNATGAAACCTTCATATGGGAGAATATCCCGCTATGGACTATTAGCCTATGCCTCAAGCTTTGATCAAATAGGTGTATTCACAAACAATGTTGAAGACGCTTGTCTTTTAACCCATGTAATGAGTGGNAAAGATGATTATGACAGTACATTNTCTCATATAAAACCTCATACATCTTCAGTGAAAAAATTAGACAAAAAATTATCTATTGGNATTCCTGAAGATTACCTCAACTTTANCAATTTAGACCCCGAAATAAAACAAAAAACAGTAGAAATAATTGATAAATTACGTTCAAACGGCCATGAAATAAACATGCTAAGTTTCCCATTTGTTAAGCATTTGGTGCCATGTTATTATGTGTTAACAACAGCTGAAGCATCCTCAAATTTAGCCAGGTATGATGGGGCTCATTATGGATACAGAAGTGATGAAGCCAATGATATAGATTCCACTTACGAGTTGACTAGATCTGAAGGCTTTGGATTAGAAGTTAAAAGAAGAATTATGTTGGGTAATTTTGTACTAAGTTCTGGTTATTATGATGCCTATTTTACCAAAGCACAAAAAGTGAGAAGATTGATTAAGGAAAAAACAGATGAGATGCTAAAAGAAAATGATATTCTTCTTTTCCCTACTACACCATCAACGGCTTTCAATATTGGTGAAATTAATGACCCGATTAAAATGTATCTACAAGATATTTTTACTGTTCATGCCAATATAGCTGGAATACCTGCAATATCCCTTCCATTGGGGAATCATTCTAATAAACTTCCTTTTGGAATTCAATTAATGGGTCGCTCATTTGATGAAGATTCACTCTACAGCATTGCAGCAAGCTTAATGCAGCTTTAGAACCTTATTGTAAAAAATACGTTAAGTTTAAGGAAGACTTTTAATTTCTAATGGGTTATACC
This sequence comes from Crocinitomicaceae bacterium, assembly GCA_002727735.1. Taxonomy (GTDB): domain Bacteria; phylum Bacteroidota; class Bacteroidia; order Flavobacteriales_D; family Parvicellaceae. The sequence continues at coordinate 12,880 of PBXW01000084.1, forward strand.
ATTATATTTGATAAGAAATAGAATATATTTATTGTCTTAAACAATATGAAGTATCATTTAGAAGAAGAATATGAATATGATTTTGAACTATTTGGAATCTCAACACATGAGAAAGATTATAGATTATGTTGGGCTATAAATAATTCTCTAAAGATTTCTCTTGAACGAACGTCTGAAGATGTTGAATTGATTTTCCCGCATCAAAAGGAAAAATATGGGAAATTTCCTGTGTTTAAATTCGAACAAAATGAAGGTCTTGATGTCTATTATCTCGTTGGAAACAAATGGGAAAATAGTCAATTAATTGAAGAGCAAAAGCATGTGGATTTTTTTCTAATGATTCAATCCAATCATGAGACTAAAAACAAAATTATTCTTTCAAAACTCAAAGAAATTCCTTTTGTGCTATCTGCTTATGAGATAAATGTTAAAGAGCTTAAATCAAAAGAGAATCTAATTTTTTAATATGAAAAAAAGAACAAAAATTGTTGCTACTGTTGGTCCGTCTACTTATTCTGAAGATATAATAAAGAATATGATTTTAGAAGGTGTTAATGTCTTTAGAATTAATTTCTCTCACGGAAGTCATGAAGATCACATAAAAGCCATAAAAAAAATCAGAAAAGTTGATAAAATAATTGGTACACATTCTGCTTTATTAGCAGATTTACAAGGGCCGAAAATCAGAATAGGTGAAATGCCAGAAGAAGGAGTTTTATTAGAAAAAAATAAAACCTTTACGCTTTACACCAATGATAAAAAATCAATAGAGAATGCAGCATTTGTTAGTTATAACAGACTAGCTAAAGATGTAAAAAAAGATGAATTCATACTTCTTGATGATGGTAAAATTCACTTAAAAGTTACAGA
>PBXW01000085.1 GCA_002727735.1 Crocinitomicaceae bacterium
GGTTGCTTCAAACAACTGGAACGATTTCAGACCGTGAAATGAAGGACCAAGCTCTTGACGATATGGATTTGGAAAGAGAAAGGGGAATTACCATTAAAAGTCATGCTATACAAATGGATTATACCTTTAACGGAGAGGATTATAAGCTAAATCTAATTGATACTCCTGGCCATGTGGATTTTTCATATGAAGTTTCTAGATCTATTGCTGCATGTGAGGGTGCACTTTTGATTGTTGATGCGTCTCAAGGAATAGAAGCGCAAACTATATCCAATCTTTACTTAGCTATTGAAAATGATTTAGAAATTATCCCAGTTCTTAATAAGATGGACTTACCTGGTGCTATGCCAGAAGAAGTTACCGATCAAATTATAGATTTAATAGGATGTTCTGTTGATGATGTTATACCTGCAAGTGGAAAAACAGGTTTAGGCGTTGACAATATCCTTGAAGCAATTATTGAAAAAATTCCTGGTCCCAAAGGTCAAGACAATGCCCCTTTAGAAGCCATGATTTTTGACTCTGTATTTAACCCATTTCGAGGTATCATTGCCTACTTTAGGGTATTTAATGGCGTAATCAAAAAAGGTCAACAAGTTAAATTTTTTAATACCGGAAAAACTTATGACGCTGATGAGATTGGAGTTTTAAAAATGGATTTAGATCCAAAAAAAGAATTGGCATCTGGTGATGTTGGGTACATAATTAGTGGCATAAAAAAAGCAAATGAAGTAAAGGTTGGTGATACCATTACAACCATGACCAATCCATGTGAAAGTGCAATTAGAGGTTTTGAAGATGTTAAGCCTATGGTATTCGCAGGAATATATCCTGTTGACACAGAAGATTATGAAGAGCTAAGAGCTTCTATGGAAAAGCTTCAATTGAACGATGCTTCATTGGTCTTTGAGCCTGAGTCTTCAGCTGCACTAGGTTTTGGGTTTAGGTGTGGGTTTTTGGGTATGCTCCATATGGAGATTATTCAAGAACGATTAGAAAGAGAGTTCAATATGACAGTTATTACAACTGTTCCCAACGTTTCTTATCGTATTTACATGAAAAAAGATTTGGAAGAGATTATTGTAAATAATCCTTCCGAATTGCCGGAACCATCTAAAATTGATTGGATTGAAGAGCCATACATAAAAGCTCAGGTTATAACAAAATCCGAATTTGTTGGTGCTGTAATGAATTTATGTATCGAAAAAAGGGGCGAACTTACCAATCAAGTTTATCTCACACAAGATAGAGTTGAACTTTCATTTTTAATGCCCTTATCAGAAATAGTATTTGACTTTTATGATCGTTTAAAATCCGTTAGTAGAGGCTATGCTTCATTTGATTATTCACCTACAGATTATAAAAAGTCTGATTTAATTAAGTTAGATATTTTACTTAATGCTGAACAAGTGGATGCTTTATCTGCTCTTGTGCATAGAAGTAATGCTTTTACTCTTGGTAAAAAAATATGCTTGAAATTAAAGGAGCTAATACCAAGACAACAATTTGAAATTCCAGTTCAAGCGGCAATTGGTGCAAAAATTGTGGCAAGAGAAACGATTAAGGCACTTAGAAAAGATGTTACAGCTAAATGTTATGGTGGTGACATTACTAGAAAAAGAAAATTATTAGAAAAACAGAAAGCAGGTAAAAAAAGAATGAGACAGGTGGGTAGAGTTGAGGTTCCGCAAGAAGCTTTTTTGGCAGTTCTTAAGTTGGATTAAAAGAATGCTCTTAATTGAACCCCCCCAGTATGGATGGTTTTAACATCTACAGATTTTCTGCCATTATAATTTAAGGTCAACTGTATATTATTAGCCATTTTTTTCTGAATGTTTATTNGCCATGTAAAATTGGTGCCTGNCTGTAGCCCTTCTAACATTTCATAGCCGATGGCGCTATTGCTATTCCCTTTATAATTTATGTTTAATACATTAAAAGCCGCATTAATTAAACCACTATTTTGCTTACTTTTCCTCACTTCAAATCCAACTTCAGTTAAGTAAGCTTTTTCATCTCCAAATTCAATAGTATTCTTTTTTTCACTGTATCTTCCTTTTAAGCTCAATCTAAATAATGTGTTAGGTTGGTAGGAAATTTGATGTGTGTTTTCTTGTTCTGTAATGTGGTAATTTCTTGAACTTGCATAAGTAGATGAATTNTGTTTTAAATTGAAATTCAGTTCTGAGTTTACCATAACTAATTTATTAATGTTCCATCTTAATTTAAACTGTTCTTTATTGGTGGATCGATAATCAGTACCATTGATTAATAATATTTTGTTGGCGTATAGTTGTCTTACATATTCTAAGCTGTATTTTGGACTTGATCTATTGAAAAACAGACTATTTCTAACTGAGTTTGACATTTGTTGAATCATTGGGTCATCTGCATTAACCAATGGGTTAATAAGTGTGTTAAAATCAAACTCATTGATTTTTTTCTGTGTGTTTAATGCTGTTTGATTAAAGAATTTACTCAGAAATTTACTTATGCCATCATCAGATTTAATAATTCTTTTTAGGCTGAGATTGAGGTTTTGATTAAACTGAAATTGGTATATTTTAATGTAATTATTATTAGGAGTAAATACTTTTATGTAGGAAGCTTGATCATTGTATAATGCAATTTCAAATTCATTTAATTCCTTTATGTCNTTGTTGTTATAATCAATCCAAGTGTAGACNCCTTGNCCTGCAGGAACTTCTAGATATATAAATTCTTTTTGTAGTTCNAAACCAGAGCCCAACTCTAAAAATGAGGTAGTGTAAAATGCGCCATTTAATAGTTTTAACTGATAATTTAATCTGCTTGTTAATGAGTTCTCAGGTGCTATAGAGGTTATAGTAGAATCGGTTATTAAAGTTCTAAGAGCCAGATTATACTTTAATTTAAACTTTTTATTGTTTTTGATGTCTATCAATAGTCCTGGACTAACAGCATGTGTTGCCTTAACAAGAGAAGAATTTCTTTTAAACCAATCATAACGTTCTTGGTAGTAGAATTGGATTTTATTACTTGTTGAATCACCACTTTCTATGTATACCTTCCAATCGTAAAATCGATAACTGGCATTACTTAGTGTGTCTGATTGATAGAATTTATTTTCTTCATGAATATCTTTAAATCCNAGTTTAAATTTTTTAATTGGGATGTACAAATCTGTAAAATGCCTCATAAACCTAGAATCCTTCAAGCCGTTTGTTTCTAATAGGCTTCCTTTAAAATCAGCATGAAAGTTTTTATCCCATTTTAAATCAATGTCATTTTTAATACCTGAAAAAGTATCTCTTAAAATAAATGTATTTAGAGTATAGCTGAAATTTCCATTTTTATTGTGGAGTAAATTAATTTTTCCAGCACCTAGGAGTTGATCTTCTTGTAAAACAACATCTAGTATGTTCCAATTTCTTTCAAATTCAACTGCCCTAAATCGCTCAATTCTATTGAAGTTTTTTTGTAACATTTCAATGGAAAAATCATTTTCCAAAGACCATTTTTCAGTTAATTTTCTTTTGTTATTCAATTTCAATAGGCCAGCTAATCCAATATTATCTTCATTGCCATTGTTAGAAAAAGTGTTCAGATCCATATTGGATGTGGTCAATTCATAATTCAATTTTGAATTATTCCATATCTTTCCTCCACCAATACTAATCACTTGTCGTTTTTTAGGTGTAATTAATTTCTTTACAGGTTCATAATTTCCTTGTTTCACAATACCAACAAAGGGGATAGTATCAGGGGCTACCCATTGAAATACTTTGCCAAGTGCATTATACTCCTTAATTATATAATCACCTCCACCATTTGAAACTTCACTAAATGTTATTTGATATCGTGCAGAATCAGGATTTATTGAATGTATATAGACTTCATATCCTAATGAGTCTACTTTTTTATACATATTCAAGTTATCATTAAAGGCCACACTGTCAATGCCAGAGCTAAAAGCTAAATCTATTTGATCACCTATTTGTTCAAGATTAAACCTATCATTATCATTTATGTTTTGTTGCAGTGGCTGATTTTTACTGTCTTGTTCNCCATAAGCATTGATAAAGAAAACACTGTTATTTTTTTTAAATGATGTTCTGCTTTGTAATAGAGATCTGGCATAATTTTTATCACTGTATTGGAATTCAACAATTATTCTTTTGTCTTTATTGATAAGATGATTAGCAGTAAATGTTATTTCTGCTGTGTTGTAATCTATCGTATAATCAAAATTTTGACCACGTTGTAGTAATTCTCCGTCTATATAAACATTTTCAGTCCCACTGAGTATAATAATAAAGCTTTCATTTTCATTTCCGTTAAGTCTATAGGGACCTTGGTTCCCTTCCACACCTTGAATCACATTTCTTGCAAATTTCCCCTTGCTTAATGAAGCGCTATTTTCAGTACTAATTAGTGAACCGTTTTTCTTTTTTTTATGGGTCTGATAATAAATTCCTTGACCTCTTTTATGATACTTTAGAAAATGACTTTCTTTGCTTTTTATCCAAAAATCACCTGTTATAATTTTCCAATTATCGTTAAATACTTGAATAAAAACTTGGTCAAAATCTTGTAGTTTTTGCGTATTTCCTTCTGGTTGAATAGGAATGTTATCATCTGTAACTGACGCCAATATTTTTATTCCTGGTGAAAGTTCTCCAGAAAGCTGCAAGTTTAAGTTAGAGTTTAATGAAAAGTTTTGATTGTTTCCAACCATCATACCTCTTGAAATATTTCCACTTTTATTTAATGATGAATTACTTATTAAATCAATATTGTTGCTATAATTTTGAATTGGTATAGGGGTGTAATTGTCTTGAAAGGTCGTTTGGTTAAGTTTAAGATCNTGTAGGTAGATTTCTTTTTTGAAGTTTATTGGAAAATAATAGTATTCTATTTCAATGGAATCTTTAGGTAATTTCTTGAAAATTAACGTTGAGGTTAATGGGTTTAAAATGAAATTTTCATTGGGNATTTTTATGTCATTTTGTNTAATTNTAAATCCNTGTAAAAGCACCGAGCAGGTGTCNAAAATNANNGTNTCATTTCCAGCATATATAGTCTTAATAATTTTTGACTGACCATATTGCTGAGTGTAACCACTTTCAAAAAAAAATAGCGATATTAAAAACAGATAATAGGTTATTCGCTTAATCATTCAATTTATCGTCCAAATTATAAACGGATTTTATTTAGAATTGTTTTTGAAGTTCAATATAAATATCACTCGATATAATAGACAATAAATTAGTTATATTTGTCCAATATTGTNAATGAATGANAGATTTTANANCAATTTANACTATAATTTTAGCTTTTTCATTGTTTTCATGTCAACAAGAAAAAAGTGCTAATGNAGATACTCAATTTGGAAAAATTAGAGATGCTAAAGGTTACTATAATGAAGGNGATAAGAAGTTTAAAATTTTTGAAGGAGGAGTATTTAGNACCAATGAAACAAACTCTTTTCAAAGCTTATTTCCNATNTCCATTAATCATGCTGTNTCNAGCAGAATTGCNTTACAAGTCTACCAAGGATTGGTAAAATTGAANAAAAGGAATTTAAAAGTTGAGCCNCTATTAGCTGAAAGTATTTCTATTAATGATGATGGTACTTTATATACNTTTAATCTTAGAGATAGTGTATTTTTTCATGATGATCCTTGCTTTCCAAATGGTAAGGGAAGAATGCTAAATGCTCATGATGTTAAATATTGTTTTGATCAATTATGTTCTTCTATTGACGGAAACAGAACATCTAGCTATTTCACTTCTATTGTAGTAGGTGCACAAGATCATTACACTGCCACAGCAAAAGGAGAATACCCAGAAGGTGGAGTTAAGGGGGTTAAAGTTGTAGATGATTTTACAATTGCTATTGAATTGGTTTCCTCTTATTCCTATTTTCTCAAAATTTTATCACAAGCTTGTTGTACCATTTATCCTAAAGAGGCCTATGATAAGTATGGACTAGACCTAAGAGCTCATACTGTTGGAACAGGTCCTTTTACGCTAAAGAATAAGGATATTAATGAAAATGTTGAGTTAAGGATGGTAAGAAATGATAATTACTGGGAAAATGATGAATACGGGAACCCTCTTCCTTATCTTGATGTGATTAAAATTTCTTTTAACAACAATAAAAAAATTGAGCTCACTAACTTCAAAAAAGGAAATATTGACATGGTTTATCAACTTCCTGTAGAAGAGTTAGAAGCTGTTTTGGTTACATTAGATTCAGCAAAAAATGGAGGTAATCCAGAATTCAAATTACAGAGTAATAAAGACAATGGATTGAGTTCTGCATTTTATTGCTTTAACTTACTTAATCCAATATTTCAAGATATAAGAATCAGAAAAGCATTTAATCATGCCATTGATCGTGAAAAAATTGTGAAATATATTTTAAAAGGAGAATCTGAACCAGCTGTTTATGGATTTGTTCCAAGCTTAGGTGAATATGATCACACCAATGTAGATGGATTTACTTTCAATCCTGATTTAGCTCAAAAATTATTAGCGGATGCTGGATATCCAGCTGGAGAAAAATTTCCTGAGTTAGAGTTGGACATAAGTGAGAGTAATTATTTAAACATTATTGTTGCCGAAGCAATACAAAAGATGTTGTATGATAATTTAGGGATAAACATCAAAATAAATTATTTCTCTCTATCTGTTTTAATTGATAAATTCAATAATGCTGAATCTGACTTTTTTGGTATAACATGGCAAGCTGATTATCCAGANCCTCAAAATTTCCTACAAATTTTTAATGGAAAAGTGGTGCCAGAAATCTCTTATGATGAAAATGGGAAGCCCGTTATTAGTCCTTCTTACACCAATTGTTCCAGATATCAAAATTCCACATTTGACGATTATTATGATCGTGCTATTCATGCTAAAAGNCAAGATTCAGCNATGTATTATTATTATAAAGCNGACAGTCTTTTAATTGNAGATGCAGCACTTATTCCAATCTATTATGGAAATAATATTAGGTTGATTCAAAATAATGTTCATGCACTTCCTATAAACAATATGGAGTATAGGGATTTCACAAGAGTCTTTCTTTCAAAAGAATGATTTTAATACCCGAGTGTTTAAAAAAATACTCTTTTGTTCGCTGAGATTAACCTTTTGGTTTCATTTTTGTACTAACATCATTTAAAACAGCTATGAATTTTAAACAATTTATTCCCTATATATTAATTTTTTCTTTCATTATACAAGGTTGTGTTCCTGCAAGAAAATTTGAAGAAGTTGCCGAAAAGCAAGAAATATGCGCAAAAGAATTAAAAACGCTAAAAACAGTAAAAACTGAACTCGAAACTGAAAATACTGAGCTAAAATCTAATAATGATCAATTATATGAGGCCAATAAAAAATTAACTAAAGACACCACTTTATTAGGTAAGTCTATGAGAATGAAGGAGAAGCAATATGATAAAATTGAAGTGCTAAATCAGCGAATTCAAGAGCAACTAGAGATTTTACAAAAGGGTCAAACTTTAGAAAAACAACGTTTAATGGCGGATCTTGAAAAGCGAAAATTAGAGCTTTTGAAAATGGAAGATGAACTNAGGGATTTGGAAATTGATTTAAATTCNAAAAAAATAGACTTGGAAAANATGTCCGTTGAATTGCAAAAAAGAGAGAAAAGAGTTAATGAATTAGAGGAGATAATTGCAAATAAAGATGCCATTGTAAAAGCATTAAAAGATAAAGTTGCTAAAGCTCTCTTGGGTTTTAAAGATAAGGGACTCACTGTTGAGCAAAAAGATGGAAAAGTATATGTTAGTATGGACGCTAAACTTTTATTCGCATCTGGGAGCACAAGTGTTGATGCAGGTGGTGTTAANGCTTTGAAGGAATTAGCTAAAGTGTTGGAAGATCAAGAGGANTTAGAAATTTTGGTAGAGGGTCATACCGATTCAGATAAGATGAATTCAAGTTCTCANCCAACTGATAATTGGGANCTTAGTGTGCTTAGAGCAACATCTGTTGTGAAAATNATGCTAAAACACAGTAAAATGAATCCTGTTAATATTAGTGCTTCAGGAAGAAGTGAGTTTATTCCAGTNGATACAGAAAACAAAGCGAAAAATAGAAGAATAGAAGTTGTTCTTATTCCAAAATTAGATGAGCTTTTTGATATTATAAATAATTAGTCTTCTTCNTTAATTTTGGGTAAGTTCCTTAACCTTTTACCCAACTCTTTAAAGTATATAGAAAGAGATGTGCTTTCTAATGGAATGTCAACGGGGATACTAAGTTTAATAGGAACATCAGCATCAACAGGAAGGGGTCCGTCAAAAGAAATTTTCGCCTTAGTTTTTAGAGGNATTTCAACAGGAACATTTATGTCAACAGGTATTTTCAAAGACAANCCCACTGGTAAAGTATCAATAATGAGGAGATCTACTGGGACAGTGCTTTTAACTGGCAAAAGTTCATCAAATCCGATATTTAACTTTTGATCCACAGGAATATCACCTTTAATAGGAATATTAAATCCCTTACCTCCTAAAAGAGATACATTTACACGTTGATTTAATGGTATAGTGTCGTCAACAATTATGTTTACATTATCCATAACTTCTATTAATGTATCAATCGTAATATAATCTAATACACCCATTTCAAATGGCACTAAAATACTTTGGTCTACTGGTATTTCTACATTTAATGGTATTTCTGTTTTAAGTTTTAAATCTATGTTGACTTCTATTTCTTCAGTAACAAAAATATCGGAGTTCAATGGGATAGTATCATCAATGCTAACATCAGTAATTATATGTTGAACAGCAATCTCATCTACAATTTGCCCAAGTTTCTCTAACCTATGATCGGCTACTTTAAGCGCGCTATATAGCATTACANTTATGACAATACATATTAGAAAAGATAGTAGGGTTAGTATTTTAAAAAGCTTAGTATTCATAACTATTTATGGCTTCACAATAAAAGTAATTAGGTTAGTTTTAATTTTGGCAAAAATAGATGAAAAGTTCAACCATGCAATATTTTAAATATTCCCTCTACGTTTTTTTGGTAGTGTCTGTATGTTCCTGTTCCAGTTTGCACTATACCAATTATGGAAGACCTTTTGATTTTTTAAAAGCAGAAAGGGTAGTATTTAAAACCAAAGCTCCTAAAAATGACAATTCGAATTTTAACTTAAATAATAGTGAATTAAACAAAATCAGTTATAATAATAAAGAAACGGAGAGTGTTGATATAAAATTAGAAAGCAGANATGACTCATTTCAAGNTGTAAAAAATCTTGATATAAACAATAATATTGCTTCAATAAATAAATCTAAAAAATCAAATCTTACTCAACATAAGCAGAATAAGTTGGTAAATATTTTAGCGCAAAAAATGGAGAAAAAAATTCAAAAACAATGGACTAAAACATCAGCTACTACATCATTTCAAAAGCAAGATGAGGTCAGCAATAACGAGGAAATAACAGATTTTGTTTTATTGTTATTGTGTTTGATATTTCCTCCTGTAGCAGTATGGTTTGTGTTTGGAACTGAAAGAGAACTTTGGTTAGACTTAATGTGTTACCTGCCTTTTTTTATTTTCAGGGCATTCGGATTTGATCTTTTTATATTATTTATACTACCAGTTTTGTATGCCATATATGTAATTTTTCTAAAATAAAATTACTTGTAAAAGTTCATTTCGTCTACATATTTAAACACTTCTGGCGTAAGTAAATAACGTACGTCTTTTCCATTTTTAATGGCTTTTCTTATGAAGCTTGAAGAAATTTTCATAATTGGAGCTTGACATCTAATAACGTTACAATGATTAAAAGAAGAGAATTCTATAGTGTTATCTTCCATTTCTTGTTCAGTCAATACCCTAGGATAAACAAATATTTTATGGTTGTTAATTATTTCTTCTTGATTTTTCCATTTATGAAAAGACCTTAAGTTATCCTCTCCCATAATTAAGTGAAATTCATAAGTTTCATATTTTTCTTTTAAATGAACCAAAGTGTTTATGGTATATGAGGGGATGGGTAAATCAAATTCTATATTGCTTGCCATCAATTTTGTATTGTCTTCAAGAGCTATTCTAACCAGAGAAAGTCGATGATGGTCTTTAAGTAGTGTTTCCTTTTTTTTAAGTGGGTTTTGAGGACTAACTACAAGCCATACTTCATCTAATTCTGTATAGTCTGCCATATAATTGGCAATAATTAGGTGTCCAACATGTATGGGGTTAAAGGTGCCAAAATATAATCCTATCTTCTTCATGAGTTTAAAAAGTCTTTTACCTTTTTTTCTGCAACTTCAATGGTTTTTTCTAATTGATCATTTATAATTATTGAATCAAAAGATGGACTGTAAGTCATTTCATGCTTTGCTTTATTTATACGCTTGTTTAGTGATGCTTCACTTTCTGTTGCTCTATTTCTCAATCGCTCAATCAACACATCCATGGAGGGCGGTTGTATAAATATGGCCAGTGCATTATTTCCAAAATGCTTTTTGAGATTTAATCCACCCACCACATCAACATCAAAAACAACATGTTTTTTATCGTTCCAAATTCGTTCAATCTCAGACTTTAAAGTCCCATAATAATTGTTTTCGTACACCTCTTCCCATTCAATAAATGCTTGCTCATTGATTTTTTGTTTAAAATCCTCAATAGATAAAAAATGATAGTCTTTGCCATTAATTTCATTTTCTCTTTTCTGTCTACTACAGGCGGATATAGAAAATGATAAAGGAAGTTTGTTGGCTAGCAATGATTTTACAATAGTCGTCTTTCCTGCTCCAGAAGGCGCGGAAAAAATAATGGCTTTTCCAGTAAAGTTGTTATTAGACATTACAACACATTTAAGATTTGCTCTTTTATTTTTTCCAACTCATCTTTCATTTCCACAACCAATTTTTGAATTGCTAAATGATGTGCTTTAGAACCAAGAGTATTTATCTCTCTACCTATTTCTTGAGTAATAAAACCCAGCTTTTTCCCTGCTCCTTCATCACGCATGGTCTTTAAAAAATGATCACAATGTTCATTTAATCGGACCTTTTCTTCTGTAATATCTAATTTTTCAGCATAGAAAATAAGCTCTTGTTCCAATCTTCTTTCATCAATTTGTGCTTTTTGATTAAGCGTATTTATAGCTTCTAAAATTTTAGCTTTCACTTTTGGAAGGCGTTCGCTTTCAAATGGAATTACCTTTTGGGCGAGTTGTTGAATGTTTTCTATTCTTCCCACTAACTCAGTATGTAAAGATTTCCCTTCATTTCTTCTAAAATTGTTTAAATCGCTACATGCTTCTGAAATGCCTGAAAGAATTTTTTGTAAATCACTGTCTTCTAAGTTGTCTTTTTGATGTTGTATGGTATCTGGCAATTTCAATGTGTGCCCTAATAAATCGATTTTTAAACCACCTTGAAGTTTATCATTAAGTGCTGCTAATTGTTCATAATAGGCACTAATTTGTGTTGTGTTTAAACTGACGTTTGATTGATTTTCATTCTTTTCATAATGAATAAGTAATTCAACTTTACCTCTTTTAAGATGCTTCTTTATTAATTTCCTAGCATCTAATTCTACAGCTTTTAAAAATGAAGGTATTTTTACAGAAAGATCAAGATACTTGCTATTTAATGAGCGAATTTCAACTTGTAAATGAAGTTGATTTAATGAAATTTCGGCCTTACCGAAGCCAGTCATAGAAAGCATCATAACGCGTAATTTCCTTCAAAAGTAATCAATTGATTTTTTTTGTGGGACTTATACTAACCAAATAAACTCCGGAGAAAATTAATAATGAGGAGAATATGATAACAGATTCTAATGATTCTCTTCCAGTAAATAGTGCAATAAATGAGGTAAGTATGGGCTGCAAATAAATGTAAGTACTTACAACGGTAGGACTAACATACTTAATACCGTATATATTAAATAAATAACAGAAATAGGTAGTGAAAAGAATAACAAATCCAATTTTTAATTTTATGTCAGTAGTCATGATCCAATTAACTTCAGAAAATTGTGATAAGCCAAAAGGAATAACGCCTATTAATCCAAAAGTAAATACCCATTTAATTACCGTAATGGGGTGGTATTTACTCATCAAGGGTTTAACTGTAATTAGATATAGTCCATAACTTGAAGCGTTTAAAAAGATCAGTAAATCTCCCCAGATTCCAGCTTCTCCTGATGCATTCCCTTTATGTAGTATTACAGTTAGTGCTCCTGCAAGGCCAATTGTAATGCCAATGGCTTTTTTCCAACTCATTTTATCATTAATCATAAAAATGGATAAAACACTAACAATTATTGGACTGCTGATCATGATGATTGAAGCATGAATGGTAGAGGTTAAATCTAAACCTGAAAAAAACATAAGTTGGTTAGCAGTAACACCAAATAAACCACAAAGAGCAAAACGCCAAATATCTTTTTTGGCTATTTTTTCACAAAAGAAAAAGGAAGTTAACCAAAATAGCAAGGTTGCACCAACAGCTCTAAATAAAATGAATGTGAAAGGGGGGACATATCCTCCTTCCATAACATCTTTGGCATAACCGTAATTGAATGCATATATCAGATTTGCCCCAAAAAGAGCAAGATGAGCAAGAAGAAGATTTTTTTTCAAAATAGTTTTTTCTTAAAAATTATCCTGCTTTACTATTCATGAGTAAATTTTAATGTTATAAACAAATAACCTTTTGAATATATTAAATAATTAGATTTGTGTCCCCTAAATAAAAAAAGAATGAAATTTAATACTAAAGTAATTCATGCCGGTGTTCACCCCGATTCTGCTACAGGAGCTATCATGACGCCTATTTACCAAACATCAACATATGTACAAGAAGAAATTGGTGTACACAAAGGATTTGAATATTCTAGAACTGGTAATCCTACAAGAGCAGCTTTAGAAAATAATTTGGCGGCTTTAGAAAGTGGGAAATATGGCGCTTGTTTTGGTAGCGGTCTTGCAGCTATAGATTGTGTTGTCAAGATGCTAAATCCTGGTGATGAAGTTATTTCTACCAATGATTTATATGGCGGTACTTATAGAATTTTCAGTTCTATCTTTGAAAAATATGGCATAAAATTTCACTTTGTTGGAATGAATGATGATTCAAAAATTATATCACATATAAATGAAAATACAAAGATGATTTGGGCAGAAACTCCAACGAATCCAATGCTAAATATTATTGATATTAGAAAT
>PBXW01000086.1 GCA_002727735.1 Crocinitomicaceae bacterium
AATTTGGCATCGGAAAATCTGATGAAGTCAATACAAATTGGGGTAATTATCATTTTGAAAAAGAATCTTACAGCAAGAGTGTTGAGCGTTTTCAAAAAGTAAAAAATAAGAATGTTGATATATACAGAAAATTAGGTAAATCATTTTTGAGTTTAAAGAACATTGATAGTTCTGAATATTATTTCAAAATCGTAGCAGATAGCAGTGATAACCCAATTGATCAATATAACTATTCTCATATTCTATATATGAATGAGAAATTTGAAGAAGCTGAAGAAGTAAGAAGAAGATATGCTGATTATTCTGATGAAACAAGAGCAAAAATCTTTAATTCTGTTGATGCTCATGAAGAAATTTTTCAAAACATTTCTGAAATTGATTTAGTTAATCTTTCTATCAATACTAAAAATTCTGACTTTGGGGCATTTGCCGTCAAAAATGACAGCAATGACAGTTATAAAATATTGTATACCAGTGCAGATGATGAGTCTTTAAAAAATATTAAAAGAAGAAAATTCGTTAGACCTGATTTTCTTACCTACGATATTTTTAAAACAACATTTGAATTCCCTAGTATGAAAATACCTGATGGAGTTCCTTTCAGCGGAGAACTTAAAAATCAATATCAAGAAGGTCCAGCTATCATGTCACAAGATTCTAAAAATATATTCTTCACTAGAAGCACAAGTGTAGACGTTGATGATGAAGCGTTGTATCTTAACATCTTTAAGGTCACTGAAGAAAATGTTAATAATCCTGATAGTGTTTTGGGACTATCAATTAATGACCCTCATTACTCTGTTATGCATCCTACTATTACTGAAGATGGCAGCAGAATGTATTTTGCAAGTGATATGCCCGGAGGTTTCGGTGGGTTAGATTTATATTATTGTGAAATTTATGGCTTATACAAGCAATTCTTTTTATCTGATACTACTGCAACTCGTGAATTAATAAGATTGTCAAGACCTGTAAATCTTGGAAATAAAATAAATACAGAAGGAAATGAAGTATTTCCATTCCATTTAGACGACAAAACTTTGTTTTTTGCTTCTGATGGTAGAATTGGTTTTGGTGGTTTAGATATTTATATGGTTAATGATTATTTAGATACCAATTCAACAGATGTTAGAAATATGGGGATTCCTTTTAATTCTCCAAAAGATGATTTTTCCTTTTTTCTTTCTAATGACTTAAAGTTCGGATTCATTTCTTCAAACAGAAAAGGAGGAAAAGGAGACGATGACATTTATTGCTTTAAAACAAATTTAGAAATTGCTGATGGTGTAGATGATTACTATACTATGGTTAAGGGCGAGGTTCTTGAAATCACATCGTCAAGTGTTTTAGATAATGACTTTTTAAATGATACTATTGACGATTTNATGACTCAAAACCTATACCACAAAGCAACCTTAAATACTAATCCTGAAAAAGGTTCTGTTGAATTTAATGAGGATGGAACTTTTGTTTATACACCTGAAAATAATGATGTAGAAGATGATCATTTNACATATCGAATTATGCATGATAAGTTTTTCCATGACACTATTCATGTGTACATAAAAGCTATTGACAAGACAATTCCAGTTGCAGTTGATGATCACTACATCATGAAAAAAGGAGAAGATTTCACAATTGATGCTGAAGGAGGAGCCTTACATAATGATTCTGATCCAGGTGGAGATGAACTCACAACATTGTTNGTTGAAGACCCATTACATGGTGATGTCAAGTTTAATGACGATGGTTCATTTACCTATCATCCAGAAAATATTTTGGTAACTGCGGATACATTTATATATGCAGTTTTTGATGGTTTTTATTATGATACGGCAAGAGTAGTTCTCACAAGACTAATAACAGGTATTGACTTAGCCGAGGTAATAGAAATTAATCCAATATATTTTGATTTGGATAAATCTAATATACGNCCAGATGCAGCTCTTGAATTAGACAAAATTGTGGAAGTCATGAACGAGTATCCATCTATGGTTGTAGAATTAGGTTCTCATACTGACTGTCGTGCGTCAAAAACATATAATAGAAANCTTTCTGATAGAAGAGCAAAATCATCTGCTAATTACATTCGTTCAAGAATTTCAAAACCTGAACGTATCTATGGAAAGGGATATGGAGAATCCAAGTTGAAAAATGTTTGTGAATGTGAGGGTAGAAGGATGGTGCCATGTTCTGAAGAAGAACATCAAGAAAATAGAAGAACAGAGTTCGTGATTATTACTATGGATTAAAGTGGACAATGAAATTTTATGAGGAGTTATTTTAGTTTTTTTCTAGCCNTTTTATGTATTGTTTTTTCTCACCAATTTAATGCTCAGTGTTCTAATTTGACGGCTAATGCCGGAACCAATNCTNTTCTTGAGNCNGAAGATATATNTCTAGAAAATTTTAGNAATCAAGATGGNAAAGGTGCTGCTGGTGGTGTTTTAGATGTTTCTGGTTGCAATTGGTTAATNGATGTAAGTNCAGCTACTTTATCTGATGCCAATGATTACTTTAAAGTAGTTAATGGAAAATTAGAGGCAAAAGATGTAGATGGAAATTGTATTTGGTATTCTCCTTCTATAAATATTGCTGATTACAAAGACGTTTCTCTTTCCATAAGTGCTTCTGAATCAGGTGGCTTAGAAAATGTTGANATCATCAATAGTGAATATAGAGTTGACGGAGGTCCTTGGAGTTATTTCACCACAAATGGTCAGCAGTTTAATGATTTTGGTTCAATGACTATTTCTCAGAGTGGATTAAGTGGTTCAACAATTGAAATTAGAGTAACTATAAATGTNGATCAAAATAATGAACAAATTCGAATTGATGATGTTAATGTAACTGGTAAGAGGTATAAAGAAACCATTTGTTTTGGAACATCAACTACTCTTGGNGGTTCGCCTTCTGCTTCATGGTCAGGTGCAGGAACACCTGCCATTACCTATCAATGGACACCTGCAACTGGTTTATCAGCTACAAATGTCTCTAACCCAGATGCAAATCCTACGGCAAATACGACTTATAAGTTGGTGACAATTCTAGATGATAATGGAACAATTTGTAGAGATAGTTCTTATTACTACTTAACAGTATCTCCTCAAATAACTATTATTTCGGATGATCCAGTTTGTATTGATGATACGTTAAGATTATCTGAGGCTGGTGGTTATGCTACCATGTGGACTTGGACTTCTAATGGATCTGCAACGATCATAGATTTTGAAGATTCAACAACTCAAGTTGTTGGAATGACTAATGGTGAGATATTTACTGTATCTGTGGAAGATGATAACGGTTGTACGAATTCAGATGATATTACCATTACGGTAAATCCAAAACCCTCTAATGTTACTTCTAATGCATATGGAACTCATTGTAGTTCTGATGCGCCTTTTGCATTAAGTGGTGGCTCACCCGCGGGAGGATATTATGATGGGGTAGGTGTAACAAATAATAATTATGACCCCTCCTCTGCAGGTTATGGTAGCACACTAGTAGCAGTGGATTTAATGTATATATACACTGATGGAAATGGTTGTAAGGATACCGCAATTAATCCTGTAAATGTACAACTTGCACCACAAGTAGAACTTTCATCCTCATTTCTATCTTTACCACCAACAGATGCTAATTATTTGAGCGTTTCTCCAACTGGNGATTGGGCTAAATGTGGTAGTACTGATCCTACTTTTGCTCTAGATCTAGAAATNACAAGTGCTAGTGTAGTTAATAATTCAGCTAACGTTACTTATGACATCGATTTTGGTGANGGTAATAGTTTNTCAAATATTACTCCAGGNGTTGTATACACTAATACCTACCTAAATCAAGGNCCCTATGATATAACTGTTACNGCTACNGATAACATTTCAGGTTGTGTTAGAACCTATGTCAAGGCTTTCTTCTTTGGGACTAATCCCGCTATTTCTCTNGGNATNCCTGGNAATACNCAAAATCAGTGTGCTCCCAAGAGATATGGATTTNTAGCCACTTTTGCTGATAATTCTGGTAAATTAAATAGTCCAGGTACTATTTATACTAAGTATACCAATGATGGAGATCCTGACTCAGTATTTATTCATCCTAATCCTGCANCAGATTTAGAGAGTGATACCATTTTTCACACATTTGATGATGCCTCTTGTGGTTATTCAACACCTTTTTATGATAATTCATTTTTAGTTGGTGTAGCGGCTACAAATGGNTGTGGNTCATCAAGTGCTGAGGTTTCACCTATAACTCAATCATCACCTCCTAAGGCTGATTTAGTTGATATGGATTCCATTTATTGTATCGATGAACCAGTCACATTTACAGACTCAAGTACAGGTGGTAAGTATGTATATGGAGTAAATACTGGTGCTGGTTTTAGCTACGAATGTGATACGGTTGATGCTATTGCATGGGAGTTTGAACCTGACACTGGTTTTACCGTTATATCTGGTTCTTTAGGAACAATNCCGTTAGATTANTTTGATTCAACTACTTATGGAACAACAGAGTTAGTTCTTGAATTTCACTATCAAATGTCTTATTCAGTTAAATTACTTAAAAAGTCTCCTTGTGGTTCGGGAATGGTCGCAGATTCTTCTATNCATGACTTTAAAATTGATTCTTTTCCTAGTGCAGAATTTTTACTTGATAATGATATTGGATGTGCTCCTTTGGTTGTGGAAAANACTAATATATCTAGGTCNCTAAATGATTATAATGCCACTTTTTCTTGGGGATCAAGTATATTAATTACTGGATGCCGAGGAAGCAGTCCTCCGACCATTTTGAATACTCTTTCCGATTCTTCACTATCAGAATTATATATAGAAACGTTCGACTTACAAACAGGAAAGGGTATAAGTGGAGTTAACACAGATACCTCCAATGTGGATTGGACTATAGATGTTTCAGGTAACGCTATGGTAAACGCCAATGATTTCTTTGCAGTGAGTAATATTTTTGGGGATCCAAGACTAGTAGCAAGAGATGTTAATGATGGTAATGCTGCAAATATGATTTGGTATTCTCCATCAGTGGATATTACCGGGCATTCAAGTGTAAATTTATTTCTAAAAGCTAGAGATTCTGCAGCAGGTAATCTAGAAGCTGATGATACCTTTGAATCGTTCTACAGAATAGATGGAGGTGCTTGGACCTATTTTGAAAATAATGGACAACTTTCAGATGATTTTGGCAGTGTTGAAGTCACTCAAGATAGTTTGTCTGGATCTACNCTCGAAATAAAGGTAGAAATGAACGTAGATGACGCTAATGAATACTTAGCCCTTGATAGTATTTTGGTNCGTGGTTATGGTGAATATGATTCACTAAATTCTCAATATACTTTCACAAAAGCAGGCATGTATGGAATTGAGTTAACTGCAAGAAATGTATGTGGGCCAAAAACTTATGTAGATACAGTAACTGTTCAAGGGCCTCCGGTATTAACCTTAAATCCAATTGATGACACTTGNAATACTAAAACAGCCTATCCAACATCTGTAATTGATACATGTTTTGGTAATATGTCTCNTTATTCTTGGACTTTTCCTGGTGGAGATATAGCCTCTTCTAATCNAGAAACTCCTCCTGCAATAAACTANAATGCAATTGGGACTTATTGGATATATGATTCTATAGCCAACCAGTGTGGATCAGATTANGATAGNATTTCTTTTACCATACATGAAAATCCATCAATAGATTTACTCCTTACTGATTCAACTTGTGTTTTTGACAGTGTTCAAATTTCTCCAACTGTAACTAATGGTACNCCCGATTATAATTATTCTTGGTCAGCTACAGGTGGAATAACTTCATCATCTATTTTAAATCCCTATGCAAGTCCTNTNGTTGATGAATATTATGTATTAACCGTTACTGATGACAATAGTTGCGAAGACATAGATAGTATTCTAATTGATGTTCAATCATTACCNATNGTAAATGCNGGTTTAGATCAAAANATATGCCCAGAAGACACCGCATTTTTAGGTGGTTCNATNNCTGGTGGAATTTCNCCNTANAANTATTATTGGGATTTAGGNNNACTNTCTGANACAACAGTGCTTGATCCTTATTATGATATGCAGGGTACNAGTACTTTTANNCTNACTGNNGTAGATGCATTTGGATGTATNAACAGTGATCAAGTAATAATTAACGAATATGATTCTCCAGTAGTAGATGCTGGTGATGATACAACATTATGTAATTTACCAATTAGTGTAGATTTTGACGGATCTCCTTCAGGTGGTACATGGGATGGTTCAAATATAAATGCATCAGGAGAATTAATGCCAAATGGTATTGGTCAAGAAGAGGTGATTTATCAATATACAGACTTTAACGGATGTTATAATGAGGATACTTTACTGGTAGACATAGTTGCTCCAATTTTATCCAATGCAGGTCCTGATTTAGAAGTTTGTGTAAGTGAGGGGAATTTATTTTTACAAGGCACACCCTATGGTGGTATTTGGGATGACCCTAATGTAGTATCTAATTCAACATCAACACTCTATGAGGAAAGATTCACTGGTCTTGCAGGAAAAGGTGCGACATCATCCGGAGTAAATGTAACTGGTTGTAATTGGTCTGTCGATGTTTCAGGGGCATCAATAACAAATGGATTTAAATACTTTAAAGTTGTGAGTGATAGGTTAGAGGGTAGAGACCTTGATGGTCCTGCATATTGGTTATCTCCAATCATTTCCATAAATGATTATGTTAATATAACCATTTCCATTGCAGCTACTGAAGTGGGGTCAATGGAGGTAGATGATGTTATAGAATCAGAATATAGAATTAATGGAGGACCTTGGACAACTTTAGCAAATAATGGTTCACTAGCTGGGAATTTCACTTCTGCTGCTATTTATCAAGATGGTTTAAGTGGTAATACATTAGAATTAAGAGTTAAAATGCAAAACAATAGTTCTGCAGAGTACCTTCGTATAGATGATATAATAGTTACTGGGGATATTTCTGGGACTTACTCTTTTAATACTCCTGGAGTTGTAGACTTGGTATACATTTATGGAACTGGTAACTGTGCTAATAATGATACTACTCAAGTAACTATACACAATTTACCAACTGTGGAAGCTGGTGCAGATACTGCCCTGTGTATCTCTGATTCTATCATTATTTCGGGTAATCCAATTGGTGGTACGTGGTCAGGAACTGGGATAAGTGATGCATCTGGAAAGTTTCTTGGTAGTTTAGCAGGTGATGGAGATCACACTGTATATTACAGTTATGTTGATGCTAATACTTGTGAAAATTTAGATTCTATTATTGTAACAGTTTATCCTCTACCCGAAGTTGATGCTGGAAATGACACTATTCTTTGTAATCAACCTGGTGTGGTTGATTTTGATGGAAATTTAGTTCCTGGTTATTGGACTGGTAATAATATAGATTCTTCAGGAGGATTTGAGCCAACTGGTGTTCAATTATATGAAGTCTATTATCATCATACTGATATTTTGGGGTGTTACAATAATGATACTCTTGTGCTAAATGTGATAGACCCTACAAATGCAGATGCTGGTGCTGACCTGCAAGAATGTGTCGATGCTGGAACAATTCAATTTGTTGGATCACCAATTGGTGGTATTTGGTCAGATGATGGTATTGCAGCTAATGGGGATTTTACTCCAACTGTTCAGGATACTTTAGATTTTGTCTACAGTTATGGTACAGGAAATTGTCTTACTCGAGATACGGTAAATCTTATTGTAAATCCACTACCAACAGTAAACGTATTGGCTGACTTTAGTGTATGTATTGATGATACCATTCAAGTTCTTACTGCTAATGTTAGTGGTGGAATTTGGTCAGGTAACGGCATAACAGATCCCAATGGCGATTTCTCTCCTTCAGTTGCCGGTGTCGGTATTCATAAAATTAACTACTTATATATTGATTCAAATGCTTGTGAAAATAGCGATTCTCTATTTATAACTGTTAATGGGTTACCTGTTGTTGTTGCTCCTAATGATACTAATATTTGTGATTTGCCAGCTCCAGTAAATTTTGATGGCTCACCTGTAGGAGGTACATGGGTGGGTCAACATATTGATATAAACGGTTTATTTACTCCAAATGGAAGTGGAGTTTTTGAATTGTATTACGAATATTTTGATGCCAATACTTGTTACAATATTGACACCATGTCTTTAACTGTTGATGTTCCACAAATAGCTGATGCAGGTTTAGATATTCAAGCTTGTGAAGATACAGGGTTAATACAGTTGATTGGACTCCCTTTAGGTGCTGGTACATGGAATGGAACAGGAGTTTTGCCAAATGGAGATTATGATGTAACCATTGTAGACACAGTTGATTTAGCTTATAATATTGGATCTGGTAATTGCTTCACTACTGATACGATGAATTTATTAATTCATCCGCTTCCTGTAGTTGATGTTGATGTAGATTTTGAAATATGTATTTCTTTTGGCGATACTACGCTAAATTTCTCGCCATTTGGAGGATTCTGGGAAGGGCAGGGTATAATAGA
>PBXW01000087.1 GCA_002727735.1 Crocinitomicaceae bacterium
TTAAATAATGAGCTATTTTGATGAATTTAAATTACTATTTCTTTGATTTTATATGAAAGCACATATTTAAAGTAAACCAAAATTTGTGCCATTATTCAAAGTAAAATGCTCTTCATTTTTAAGCTGCAGTAGCTATTTCTTTAAGAAGCCATCTCTTTGCAATGGGTATAATTGAATGTTCTAAGGATACATTTAAATAACTATGTAACTGATAAGTTGCAGGGTTGGGTAGATTTTTAAAATGCTTAATTAGGGATAATTTAATACTAGTTGGAGAAGTAGTGATGTTGTTAAATTCTAAAGCTATTTTTTTTGTTTTGAGATTATAGAAAATATCATTTTCATGTTGTATAATAGAGTAATTATATTCATATACACGTGAAATGCAATCATTATCTCTGCTAATGATTATATATCCTTCTTTATTATAAAAAGGGATTAAACCTACAGTGTCAAATGACATTTTTGAAGATAAATGATCATATATTTCTTCTCCTTGATTAATGCTTTTTTTAATTTCTTTTTTCGCAAATTGAATAATCTTCAATACTTCATCAAGTGCTTTAGATGATATTTCATTTTTTTCAAAATAAATTTTCATTTTTTTTAAGTCTATTCCCCTAATCTCTTTTTTTAATCTGCTTTCAAAGTCTTGTTTTTTAGTTTTATAAAGCACAAGATTGTTGTAATGTGTTATTAAATCTGATAGAAAAGGATAAACTTTAGTATCCTGGAAGAATTCATCAACATGTTTTAAGTAGGCGAGAAGAGTATATTTTTTGAGCTCATAGTCAATCCATCCATCGCTGAACCAATTTTCTTTAAGAGATGTGAAGTTTGACATCTATTAAAGTTAAGAAAATAAATTTTAAAGAAATTATTTATTAGGATTTACTTCTCCTTTTTATGGACCAGAGAAATTTGAATTTACAAATGAGCTCTCCATTTTGATTAAGTCCATTCATTACTGTTTCAAATGTTACTCCTTCTCCAGATTTCATGGCTTCTATTACTTTTTCTTTCACCATTAATCCATCATTGCAAGTAAATGTAGTGATGTCTGTCGCTTTTTTTACAAACTCAGCTTCACATGTAACTGGATATGTGGAAATCGAAGGAGACTGATTTTGAGTATACTGCAAAAGTAAAGCTGCTCCATTCATTTCTGCTGCCATACCTAAAACTGCCCAAAATGTTGATTTAAAAGGGTTTTTATTAATCCATTTATAGGGTACAGTTACTTCGCACGTTTCTTCTGTTAGTTTTCTTATTCGCATTCCGCATAGGAAACCCATTGGAAGCTTAAGCATTAAAAATATTTTAAATTTAAATGAAACGCTGTTTTTTTGAATTCCCTTTACTATCTCTGCATTTATCATGGTCATTTTTTATCTAAAGAAATAGAAAAAAATTGAAAATCCAATTACTCCACCGCATCTTGGTATATTTGTCGCCATTCAGGTTTCTGAAAATCAGCCATAAGTTTAAATAGCTTTTCTCCATAGAAAAAGTCATTTAGGTAAACAATTCCATATTGTTGTAAAATTTGAACTTGCGGCCAACTTGGCCTCAATGTATGTTGGCCAATTCCATCTACTAACATATAATCAGCAGGAGAACAATCTGGGGGGCAATAGGGGTTTCTATTATATCTAAGCGCCCATAAGTCAAATATCTTTGGTTCGGGTTTTTTCAAACATTCCAAAGAATCAATTTTGTAAAAACAATCTTTTATGGAAAAATCTTTAAACATGTTTTTGCCAACCTCATTTGCCGGTGAAAACTGAATTCCTTTGGCTATACGTAAAAATTCTTTTAGAGATATGAATTTACTATACACCAACTTACCTCCTGACTCTCCAACTATTGCATAATTTACATAACTAGAGTTCGCACCTGGATTAATGGAAATAGCAAGATGATAAGATAGATTAACCTCAGGTTTAGGTGAAATACTATAAATATCTGAAAAACAAGATATTAAAAATAAATATAATATAGTAAAAATATGTTTTATCATCCTAAATACAACATAATTCTATCACTAAAATACGGATTATAACTATTTATTAAAAGTTAAATTGATATAGTTTAGAAGGTGTTTGACAATAGTCTAGAGCAATATCATGGTTTTCTTTATCGATAAGAACATCATTATGATCAAAAAATGATAAACCGACTTTAATAGTTGATTTTTTTAATTGAGTACAAATTGAATCATAAATACCTTTTCCATAACCAACTCTATTACCATCTAAATCAAAGCAGATTAGGGGAATTAAGATTAAGTCTATATCAGACCATTTTGATGATTTATAAAATTCTGGTACTGGTACATGGTATTTTTCTTCTTTAAATGGAGTGTTGCTTTCAAATGATACACANTCCCATTNCTTTAATCCATCGTTGTANACNGAAGTAAATAATCTANNNGATCCACCTATNGCTTTATGAATAGGCCAAGTATTAACTTCTTTTTTAGTTTTTATGGGGTAAAATAAATGAACATTAAGATTATTTAAATTAAAATTATGGATTAATTCTTGGCAAATTTTTTTTGAAAATGATTGTATATCATTCTCATTTAATGCATTTCTTTTTTGAAGATATACTTTTCTTAATTGATTTTTATTTCCATTTGATGTTGCAGCCAAGAGATGGTTTTTGTTCAAAATCTAATGTTTTATCTTCCAAAAGGTAATCTAAGACTTTACGTAAATCTTTCCCATTACAAGGTGCTTCATTACCAGGTCTTGCATCATCTA
Organism: Crocinitomicaceae bacterium; assembly: GCA_002727735.1. GTDB lineage: Bacteria > Bacteroidota > Bacteroidia > Flavobacteriales_D > Parvicellaceae. Next base: position 2,766 of record PBXW01000087.1, read on the forward strand.
ACTGCCCTCTGTAAATACATGTTAAATCACGATTAAAAACACTAAAATCAGGAGTGCATGCTGCATCATAAGCTTTGGCAACTTCTTGTGATTCATCGTATAAATAGGGAAAAGGAAAAGCATACTTTTCAGCAAACAATTTCATTTTATTAGGACTATCATCAGGATAGTTTATAATATCATTACTGCTTATAGCTACAAATCCAATATGTTTATTTTGGTAATCATTAGCAAGCTCAACAATTTGTTCAATAACGTGTACAACAAATGGACAATGATTACAGATAAACATAACTACAAGTCCATTTTCACATGATATATCATTCAATTTTACATGTTTATTTGAAATGACATCGGGTAGATTAAAATCTGGAGCTTTGAATCCTAATGGTATTTGAGTAGTTGGTGTTCGAGCCATTTTAATTACTTTTATTCAAAAATAGCTATTATATATGAATTAATGATTAGCATGAAATTTAAACTTTTCCTTACATTTTTTTTTATTAAAGTTTCGTTTTTTGCACAATTAGAAGACTCCATTCTTCTTCGTGAAATTTATAATTTTAGTTTGACAAAATCTACATGTCATGATAACCTGAGGTCACTATGTAAAGATGTTGGGCATAGGTTAAGTGGTTCCCCTTCAGCTCAAAAAGCAGTAGAATGGGGGTATGACCTGTTAAGCAAAATGAATTTAGACTCTGTTTATTTACAACCTATTAAAGTTCCAAAATGGGTAAGAGGAGAAGTTGAGGAAGTCAAATGGAAGGATAGAAAAGGAAATATCATAGAAACGCATTGCACAGCATTGGGTGGATCAATTGGAACAAACGGTTCAATAAAAGGAAAAGTAATCGAAATAAATTCTTGGAATGAATTAGATTCATTAGGTAAGAAAAATATTGCTGGAAACATTGTTTTTTTTAATCGTCCTATGAATCCAACTTACATTAGTACATTCATGGCATATGGAAGTTGTGTTGATCAACGACACAATGGGGCAGTGAGGGCTGGCCAATATGGGGCAAAAGCAGTAATTGTACGTTCTATGACGCTCAAAATGGATCATAATCCTCATACTGGATCAATGAGTTATGTTGACTCTATTCCTAAGATTCCTGCTGCAGCAATAAGTTCTAAAGATGCCTATAAGCTAAGCAATGCCCTAAAAGATAATAGAGTTAAATATCTATCAATAGAGTTAGCTTGTAAACAAATGCCAGACACTACTTCTCACAATGTTATTGCGGAAATTAGAGGAAGTGTTTTTCCAGATGAAATTATATTAGTAGGCGGGCATTTAGATTCCTGGGATATTGGAGAGGGAGCTCATGATGATGGAGCTGGTGTAATACAAAGTATTCAAGTGTTGGAGTCCATTAAAAAATTGAATATTAAACCAAAACGTACAATAAGATGTGTTTTATACATGAATGAAGAAAATGGAAATAGAGGAGGAATTACTTATGCAGAAATGGTTAAAAATAAAAATGAAGATCATTTGTTTGCTTTAGAATCAGACAGGGGAGGTTTTAGCCCTAGAGGATTTAGTATTGATGGCACCCCTATGCAGTTAAAATATATACAAGGCTTTGAACCCTTATTTGAACCNTATCAATTGCATCTTTTTTATAAAGGATATGGAGGCGTGGATATTGGNCCTCTTAGGAATGGNAAAACGTGTTTAGTTGGNTTAGTTCCTGATTCNCAGCGATATTTTGATTTNCATCATGCTCCTACTGACGTATTTGAAAATGTAAATAAGAGAGAATTAGAACTTGGTGCATCTGCCATTACATCAATGGTTTATTTGATTGATAAATATGGATTCCCAAATAAAGCTAATTTTAAACAATGATTTCGAAAATAGACATATTGGCCATTGGAGCACATCCAGATGATATAGAGATTGGTGCAGGTGGGACTCTAATAAAGCATGTAAAAATGGGTTTTAAAGTTGGGTTGCTAGACTTGACTTTAGGTGAACTTGGAACAAGGGGAGATGTTGAAACCAGGCTAAAAGAAGCTGAAGTTTCAAAGGATATACTCGGAGCTGAGTTCAGAGAAAATTTAGCATTAAAAGATGGGTTTATTAGAGATGATGAAGATTCCATATTAAAGTTAGTTGCTATAATTAGACAGTACAGGCCCAAAATAATTTTGTGTAATGCCATAAAGGACAGACATCCAGACCATGGTAGTGCAGCTAACTTGGTGAATAAAGCATCTTTTACAGCAGGATTAGCTAAAATTACAACCAATCATCAGGGTAATTCTCAAGCAGCATTTCGTCCTAATGCTGTCTATCATTACATTCAAGATAGATGGATTGATCCTGATTTTATAGTTGATATATCATCAGAATTTGAAGATAAAATGAAAGCAATTACCAGCTTTAAAAGTCAATTTTATAATCCTGAAAGTGATGAACCAGATACCCCCATTTCATCTAAAGAATTTTTATCATCAATAAAGTCAAAAGCTATTTTATGGGGAAGAACAATTTCCTCAACATATGGAGAAGGATTTACCAAGTCACGAGCTTTAGGTGTAAATAATATATTAGATTTAAAATAAGCTATGAAAAAATTAATTATTCCCTTTTTATTGTTCATGTATTCTTGTGCTGAAGATTCAGTAAAAGAAGAGGCAAATGCTATGCTTATTGATAGCCTATCAACGGATATTAAAGAGAAAGAAATTACTATAAACGCTTTGGAGGAAGATGTATTATTTAGTGATTCATTAAATAATGAATATGCATTGTATATTCAAAAAATAAAGGATAATCTAAATGCTATAAATCAGGATAGAAAATTCATTAATAGCGCAAAATCAAGAGAGTTTTTATTAGCTGACTCACTTGATGTAGTTAAAGCCATTGAAGATATGGCCTTTAAAATCAAAGAAAATGAACGATTAATTGAATCATTAAATAAAAGCTTATCTAGCGCTGAAAATAAAAACAACACATTCAGTAAAAAGATAAATGAATTAAATATAGAAATTGCTACTACAAACAGAGAAGTATATTTTTTAAAGGAAGAAATTACCCAGTTAAATAATTCATATTCCAGTTTATTTGAGCGTTATAGTGAACAGATATCAGTTATTAATTCTCTTGAAAAAGAGCTCAATAAAGTAGGATATGTCATTGGAACTAAATCGGAGTTATTTAAAAATAATATTCTTACTAAAGAGGGAGGTATTATTGGAATTGGTAAGACTAAAAAGTTAAGCAATGATCTTAATACAGCATATTTCAACTATGAATCAAAGCTATTGTTGAATTATATTATTGTAGGAAGTAAAAACGCTAAAATAATAACCTCTCATCCAGCAAATTCCTATAGATTTTCTGAAAATGAAGACGGTATTATTGATTCTTTGATTATTACTAACGCTGAAGTATTTTGGAAGAATAGTAAATATTTAGTTGTAGAAGTTAAATAACTAATTACTTAAAGCTGTTCTAATCTTCATTACTTTTTCAAGTATTGGTTTTAGCTGATCCAATTGCAACATGGTGTGAGGATCACTTTTGGCAGTAGTTGGATTGGGGTGCGTTTCAATAAATAATCCATCAGCACCTGTAGCAGCAGCGTTAATTGCTATTGTTTCAATGAGAGATGGGTCACCACCAGTAACTCCAGTTGTTTGATTTGGTTTTTGAACAGCATGTGTACAATCCATAATAACTGGAACACCATGTTTTTTAAGCTTGAAAATAGCAGTTGCATCAACAATTAGATCGTTATAGCCAAAACTATTTCCCCTTTCGCAAATCCATGCTTTCTCATTTCCTGTGCTTTTTATCTTCTCAATAGCAAATTGCATGGAATCATGAGACATAAATTGTCCCTTTTTTATATTTACAGGAAGACCTGTTTTTCCAGCTGCAATCAGTAAATCTGTTTGCCTACATAAAAATGCAGGAATTTGAATGTGGTTAACATACT
>PBXW01000088.1 GCA_002727735.1 Crocinitomicaceae bacterium
TAAAATTCAAGAAAAAAATACCTTTTTAGTCTTGAACAACGACTGAAGTGGATTGAGAAAACATTTGAAGGAAATCCAAAAATAAAAGTTCAAAGCTACAATGGGTTAACCATTGATTTTGCCAAATCAGTCAAAGCAGATATTATTTTTAGAGGACTTCGTTCAGGTGTTGATTTTGAATATGAAAAACCGATTGCTGAAACAAATCAACTACTAAATCCTTCTATTAACACTGTGTTTTTATTGACGCATAAAGAATTTGGCATGATTTCTTCATCTATAGTTAGAGAAATTATAAAAAACAACGGAAATGCCAATTCATTTATCCCTGATAGCGTCACGATATAGTCATGAGTAGATTTTGGCTATTATTAATTTTAACTCCCCTATTTTACAGTAATTTCTACTTTGCTGTAGAACTTAAAATAAATGCCCCTTTCTACAAGAACCAAACTATAAAGTGGCAAAAGAAAACGGATTATATTTCCAACAATCATGAATTAATTACCTCATCTATAATTGGCCCAGATGGCACTGCTCAATTATCAGCTGATTTTGACCAAATTGAACTCACAGAAATCAGTATTGGAAAAAGTTATGGGTTAATATACATTGATACTGCAACTAAATCTTACGAAGTATTTTTCCCAAAAGACACCATAGTAGATTCCATGTCTCTAAAGAAAAATCAAATTCAATTGGTGTTTTTAGATTTAGCAAAATCTGACATAAACAACCTTATTCTTGATTTTAATTTACAATACGATTACTTTCTATATGGCGACACTTCAAAACTTATCCGAATGGCTATACACGATAAGGAATTCCAAGACAGTTTAAATTCATTTAAAATTTTTATTAGCGATAGATATCAAGATTACTTAATCAAATATCTTCACATGTATATCCGTTATGAAATTGCTTTAATTGAACAAATGGCTCATCAAAGTAAGGGTGATTTGTACAAGACATATTTATATCACACCTATCTTAAGAAAAATGAAATTGCTTACTCCAATGATGCCTACATGCAATTTTTTAATCTCTTTTATAAAAAGCCATTTAAGCTTGGAGGAGATGAAATATATGAAAAAATCAAATTCTCTATTAACCAATATAATGACATTAATCATCTTAAAAATGCAATGGCTAATTCTCCTTTTTACAGTAATGAAAAACTCAATGAACTTATAATTATAAAGGGGTTATATGACAACTATGGAAATTTAAATTTTGAAAGTGAAAAAGTAATTAACATGTTGTATGATGTAGCTCAAAATAGTCGTTGGATAAAGCACAAAAAAATAGCCCAAAACTGTATTAATGACCTTAGCTACTTAAAAAAAGGAACATCCACACCTAATTTCACTTGGATTAACAATAAGGGTGAAAAAGAAAACATAACAGATTATAATGACCAATATGTTTACGTCAATTTTTTCTCTTCCAAAAACTACATTAGNCTCAAAGAGCTAGAAATAATTGAAACCCTGCATCAAAAATATGATGTNGTAGAATTCATATCTATTAATCTTGATGAAAAAGAAAAAGATTTTAATCAATTTTTAAAGGAAAATGATCAATATTCATGGAAAATAGGCAGACCTAAAAATCCACAAGACATCATTGATTTNNATAGATTAGATCACCTACCAACCTATCTTTTGCTAGAACCAAACAATAAAATTCTTCAATATCCGGCATATCCTCCAAGTCCAATGTATAATAATCAAAGTATTGATGTTACTCTTTTTAATCTCCAAAAGAAATTAAAAGAAAAACACCAATTAAATATTGGTGTAAAAGATTAATTAAGATAGGAATCCCAAACTGCTGAAATAGAAGGATAAGATAAAGATGNAAGCTTATTTGATTCTTCTAGAGACTTCCAGCATACTTCCGTAATCCCTTCTTTNATTTGCGGGATAGTTATTTCATCACCTTTATAGTCCATTAAAAACCAATGGGTTTCTTTTAAAATTCTATTTTTTTGCTGAACATAAGTGTGATATGAAACATTTATTTTTTCTCTCAANATTAAATTTCCGTTTAAGCCACACTCTTCCAACACTTCTCTTNTGGCAGCAGACTTAATGGTTTCATCTTTTTCAACTTTACCTTTAGGTAAATCCCACTTTCCGTTTCTATAAATCCATAAAAATTTATTATTCATCCTAACTAATCCTCCAGCNGCAATTATAAGTTGATGATCGTAATAAAATGACTTTAGTTTCTNCAATGGATNTNCTGAATAAACTACCAACTTTTCTTTGGAATCNTTTGGCAATCTNTTGAGTGAAGGATNTGATAATTTTTCATCTCCATTTTGACTTTTATANTTTTCATTATTAGTAAAAATAACTTCATTTTGGCTATCAAAAACTTTATACATTTGCACCATGATTCAATCCGATTTTAATTCAGCTAAAATAGCAGAATTCCTTTTNCACATCAAAGCTATAAAGTTACAACCAAAAGATCCTTTTACATGGGCTTCTGGATGGAAATCACCTATTTATTGTGACAATAGAAAAATTTTAAGTCACCCTCAAATTAGANCAGAAGTAAGAGATCANTTTNTTAATTCAATTGATANNTTAGCCNATAAACCAACAGCNATTGCAGGAGTAGCAACNGGTGGCATAGCNATTGGCGCATTGGTGGCTGAAAAATTNAANCTCCCTTTTTGCTANGTNCGTTCNTCTGCTAAAGCACATGGCTTAACAAATCAAATAGAAGGCGGAGTTAAAAAAGATGAAAAAATTATTGTTATTGAAGATTTAATTTCATCTGGAAAAAGCAGTCTTGCTGCAGTTAATGCGCTAGAAAACAACAACTATAATGTGATTGGATTAGGAGCTATATTTAGTTATGGATTCAGCAAAGCAGANGATAATTTCAAGCAAGCCAATTGCCCCTACTTCACTTTAACTAATTACGCTGAATTAATTCAAATTGCAGNAGAAAAAAAATACATAAGTCNAGATGAAATTGAAACCTTAAATAACTGGAGAAAATCTCCAGAAAACTGGTCATAATATGCTGAAAATAAATAGTGATAAAGTCCATGCTAAAGTAAACCTAAAGAAGGTTCACNAATTTTTAGATGATTTAAACAATTACAAATACCTATTTCCAAAAAATAAAATTAGCAACTGGGAGTCTACTACATCATCTTGTTCCTTAAAAATTCAACAACTTTATACTATAGATTTAATTAAAATTAGTTCAACTCCNAATTCTATCATCTTAANAAGTGGTGATAAAACATCATTTAANTTTGATATGCAAATTGATTTAGAAAATACTGATTCGGATTTAACCACTGCTCAAATTTCATGTCAAGTTGACCTTAATCCAGCTTTGAAGATGATGGTGTCAAAACCACTAAATGAACTATTCAATTACATGGCGAATAGAATTGANAAAGCTATATTATCTGACGAGCTTGACTGAAATNATATTCCTNAATTTTNCCANCTAACATTTCNAGGGATACCATTCCATTTTCATTAACATCCTTAAGCACAACTTCTTCCAATTTATCTCCNATTTTAAAATGTGTTTTTTCATTGTATTTATATAGACTTGAAAGATAATCTTGTTGTAAATCACTGTATTCTTTAGATAAAAGNNTGTTAAAATTNAAATTNAACTTAGTGCANAAAACCTGTAATACTTCTTTCAAATCATAGTNATTAGCTGAAAGTAANTTCATNCTTGTTGCATCNAANCCATACTCAAAATGAGTTTGATTGACATTTAGNCCTACACCAATAATAGANGAAAAAAGATTATTTCCTTTCCATTGGTTCTCAATAAGAACACCCGCAATCTTTCGCCTTTCTACTAAAACATCATTAGGCCATTTTAAATGGATTTTTTGTTTTACAAAATATGACAAGGCATCTTTAATGGAAATTGCTACACATTTACTTAAATAAAAAGGTGGACACCCTTTCATCAAAATTCCCTCTAAAATNGNACTAAAAAGTAAATTTTCACCAGATTTNGACTGCCATACTGCTCCTCTTTGNCCACGACCATCATCTTGAAATTGTGCCATAATAACAGCCCCAAATGGAATTTTTGTCTGATTTAACAACTTGGCAGCATAATTGTTCGTAGAACTAACACGATCAATTTGTATTATATGACTTCCAAAATATTGGNNNTTCATTAGCATAAATTAACGTTTACNGAATAAACAAATCAAATGATTTAATCTTTATTAACTACTTTTGAAAGATAAAATTATTTCTAATAAAGAACATATAAATAACAGCATGACGCTTAAAGACACCATAGTAGAGGGCTATTTGGAAGGAAAAGCCAAAGACGTTATATGTTTAGATTTAAGAAACATAGATGGTGCTGTTTCTGATTTTTTTATTATAGCTCATGGTGATTCAGCAACACATGTAGAAGGAATAAATAGATCTATTTATAAAAAATGTGTTAATGCACTAAATGAGAAACCATGGCATGAAGAAGGGAAAGGCAATTCAGAATGGATACTAATGGATTACGTTAATGTGGTAGCTCACATTTTTTACAAAGAAAAAAGAGGCTTTTATAACATAGAAGACTTGTGGGGGGATGCACCAAGAGAAGAATTTAACAATACAGAAAATGCTTAACAAAAAGAATAACAAACAGAACAACAATAACTCTAATAAGAAACTTCCCAAATTCAATTTCTATTGGATTTATGGAATAGTTGCTCTTTTGCTTATTGGAATAAACCTGATGAATTTCAATGGTTTTTACACCAAAAAAATTGAAGAAAACCAACTATGGGAATGGATAGANAAGAAAAAAGTGCAACAAGTTGAAATNATCNATAATTCTGAAGTAAAAGTTTACATTAACAAGAAGTATGNAAATGATCCAGAGTTTACCAATAATGGGAAAAACAAAAATAACTATCAGTATTCTTTTGAAATCCCAAAAGACTACTCTGCAGAACTTTACCAAAAATTATTAGAAAGAGCACAGGAAAATAAAAAAGAAGGCATATCNAATGAAAATAATTTNAAGGTTAATTCAAGAACTGAAGAAAATTTCGGAAGAGAAATCATCTATTGGATNATCTTTTTTGGAATCATGATTGCGATTTGGTCCTTTTTCATGAGACGAGTTTCNGGAGGCGGAGGTGCAGGTGGCCAAATATTTAATATTGGTAAATCTAAGGCACAAATGTTTGGTCAAGGAAAGTCTACCAATGTCACCTTTGATAATGTTGCAGGACTNCAGGAAGCCAAAGAAGAAGTCAGAGAAATTGTTGATTTCTTGAAAAACCCAAAAAAATATACTGCACTTGGTGCAAAAATTCCAAAAGGAGCCCTNCTAGTTGGCCCTCCAGGTACAGGAAAAACATTAATTGCAAAAGCAGTTGCNGGTGAGGCTAAAGTACCTTTCTTCTCATTATCCGGCTCTGATTTTGTAGAAATGTTTGTGGGTGTAGGTGCGTCTAGAGTAAGAGACTTATTCAAGCAAGCTAAAGAAAAGTCCCCATGTATCATTTTCATAGATGAAATTGATGCAATTGGTAGGGCAAGAGGAAAAAATCCAAATATGGGTTCTAATGATGAAAGGGAAAACACCTTAAATCAGTTGTTAACTGAAATGGATGGTTTTGGCACCAATTCTGGGGTAATTATTCTTGCTGCAACAAATAGAGCTGACATTCTAGATAGGGCTTTAATGAGAGCTGGAAGGTTTGANAGACAGATTTATGTTGACATGCCTGACTTAAATGAGAGAAAAGAAATTTTTGAAGTACACCTCAAGCCACTAAAACTTGAGAAAAAACTAGANAAAGACTTTTTAGCAAGGCAAACNCCTGGTTTTAGCGGTGCTGATATTGCTAACATTTGTAATGAGGCTGCACTTATAGCTGCAAGAAAGAAAAAACAAACTGTACAAAAACAAGACTTTTTAGACGCAGTTGATAGAATCATAGGTGGCCTTGAAAAGAAAAATAAAATTATCACCAAAGAAGAAAAGAAAACTATTGCCTATCACGAAGCTGGACATGCCACTGTTAGCTGGATGTTAGAACATGCCAATCCTTTAGTNAAAGTAACAATTGTACCTAGAGGNAGAAGCTTAGGTGCAGCATGGTATCTTCCNGAAGAAAGGTCGCTGAACACAACAGAACAAATTTTAGATGAAATGTGTGCTGCTTTAGGTGGAAGAGCTGCTGAATCTATAATTTTTAATAAAATATCTACTGGTGCACTTAGTGATTTAGAAAAAGTAACTAAGCAGGCTATGGCTATGGTCACTATTTATGGTCTAGACGAAAAAATTGGTAATGTTTCCTACTATGATTCTCAAAATCAAGGATATGGATTTACAAAACCTTATTCTGAGGAAACTGCAAAGATTATTGATCAAGAGATTAAGAAAATTATAGATGGCCAGTATGAAAGAGCTAAAGCCATTTTGAAAAAGCATGAAGATAAACTTCACCAACTCGCTAATAAGCTTCTTGAAACTGAAGTTATTTTTAAAGAAGATTTAGAAGTAATTTTTGGCAAAAGACCTTTTGAAAAAGAAGTAGTAAAAAAAGATGAAAGTGATAAAGAAGCTTCAAATGAAGAAAAAACTTCTTCAAAAAAATCTGCTTAACCTTTTATAAACCAATTTAGGCATCAACGATGAGTGAACTCACAAAAAGAATATTCTTTGGTGCAATCTATGTCGTAATAATGTGGTTTGGAACTGCATATTCCGAAACCACTTTTAGCCTACTTTTCCTTTTTCTTGGAATAGGCGCATTATATGAAATGTGGAAACTAAGAAAAGGTAAAAGTAAATTAGTCGCATTTTTATTTGTCTTAACTCCTTTCATCGTTGTACAGCTTTTTGGCATGACAGACCATAATTATCCCGAAAAAGAATTTAATCCATCTATTATTCTGCTGATGTTTGTACTGACATGGACTTTTGATTCATTCGCTTATTTAATTGGTAAGAAGTTTGGNAAAACTAAAATTCTACCCAACATATCACCAAAAAAGTCCTGGGAAGGATTTGCTGGTGGTCTATTCTTTAGCATTATTGCAAGCAGTGTATTGTACTTTGCTTTCAGCAAATATTTTGATAATATTTCTAACACAGCATATATACTCATCAGCATAGTATTGCCATTCACTGCAACTACAGGAGACTTTATTGAATCATATTATAAGAGAAAAGCCGGAGTTAAAGATTCTGGCAAAATAATGCCGGGACATGGTGGAATTTTAGATAGAATGGATGCGTTTCTAATAACAATTCCCGTTATTTACATAATAATTAATTTAACTTAATGAAGATACATAGAGAAGGATTTCCTACAATAATTATTGTCTGCATTTTACTTTCAACCATAAATTGGCTTAATATTTACTTTACTCCATTCTTATTATTGCATATAATTATTGCCGTAATTTCTGTTGTTTTTCTATTCCTAATCCTCTATTTTTTTAGAGTTCCCAATCGTATTGTAAATCTTGATGACAATAAAATTATTGCTCCAAGTGATGGTAAATTGGTTGTTATTGAGAAGGTCTTTGAGTCCGAATACCTTAATGAAGAATGCACTCAGTTAAGTATTTTCATGTCTCCTTTAAATGTGCACAAACAATGGTACCCAGTAAATGGAAAAGTTATTTACAGTAAATATCACCCTGGAAAATATCTTGTGGCTTGGCACCCTAAATCAAGCACTGAAAACGAAAGAACTACCATAGTTATTAATGCAAAAGTAAATGACGTAAAAGTTTTATACAGACAGATTGCTGGAGCTGTTGCAAGAAGAATTTGCAATTATGCCAAAGAAGATACTGATGTAGAACAAAACCAAGAAGCAGGATTTATAAAGTTTGGNTCTAGNATTGATGTACTCGTTCCCAATAGTGCCTCTATTAAGGTAAGTCTAAATGATAAGATAGTTGGTGGTGAAACTATTTTAGCCACTATCTAGATTTGTTTATTTAAAATGAAACTATTTTAAAATCAATCCGTAATTATTAACATTTTTTATATTTTTGAACAATTAACAGATTTAAACGATGAAAAAATTATTACTGGCATTTTCTTTGATAGCAATTTTTGGATTAGGAATAACTGCTGCAAGTTTCACTCTTCCCGAAAACACTTCTACTGTTGAGCTTAATGACGGAGATGGTGATAAGAAGAAGAAAAAAAAGAAAAAGAAAAAAAGTGATGCTTGTTGTGCTAAAGGTGATAATGCAAAGAAATCTTGTTGCAAAAAACCTTCTGCTAACTCTTAATTTCAGCAGCCCACTTTCTAATTAATGGTGAACACCTATATCTATCTTCATGGTAAATGTTGTATAGTTCATCAAGTTTTTGCTCGCACCAGTCAAATCCCTTTTCTCTACCCCAACTAATTAATCCTTTAGGATAATTAACCCCTTTCATCATAGCTAATTCAATATCCTTTTCAGATGCAATTTTTAAAAATAATGCATCAACTGCTTCATTAATTAGCATTACTAAAACTCGTTCAAAAATTTCAACTGACTGATCATTGGATATACTGCTTTTTAAATCCAAGTCAGATTCATAGTTGTAGTAACCTCTACCTGTTTTCCTACCTAACCAACCTGCTTCAGCGTGTTGCTTTTGAGTAAAAGATGGTTTGTATCTTGGATCATAGTAAAATGCTTTAAAAACGGAAGCAGTTACTGCATAGTTCACATCATTACCTATAAAATCCATTAACTCAAAAGGTCCCATCTTGAATCCACCTATTGATTTAATGGCTTCATCAATGCTTTTAAAATCTGCCAATCCCTCCTCGTAGATTCTCAGCGCTTCACCATAAAAAGGTCTTGCTATCCGATTCACAATAAAACCTGGTGTATCTTTTGCCACTACTGGTATCTTTTTCCAAGAATTAAGTAAATCTAAAGTATGTTCTACTAATGATGAATCAGTCTGTAGAGCTGGAATCACCTCAACAAGAGGCATAAGAGGAGCTGGATTAAAAAAATGAATTCCAATAAATCTAGATGATTTTTCACAAGAAGAAGCAAGATCAGTAACAGAAAGAGAGGAAGTATTAGTAGCAAGGATACAGTCTTCTGTTACAATAGACTCAAGATCAAAAAATAATTTCTTTTTGATATCAATATCNTCTACAATAGCCTCAATAACAAGGTCAGCACTATGGAATTGATTTAAATCATCTACAATTGTAATCAAACTTAAAATATCATTTCTTTTATCATTTGANATCCTTTCTTTTTCAACCAATCGGTCTAGTATTGAGGATAGCTTATCTAAAGCGCTTATTGNCGCACTCTTTTGCTGATCAAACAATGTAACTTTACATCCAGCTGTTGCTGCAACTTGTGCAATGCCCGCACCCATAGAGCCTGCTCCTATAACTCCAATATGTTCTGTTTTTCTCATGATTATTGTATTAGATATATTGAACTATTCAAAATCTGGATATAATAAATACTTTTTTCTAAGCCCTTTAAACTCTTTCAATTCATTTTGATATGTCTCTCTAATCTGAGATGCGTTAGCACCACCCTTAATGAGATTCATTAATTTGTCTGACCCAGCCAACAAATTGAAAAAATTATTTTTATTAAAAAATGTTGGGTCTTCTCCAAATGTATGAAAAGTTTCTACTAACCAATTAAAATTTAAATGCTTCACCATTGATAATGAATCTTCATTTAAATCATAAAACTTTTGACCAAAACATTTTTCACCTTGATGTTTTGGGTGTTTTGCTCCAAACATTGACTTAGGGGTGAAATTAAAAGAATATTTTTTTAAGTAAGGAGCGCCATATACCTGAAAAGGAAATGAAGTTCCCCTTCCTACACTAACATTAGTCCCTTCAAAAAAGCACAGTGAAGGGTACAAGTAAACACTTTTCATGTTGGGTAAATTTGGTGANGGGGGAATAGGTAATTTATACTTCATTGAATGGTCATAGTTTTCGCATGTGATGATTTTTAATTTACACTGCAGACTATCATTTAACCACTTTTCCCCATTAATCATTGAGGCATATTCTCCAATAGTTAGACCATGCACAACAGGTATGGGGTGCATGCCAATGAATGAATTATACTTAGGGTCTAAAATTGGACCATCTACATAAAAACCATTTGGATTAGGCCTGTCAAAAACATATAAAGGAATATTATTTTCAGCACAAGCTTCCATCACATAATGAAGTGTACTTATATAAGTGTAAAATCTTGCACCAACATCTTGAAGATCAAATAACATTATATCTACATCTTTAAGTAATTCTTTACTGGGTTTTCTCTTTGCCTTTCCATAAAGAGAGTATATGGGCAAACCTGTCTGAAGGTCAAATTCATCCTTTACCTTCTCTCCTGCATCACTTTTACCCCTAAAACCGTGCTCTGGTGAAAAAACTTTTTGAACGTTTACTCCTTCATTCAATAAAACATCTACAAGATGTTCCTTTTTTATTATTGTTGTTTGATTAGCTACAATAGCAATATTCTTATTTTTTAAATCTGAAATGTATTGATCTAATCTCTCTGCACCTGTAACAATACTTGAATTTTGAGCATAAGTAGAACATAAAACACCAACAGTACAACATAAAATTGCAAGGCATAATTTTTTTAAAAAAATAAAATGACCATGTTTGTAATGAAAAATCATCATAATACAAATTAACTAAAATTTGAACGTTGAATTCTTTATAGCAAAAAGAATGCTAAAAAATAAAAAGCATTCAAAAAACTTTTCAAGCGCTATCGTTTTAATATCAATATTGGGTATTGTCTTAGGAGTTAGCGTAATGATTTTAACTATTAGTGTTGCAGAGGGTTTCCAAAAAGAAATTAAAAATAAATTAATGGGGTTTGGAAGCCATATTCAAATTGAAAATCTTCAATTAAGCAACAGTAATGAAACTAGCCCTATAATTAGACTAGGTCATAATATTGATTCCTTAGAAAAGGATGATAACATCATAGCTTTTAGTCCTTACATCCTCAAATCATCCATTATACAACATAATAGTAACGATCAGGATTATGAAATTGCAGGTGTAGTTTTTAAAGGAATTAACCAATCATCTCACTTTCTTCAAAAATATTTGACAGAGGGAGTTATTCCTAATTACAGTACTGGAAATGACTCCATAATTTTATCGAAAAACATGGTTAAAAAACTACAAATAAATATAGGAGCAAAAATAAGTGCATTTTTTATTACAAATGGAAAACCAAAACAACGCAACTATATTCTTGCAGGTGTCTATGAGACCGGACTTGATAAAATTGATGATCAATATGGTTTTATTGATATTAAGCAATTAATAAAACTCAACAAATGGGGCTTTAAAATCAAAGCATTGTCAAATTTTACAAATGATTCTATTTTAAAACTTGATTTAATATCAAAATCAAATAATGGAGAAGTTCTATATGCTNTACCAAANGGAGAAGTCTCTGATAAAAAAGAACATTATTTCAACATTAAAAAAGATTCATCNTTTTTTATAATTGGCTATGAGATAGATAATAAAGTTGATAAAAACCTGATTAGTTTACCAGATACGCTTNTAATAAATATTAATCANCTTGATAAAGAAATTAGCTTCGANAATATTGAAGGAAGTGGTCAATTCTATACNGGCGGATATGAAGTAAGTCTAAAAAACTACCAAAATGCACNTGTAACACTAGAAACCATCAAAAATCATTTTGGACCAGAGTACTACATCACTTCTATTGAAGAAAGGTTTATAGATTTATTTTCATGGTTAAACTTAATTTACCAAAACGTATATATCATCATATTACTTATGGTTGGTGTTGCTATTATAAACATGTCAACAGCTCTCTTGGTTTTAATCGTAGAGAAAACAAAAATGATTGGCATTTTAAAATCAATGGGGATTTCAAATAAATCTCTAAGAAAAGTATTTGTTTATCATGGTGGAATCTTACTATTTATTGGATTTGCTGNAGGAAATATTCTTGCATTTAGTATTATGCTGCTACAAAATAAATATCAGTTGCTGTCTTTACCTAAAGAAAATTATTANTTAGATTCCGTNCCCATGCACTTCCCAATGACAGATATCATTNTTTTAAATAGTATAGCATTCATAGTTTGTTTCATTGCTATGATATTGCCTTCCCTATTAAGTGCTAGAATTTCTCCAATAAAGGCAATNAATACTGAAATTTAATGTAGTAATGAAATGGCATTTTTAATTCTGCCTATAGCTTCTTTAAGCTCTTCCATAGAAGCTGCATAAGAAATTCTAATGCAATTTGGAGAACCAAATGCATTTCCTGTAACTAAAGCCACTTTTGCTTCTTCCAATAAGAATAAACAAAGTTCATCNGCATTAGTAATCTTATTNCCCTTAAATTCTTTTCCAAAAAAAGCACTTACGTCAGGGAACAAATAAAAAGCACCCTCCGGTTCATTTATGTTGAAACCAGAGATACTTCTTAACTCTTTAATCATATAATTTCGCCTTTCTAAAAAAGCATTTTTCATTGGAATAACTACTTTAGGGTCTTCACTAACAGCTGCCAGAGCAGCACGTTGAGATATACTTGATGCTCCTGAAGTAAACTGCCCTTGTATTTTAGTACATGCACTNGCAATCCAATTTGGCGCTCCTATNTAACCTAATCTCCAACCTGTCATTGCAAATGATTTAGATACCCCATTAACAGTAACTACTTGATTATACATATCATCAAAAGCAGCCATAGAAAAGTAAGAATTGGTAAAATTAATATGTTCATAAATNTCATCGCTTATTACTACAATGGANGGATGGTCTTTCAATACATCTGCTAACCCTCTAAGCTCTTCTTTAGTATAGACACTTCCAGATGGATTACAAGGAGAACTGTAAATCATCAATTTAGTTTTAGTGTTTATAGCAGCTTTCAATTGATCNGGNGTAATTTTAAAATCGTTTTCAATACTTGTTTCTATCCCAACTGGCACACCCTCAGCCATTTTTACAATTTCTTCATAGCTTACCCAATAAGGAGCNGGAATAATCACTTCATCACCAGGATTAATAAGGCTTAATACCACATTTGCAATGGATTGTTTAGCNCCTGTAGAAACAACAATTTGATCTTTGGAATAATTGATATTATTATCCCTTTTAAATTTAGCNCTTATCGCCATTCTTAAATCTTCATAGCCATTTACAGCCATGTATTTAGAATAGTTTTGATCTATTCCTTCCTTTGCAGCTTGCTTAATGAAATCAGGTGTATTAAAATCAGGCTCACCTAAACTTAAACTTATTACATCAATTCCTTGAGCCTTTAATTCTCTACTCTTTCTTGCCATAGCTATTGTAGCTGATTCTGAAAGATTTTTCACTCTTTCTGAAAGAAGATTTATCGCAGTTGTTTCCATGGCGCAAAATTAATTATTTGCATAGGTTAACTCNATTTTTAATTAAAAGAAATCAACACTTTTTTAACTTTTGTAACATTAGAAAGATAATTTCGTTTTAAATTAAAATTTTCATCATGAAAGATGTNCTNATTCTANTGATTCCATTAGCAGGNATGCTNNTNATAACNTANTTGCTNTTACAGCATTTTTTNAATAAACANTTAAAAGAAAGTGAGAAGGAATTAATCAACCAAAAGGCNAAGTCTTANTTNCCATTAAAAATTCAAGCTTATGAAAGAGCTATTNTATTTTTAGAACGAATTGATCCAAATAATTTAATTATAAGGATACACAAGCCAACTATGAATGCATCAAAACTGCATCTAGAAATTCTNAAACAAATAAGAGAAGAGTANAACCANAATATGTCACAACAAATATATATTAGNCCAAAATCNTGGGCNGANCTTATNAAGGGNAAGGAAGAAACCATTCAAATTGCCAANACTGCATTTGGTCAACTTAAGAANGATGCCAACGCNATTGAATTGAGNACAAAAATNTTTGAAATAATTGCAAAATTACCCCACAACCCCGCTGCTCAAGCAAGGAAATTAATAATTAGAGAATTTCAAAAAGGAGTCCTAANATAAATTAGGGAGCAAGTNCTGGCTCAGGTTTATTTTCAANTTCTTTNACAGGCTCATCAACATGTCTTTCTGTAATGATATTCATTTCATCAATTAAATGTGAAGCCCCTGCATATTTGTCTATAATAAACAAAGTATATCTTACATCTACAGAAATAGTACGCTGAATATTAGGCTCAAAATAAATATCTCCACTCATAGCCTCCCAGTTGCCATCAAATGCTGTACCTATTAACTCTCCATAAGCATTAATTACTGGGCTACCAGAATTACCACCAGTTATATCATTGTTTGAAAGAAAACCAACTGGCAATTTACCATCTTCTTTTCTTGCATATGGACCAAAATCTTTAGCGTTGTATAAATCTTTTAGACGTTGAGGAACATAAAACTCATGATTCTTATCATCCGTTTTAACCTCTTTTTGCATAACACCCTCTAATGTAGTGTAGAAGTCATAATGAACAGCATCAGCAGGGTCATATGGCAACACATTTCCATAGGTAAAACGCATGGTTGAATTAGCATCGGATGCTTTGTTCATTCCCATTTTTTGTAGACCATCTACAAACAAACGCATTCCTTTGTTATAGTCACTATCAAATGCTGATTTTGGCATCATTATTTTAGATCTATAAACTGCCAAAAACTCTTTTTGTAATTTATAAACTACATCTTTTTCTAATGATTTTAAAGTAATTTTATTGTTAACCCATTCTTCAAATAAGTCATAAGAACTAAAAGGTGTTTTCTTAAAATATTTGCTCGCAAAATTGGTAAAGTCACCCTTACTTTTTTTGTATACAGTAGCCAATAATGATGGATGAAATTCCTTTGGCACATCATTGTAATATAAGTTTAGGGCTGCAGCTAAAATATTTTTATCTATCGTAGCATTATAATCCTTAAAATAAGACTTGGCTTTTTCAAGCAAAATTGCCTTTGCCTCAGTTGGGTCTGAACCTGATTTAAGCGCTTGATATATAGGAGACCTTTCACTTAAGTTTCTTATCATAAAAAGCATTATTTCAGATCCTGCTATAGCTTCCTGAAAATATACATTAGGAATAGTGTATTTAGATGATCCCTCTATTGATTTTTCAACTAAATCTAATGCATTTCCATATTTATCTTCAAGCTTATTATTGGTATACCATTCTGAAAAACTTGACTCGATAACCTCTTTCTTTTGTTGAACATTATTATTGACCAACTGCTCACTTTGACCAATAAAATATTTCCAATAATTACTAACTCTTGCGTGTTTTGAGGCATATTGAATTCTAGTTTTTTGACTCTTATTCATTTCCTCTTCCATCAAATCTAATTTCTTTCGTCTAATCTTAACTCTTGCAGGTTGTTCAACTTCAACTGCTTGCTTAACCCCCCAAGATGTTAAGTATCTATCTGTACTTCCAGGGTATCCCATGATCATAGCATAATCACCCTCTTCTACTCCAGCAATTGATACTGGTAAGGCATGTTTTGGACCATAAGGCTTGTTATTTTCATCGTATGCACATGGCTCATTGTTATCATTAGCATAAACTCTAAATAAAGTGAAATCTCCAGTATGTCTAGGCCACATCCAATTATCTGTGTCGCCACCGAATTTACCTATTGAAGAAGGGGGAGCACCAACCAATCTAACATCTTTAAATACTTCATAAACAAAAAGATAATATTCACTTCCTCCGTAAAATGATTTTACCCTGGCTTCGTAATGTGAAGAGTCAATAGCGTTTTCGATTATTTTCTTTGAAAGCTCACTCACCTTTGTTCTTCTTTCAAACTCTGTCATATCACTACTTAGTTCGGAAAGTATTTTACTTGTTACATCTTCAATTTTAACTAAAAAGGAAGCTGTCAGGTTTTTATTAGGCAACTCTTCATCTTTACTCATAGCCCAAAAGCCATTT